>JBCCCA010000051.1:0-17054 GCA_039033735.1 Pseudomonadota bacterium
AACCTTCTCGCCCAGGATCCGTTCATCAACGTCGTCTACACAATCAACGAACCGGCCGCGGCGGGCGCTTATGAAGCGCTCAAGGCAATCGGCCGGGAAAACGATGTGCTGATCGTTTCGGTCGATGGCGGGTGCCCGGGCATTGCCAATGTAAAGGACGGCGTGATTGGTGCGACATCGCAGCAATATCCGCTGTTGATGGCAGCCCTTGGCATCGAGGCGATTGCGGCCTGGGCCAAGGACGGTACCAAGCCGGCGGCCACGGACGGCAAGGACTTCTTTGACACCGGTGTATCGCTTGTGACCGATCAGCCTGTTGATGGCGTCGAGTCGATCGACACCGCAAAAGGCACAGACCTCTGCTGGGGTTGATCTGCCCCTAACGTCACAGCACAGTAAGCAGGAGGGCGGGCCTCGGTCCGCCCTTTTTCACCCGCGCGGGAAGGCGTGGGGAGGGCAGGGGGAACCGAAATGTCCAACGATTACGAGGCTGCCGCGACAACCGCTGATACCAGTGTTGCGCAGTTCGACACCCATGACAAAGGGCTGATCGGCAAGTTCCATCATGCCTTGCACACGACACCGGCCTTGGTGCCGCTGATCGTGTTGGTGGCGTCGATCATTGTGTTCGGACTTTTGTTGGGGTCGCGTTTCTTTTCGCCTTTCGCACTGACCCTGATCCTGCAGCAGGTTCAGATCGTCGGTGTGCTGGCGGCGGCGCAAAGTCTGATCATTTTGACCGCGGGGATCGATCTTAGCGTGGGCGCAATCGCAGTGCTTTGCTCGGTTATCATGGGGCAAGCGACGTTTCGGTACGGAATTCCGGTCGAGGTATCGATTGCGATCGGCCTGCTGGCCGGAACGATCATCGGGGCAGTCAACGGCTGGCTTGTGGCCCGGATCAAATTGCCACCCTTCATTGTCACCTTGGGCATGTGGCAGATTGTTCTTGCGGCGAACTATATATTTTCGGCGAACGAGACAATCCGAAGTCAGGACATTGCGGCAGAGGCCCCGGCGCTTCAGCTGTTTGGAACGCAGCTGAAATTCGCGGGAGCGACGTTTACCTATGGCGTGATCTTCATGATCCTGTTGGTCTTTGCACTGGCCTATGTGCTTCGGCACACGGCGTGGGGGCGCCATGTCTATGCCATCGGGGATGATCCCGAGGCGGCGAAGCTTGCGGGTGTAAACGTGAACCGGACGCTTGTTCAGGTTTACGCGCTTGTCGGATTGATCTGCGCTTTCGCCGCTTGGGTCATGATCGGGCGATTTGGCTCGGTTTCACCCTCGGCCACGACCGGCGTGATCGGCAATATTCAGGCGATCACCGCTGTGGTGATCGGGGGCATATCTCTCTTTGGTGGACGCGGGTCGATTGTGGGTGCCCTGTTCGGTGCGCTGATCGTCGGCGTTTTTGAACTGGGTTTGCGGATGTATGGGGCCGACCCACAATGGACATTCATGTTCATCGGTGTGCTGATCATCGCGGCGACCACTGTGGATCAGTGGATCAGAAAGGTAGCAACATGACACAGCCAGTTTTGGAGGCACGTGGCCTGACCAAGCGCTATGGTCGTGTCACGGCGTTGGACGATTGTGACTTCGAATTGATGCCAGGCGAGATTCTGGGCCTGATCGGGGATAACGGTGCTGGAAAGTCCACGCTGATCAAAGCGATCTCAGGTGCGGTTATCCCGGATGCCGGAAGCGTAACGCTTGATGGCAAGAGCGTCAGCTTCAGCACACCCATCGAAGCCCGCGAGGCGGGGATCGAGACGGTGTATCAAACCTTGGCGATGAGCCCTGCGCTGTCGATCACGGACAATATGTTCATGGGCCGTGAACTGCGCCGCCCTGGGATCATGGGACAGCTTTTCCGCAAGCTCGACCGTCCTGCCATGGAGAAATTCGCGCGAGAAAAGCTAAGCGAGCTTGGGCTGATGACGATCCAGAACATCAATCAGGCGGTGGAAACGCTTTCGGGCGGGCAACGCCAAGGTGTTGCTGTTGCGCGGGCGGCCGCTTTCGGATCGAAGGTGATTATCCTGGATGAGCCGACAGCGGCGCTTGGTGTGAAAGAAAGTCGGCGTGTATTGGACTTAATCCAGGATGTCAGATCGCGCGGGATTCCGATTATCTTGATCAGCCATAACATGCCGCATGTGTTCGAAGTTGCAGACCGCATTCATGTGCACAGACTGGGGCGCCGGCTTACAGTCATTAACCCGAAAGAGCATACGATGTCTGATGCGGTGGCCTATATGACAGGGGCGAAAAACCCTGACGCAGTCGTGGCATAGCATGGATTTCAGGTGATGGGTCCACGGCGGTCTCGCTCGGCGCATTAAACTTTTGTTAACGTTTTGCGTCCCCCGTCCTCCCACCCCTTCATATTTCTGCCGACGCTTAATTCTCAATAAACGGCGAAAAGAAAAAATGAAAAAAGGCGTTGATCGCCGCTGCAGTTTCAAGTCCGTGCCAACCAGGCCTCACCCAAATTCGCCGTCCGATCCGCGAAATCAGGCGCCATTGCAATGGGCTCGGGCGCCTCAATATGACTGCCGATCCAAGCCAAAAGCGCGAGGCGGCGCAGCATGACGAACGTGTCCATCTCGGCTTCTTCTTCAGCTGACAACGCGCGTACCCGACGATATCCGTCCAGCCACGCTGCCTTCATATCGGGCACATTCGGATCATCTTCGATGAAACTGATCGCCGCAGCAAAATCGTAAAGGAACCAACCGAACCCGCAATCGTCAAAGTCGATCAATCGGGTCGCTGTGGGGCTGATAAGCAGGTTCGCAAGCCGCATGTCGGCGTGGATCAGTCCATATCGATTTGGCGCTCTGCCAAAGGCTTTGAGCCGTGTCCGTGTTTGCACCTCGACACGCTGCAAGAGGCCGTTGTGCTGAGCCGTTACTCCTGGCGCGTCCTGCCAATGTCCCCAGATCGGATTGGGGCCAAAGACTGCGTCGATATCCCAGGAAAAGCGTTGAAACCCGCTTGGTGGTTGCCAGGTTTCCGCGTGATTGTGGCATGTGGCAGCCATCGCACCGAGTTCGGTGAAGTGCGCGCCTGGATTTTCCAGTTCAGACGGCGCTTGACCGTCGATGAAGTCAAACAGAACCATGTGGCGTGGCGTCTCCAGACCCGGGGCCGCCGCCTGTTGTACCGTGACCCCATTGCGTCCGAGATATGCCTGCGGCGTTTCAATATCTGTGTCGCGGCGTAAGGCGTCGATCCAGGACAGTTCGCTGCGGATGGCTTCAATACTGTGATAGCCCGCGCGATGGAGACGCAGGACGGCTTTGTACCCGGGCGCTTCCACCAAATAGGTCGTATTCTCGGACACATTGATAAGAGTGACCATCGCGCCCTCGGGGATGTCCCAAAGGTGAAGGCTGTCTTCTGCAAGGCGTTGAAGGAAAGGAAGTTGGTCTGCAAGTGTCATGAGCGTATCCGTGGTTTCCCAACCCATAGTCGCTTTCCGAAGGGACGCAAGAGAGTGGGTTAGGCCTTGAGCTTCCAGTTACGGGAACCTTTATAAGATGAGCGTAAGGAGTGATTCCGCTGTCTGACCAAACGATCACTGTTTTCTTGGATCATCTGTCCTGTGCGTCTTGCGTCGCGCGGGTCGAACAGGGTGTTTCCAAGATTGATGGCGTCCAGAATGTGGGCGTCAACTTGGCTATGGGCTCGGCAAAGCTTGTTGTGTCGTCGCCTGAGGTCTTGCGGCAGGTTGTGGAACGGCTGGACAGCCTCGGGTATCCCGCGCGCACGAGGCATGCGTCTTTCGAGATTGGCAATTTGTCGTGCGCATCCTGCGTGGGGCGGATTGATGCTGTACTGTCGGCTGTGCCTGGCGTTCTGACTGTGTCCGTCAATCTTGCGACCAGCCGTGCGACCATCTCATTTCTGGATGGCACGGCGTCCGTTGATGCCTTGCAAGAAGCGGCGCGGACAGCAGGGTATCCTGCTGCCTTGATCGATACATCGCAGTCGGAGCCGCCGCAGGTGCGCCAAGCTGAGGAGGCACGCGCCCTGAATCAACAGTCGATCCTTGCGGGTCTTCTGACGCTTCCGGTCTTTGTTCTGGAAATGGGCAGCCATCTGATCCCGGCTTTTCATAGTTTTATTCATCGGACCATCGGACTGGACCAAAGCTGGGCCATTCAGTTCGTCTTTGCGACTGCCGTTGTCTTTGGCCCTGGGCTGCGGTTCTTTCGCACAGGCGTGCCCGCGTTGTGGCGGGGCGCCCCTGACATGAACAGTTTGGTGGCTTTAGGCGCCGGGGCGGCCTGGGGGTATTCGACGCTGGCGCTTTTCGCGCCTGTCCTTTTCCCAAGCGGCACGCGGGCGGTGTACTTCGAAGCTGCAGCGGTCATCGTGACGCTGATCCTTTTTGGGCGATGGCTGGAAGCAAGGGCCAAAGGGCGCGCGGGTGCCGCAATCGCGGCGTTGCTTGGGTTGCGATCAACCACCGCGCGCCTTTTACGGGATGGCGCCAGCACGGATGTCGGGGTCGAGACGCTTCAGATCGGTGACCACGTCCTTGTGCGACCGGGCGAACGAATCCCTGTCGACGGCGTCGTGCTGGACGGGCACGGGGCCGTCGACGAAAGCATGTTGACGGGCGAGCCTATCCCACAAGCGAAGGGGCCGGGCGACACTGTCACCGGCGGGACAGTGAATGGCACGGGCAGTTTGACCTTTGGTGTGACGCGCGTCGGACCTGATACTGTTCTGGCGCAAATCATCCGAACGGTCGAGGAGGCGCAGGGCGCAAAGCTGCCGATCCAATCGCTTGTGGACCGTGTGGTGCGGTGGTTTGTGCCCGCCGTTCTGCTGGTTTCCCTTCTGACTGTGATCGCATGGAATGTCTTTGCACCTGGCGAGCCTTTGGGCCTTGTCGCGGCGGTTTCTGTTTTGATCATTGCCTGTCCTTGCGCCATGGGTTTGGCGACGCCGATTTCCGTCTTGGTGGGCACCGGGCGCGCTGCTGAATTGGGTGTTCTGTTCCGCAAGGGCGACGCACTGCAAAGACTGTCCGATGTTGATATCGTGGCGCTGGATAAGACCGGGACGGTGACGGAAGGACGGCCTGTCGTCACCGAGGTTCTGACCGCAGGCGACGTGACGCGAGAAGGCGTGCTGTCCGCTGTTGCCGCCGTCGAGGCCAGGTCAGAGCATCCGGTCGCGCAAGCCATTGTTGAGGCGGCAAGGGCGGACGGGCACTCAATCGGCGATGTCACTGCGTTCTCGTCCGTAACGGGCCGCGGCGTTACCGGGCTGGTCGAGGGGCGCCGTGTGCGTGTCGGGACCGAAGCTTACCTAAACTCCGAAGGTGTTCAGACCGAAGCATGGCACCAGACGGCCAAAGCGCAGGCGGCGCAGGGCCGAACGGTTCTGTTTGCCGCTCTCGGCAACACTGTGGCGGGGCTGGTCATGGTCGCTGATCGATCGCGTCCGACCAGTGAGGCCGCCATTCGCGCCCTGCGCCAGCGTGGCCTAGACGTGGTCATGGTCACGGGCGACCGGCACGAAACAGCCATGGCCGTAGCACAGGATGTCGGGATTGGCATGGTCGAGGCGCAGCTTTTGCCGGACGAAAAAATGGCGGTCGTTGAACGGCTGAAAGCAGACGGGAAGCGCGTGGCTTTCGTGGGTGACGGCATCAACGATGCCCCGGCGCTGGCCCATGCGGATGTCGGGATTGCGATCGGAACCGGCACCGATATCGCGATTGAAAGCGCTGATGTTGTGTTGATGTCGGGTGACCTGTCTGGTGTGATCAATGCGATTGATCTGTCCCAAAGGACGCTTGGCAACATTCGCCAGAACCTTTTCTGGGCGTTTGGGTACAATGTGGTCCTGCTCCCGGTTGCGGCGGGTGTCCTGTATCCGACATTCGGGTTACTTTTGTCGCCGGTATTTGCGGCGGCCGCGATGGCGTTGTCGTCCGTCTCGGTAATCGGGAACGCACTGCGGTTGCGCGCGGTCAAACCGGCCTATCGGGCTAACAGGGCTGCGCCACATGCGCTGCCGGACCCTCAGCCCGCCCAATAGGAGAGCCAGATGAACATTGGAGAGGCGGCCCGGCGTTCCGGCTTGCCGCAGAAGACCATACGCTATTACGAGGAAATTGGACTGCTTCGACCGGACCGCGATGGAAACGGATATCGCAGGTTTCGCGACACCGACTTGCACAAGCTTGCGTTTTTGGGGCGTGCCCGCGCGCTTGGATTTCCGATTGAGGAATGTCGGACGCTGCTGGGCTTGTACGAAGATGACAGCCGGGAAAGCGCGTCGGTCAAAGCGGTGGCCGAGGAACACTTGGCCAAGATCGACCAGAAAATCGACCAGCTAAGATCTATGCGGGCGACGCTGTCCGATCTGGTCCAGGCATGTCACGGTGATCATAGACCCGATTGCCCTATCCTTAAGGACCTGGCAGGCAACGGCCTCACGCCGACGTGACTGTCCGTTGGCGCATCTTGCCTTACCTGTTCCGGACAAAAGGAGGATGGCCGCAATGAGAGTCACATCATCGCTTGCTGCTTTGCTAACGTTTGTCTTGGCCGCGACAACCGCAACCGCGTCACCGGTTCCTTTTGATCGCGCCTGGAAAGAACAAGGCTTCCTACGCCTTTGGACCAACGACTACAGTTTCCGGGGCCGGCAGCTTGACGTGGTCTCGAATGGCACGGTGTCTTTGGTGTGGCGCCCGGTTGAGGGCGATTTGCAAACGGCGACGACCGCGATGTGGCGCTGGCGGGTGACCGAAGGTGTCCCACCAACCGACCTGACGCAAAAAGGTGGGGATGATAGGAACCTGGCGCTGTATTTCGTGTTCGTGGATGAAGAAAGCGCACGACGTCTGACGGGCGGCAATGCGCGC
This sequence comes from Pseudomonadota bacterium, assembly GCA_039033735.1. Lineage (GTDB taxonomy): Bacteria > Pseudomonadota > Alphaproteobacteria > Rhodobacterales > Rhodobacteraceae > JAJDOD01. The sequence goes on from JBCCCA010000051.1 coordinate 6,902, forward strand.
CAGCTTTTGCGCAACCCTAACACCCGCGCGCTAATTTATGTCTGGGGTGGAAACCACAGCCCCGGCGCGATCTTGCAAAGCCCTTATCACTCGGGTTTGCGCACCAAGGTGCTGCGCACAGGCACCGATGGAACGTTTTCGGAAAGCGTTGATCTGGCCGCCGATTATCGGCGTGCGTTCGGGGATGCGCCGGGCGTTTTGGTGGGGCTTGGCGTCTCGGCCGACAGCGATGATACGGACACGACGGTCCGGGCTTCCATCGCCGATCTGCAATTGAACTGATGTCCGCCCGCTAGCTGCCCAAATAGGTGGCCAGTGCGGCTTCCGTGCCCTCTGCCCATATCTGCAAAAGCCATCCCGAGAACTGATCCACGAATACCGGGTTCCCGGCCAGGTCGCCATAGTATTGCTGTTGCTCAAGCCAGCGCAGGGGGGCGTCTTTTGCCGCCTGCGCGGTGTCATGAAGGGCGGACCAGTGCGGATCGTTGGCTTCGATCAGTGTACCATCTTCGCGCGACCCTGCACACATCCGGGCCCACAGCGCCTCGGCAAGGGCAAGGCCGCTGCTCGGTGCGCCGGCGTCCAATGCCTCGCGCAGCGTTGGCAACAGAAACCCCGTGTGGCGCGAAGCTCCATCAAAGGCTACGCGTCGGGTGGTGTCGACAATACGTGGGTTCGCAAAACGCGACGCCACCAGATCGACATAGGCGGCTGACGTCATGCCGGTCACGGGTTTGACATGTGCGATGATCTCAGTCTCGGCGGTCTTGCGGAAGAAGGCACCAATCTGCGGATGGGCCATGCAGTCCGAAATCGTCTCGACTGATAGAAGCTCGCCGGCATTTGCCAGCAATTGGTGGCCGCCGTTCAGAATGCGGATCTTCATCATCTCGTAATCGTGCACATTCGCCGTGAACGTGGCACCGACCTGATCCCAATCCGGTCGACCGGCACAAAAGTCATCCTCGATGACCCACTGCCGGAAGGGCTCATGGGTTACCGGAACCTCATCCTGGACACCAAGGCTGTGAGCCAAGGCAATTTCGTTTGGACCTGTAGCCGGGACAATGCAATCGACCATCGAATTTGGGAAACTGCAGGTCTGGTCGATCCAACGGGCAAGCGCGGGGTCGCTCAATTCGGCTAGCGACATGACAGTCTGGCGCAAGATCGCGCCGTTTCCTTGCAGGTTGTCGCAGCTTTGCAGAGTGAAAGGACCAGCGCCGGCCGCTCGGCGCAGGGCGAGTGCGGCTATGATCGCGCCAAACGCGGTGCGGGGCGTGTCGGGGTGCGCTGCATCGTGCAGAATGTCGGGGTGGGTCGCGTCAAAACTTTGGGTGGCGGGGTCAACATAATACCCGCCCTCGGTCACAGTCAGCGAAACGATACGGATCGCCGGGTCGGCCATGCAGGCGATAAGGGGCGCGTTTCTGTCTTCAATTGGGACATAGTCGATCATTGAGCCCGTCACCTCGGTAGAGGCGTGCTCGGGGTCCAGCATGATCAGCGTGGTCAGATAGTCTTGCGCCGCCAGCTTCTTGCGCTGTTTTTCGTCATAAGCGCGCACGCCCGCGCCGATGATGGCCCAATCCTGCGCCAACCCCTTTTGCATAAGCCGGTGCAGATACCACGCCTGATGCGCCCGGTGGAAATTGCCGAGCCCGATATGCACGATCCCCGGGCGCAAGGCAGCCCGATCATAAGTTGGTGTCTCAATTTCGGGTGGCAGCTCTGAAAGCGTTGCATTGGACAGTGGGATCAACGGGGTCGTCTGGTCTTTCATCAACTCATCCATTGGCCATCACCTAGCAGGCCATGATGCCGCCAATGGGGGCAGGCGTCAAAGTAACGGTGATTTGGTCTGTGGACGTAAGGTCCACTGTGGCGACGGCGCACCTGATCCCCCGGGCGCTGCCGGATATCTCTGTGGTTTTGCCGCCGCGCCTTATCATTACGTGCGAAGTCCCTGCGCGTCGAACTTATGAATGACGTCGTCACGCGGTGTCAGATGCACCGTATCACCGGCGCGAAACCCAACTTCACCGCCAGCACGAACTGTCAAGACATCCGCAAGTCCGGTGTCATGGATATGGAAGAACGTGTCCGAGCCAAGATGCTCCGACACGCCAACCTTGCCAACCCAAGGGCCGGTGCTGCTGGACACTTCGATATGCTCAGGACGCACGCCCATGGTATGGCAACCATGTTTGGACGCCTCTTCACCCGTGATGAAGTTCATTTTCGGACTGCCGATGAAGCCCGCCACGAACAAGTTCTGGGGTTCACGGTAAAGATCCAGCGGGCTGCCGACCTGCTCGATGTTGCCGGCACGCAGCACGACGATCTTGTTGGCCATGGTCATTGCTTCGATCTGATCATGCGTCACATAAATCATGGTCGTTTGAAGACGTTCGTGCATCTCGCTGATCTCAAGCCGCATACCGACGCGAAGTGCGGCATCGAGGTTCGAGAGCGGTTCGTCGAACAGGAAGGCTGACGGGTCGCGCACAATCGCCCGGCCAATGGCGACGCGCTGGCGCTGCCCCCCCGACAGCTGGCCCGGTTTCCGGTCCAGGTAGTCCGTCAGGTTTAGAGACTTGGCAGCGGCTTCGATCTTTTTGTTCTGTTCGTCTTCCGACATGCCGGCCATCCGCATCGGGAAGGCAATGTTCTTTCGGACCGTCATATGAGGGTAAAGGGCATAGGTCTGAAAGACCATGGCGAGGCCACGCTTCGAGGGTGAGATTTCCGTCATGTCCTCGCCGTCGATGACGACCTTACCGGATGTCGTGTCTTCCAGCCCGGCGATGATCCGCAGCAGGGTGGATTTCCCGCAGCCCGAAGGCCCGACGAAGACGGCAAACTCGCCATCCTCGATGGTCAGGTTCAAGGGCGGGATAACCTGCGTATCACCGAATGATTTCGTGACGTTTTCAAGTACGATCTGTCCCATGTGATATTCCTATTTCACCGCGCCGAAGGTCAGGCCTTGGACGAGTTGTTTCTGACAAAACCAGCCGAGTACGATAATCGGACCCACGGCTGCGGCGGAGACGGCCGAGAGCCGTCCGAAGAAAAGCCCTTCGGGAGCGCGGTTGCCTTCTATGAGTTTGGACAGCGTCGCGGCTTCGGTCGTGGTCAGGCGCACAGTCCAGTAGGCTTCGTTCCAGCAAAAGATGAAGCAAAGCAGGGCGGTCGACGCGATGCCACCCCACGCCAGCGGGATCAGGATTTCCTTGATCTCGCCCCAAGTATCCACGCCGTCCATCTTGCCGGCTTCGATGATCTCTTTCGGGATTTCCTTGAAATATGTGAACAGCATCCAGACCACGATGGGCAGGTTGATCAGACTGAGGACAAGGATCACCAGAAAATGGGTGTCAAAGATGCCCAGGACATTCTTGGTCAAAAAGGTCATCGGATACAGAACGCCTGCGGCCGGCAGCATCTTGGTCGACAACATCCACATCAGCACATCTTTTGTATGTCTGCTGGGATTGAACGCCATGGCGTAAGCGCATGGGATCCCAACGAAAAGAGTGAACACTGTCGCGAAGACCGCGGTGATGACCGAGTTCTTGGCGAAGCGCCAATAGTCATAGTTTTCGGTCATGTTCGCATAGTTGTCGAGTGTTGGCGTGAAGAAGAAAAGGAACTCGGGCTTCACTGCGTCTGCGTCCGTCTTGAACGATGTCAGGATCATCCAGAAGATCGGGAAGAAGAACAGCAGACCGACGATCCATGCGAATGTTGCGCGTGTGACCCGACCGGATTTCGAGGAGTGTGCGACGATAGCCATTGGCGTTACTCCATCAACGTCTTGCCGACCATCCGAAGAAGGAAGATCGCGACGATGTTTGCGAGGATGACGGCGAAAATGCCGGTGGCGCTGGCGGCGCCGATATTATTGTTGGCGAATTCACCGATCAGATAAGGGAGGTTCTTGTTGCCGTTGCCGCGACTGACGATCTCGATTTCGGCATAGAGCGACAGGTGAAAGATCGCCTGGATCATCACCACAATCGCAATCGGGCGCCCCAAGTGCGGCAGTGTAAGGAACCTGAATTGCGACCAGGCGCCAGCTCCGTCAAGGATGGCCGCCTCTTTTTGCTGCTGATCCTCGGATTGAAGCGAGGTCATGAAGATCAGCACGGCGAAGGGGGTCCACTGCCAGGTCACCATGATGATGACGGCATAGGCAGAGGTCTGCGTCGCACGGAAGGAAATGGGTTCAAGCGTCGGCCAGAGAGAGAAAAACCAGCCCACAACCGGGGCGTCTTTCAGCCCGGCGATCGTGCCGTTCAACCCGTTGACCGCAATGCCTTGCAAGCCAAGCACCGGGTCCAGGATCATGTTGATCCACAAGACCGCGTTCACCGCTGGCATCACGAAAAAGGGCGAGATCAGCAGGACGCGGACAATGCCACGGCCGGGAAACGCCTTGTTGATCAGCACCGCTATCAGGATCCCAAGGATCACCGTCAAAAACAGGATACTGCACACAATGAATAGGCTGTTCTGGATCGCAAGCAGGAAGTCTTTGTTGTTCAGAACGAACTCGTAATTTCCGAACCCGCGCCAGTTGCTAAGGCTTGGCGTTGTCCATTCCGGACGGCGTAGGTTGTTCAGGACGTAACGGATGAATGAGAAATACAGTGTCATTGCCAGCGGGATGAGCATCCAAACCAGCAAGAGGATCACGGCCGGGGTCTGCAACAGACGGGGCAGTCTTCGATTGGACATGACGTCTTCCTCCTGCAATGCGGATCATTAGGCCGCTTGCGACGTTTCGAACAATTCGGTTGATTGTCAATCTACGTCCAAGAGACTGATTGACGAGAGGCGAGCCCTGGAAACGGGGCCCGACACAAGTCGGGCCCCATCTTGGGAGGTTACTCGTAGTACCCTGCTTCGCGCATGATCGCGTCAGCAGCTTCTTGGCTAGCGGCAAGCGCGTCATCGACGGACTTGGCGCCGGACAGTGCGGCAGCCATTTCCTGTGCAACAGCCGAGCCAACTTCCGGGAATTCCGGGATCGCGGCGAACTGAACGCCTACGTAAGGCTTCAGATCGGTTGCTTCAGGCGCGGCCGATTCAATGGCGGCCATTTCGGCTTCGGCAAAGCCTGCGACGGCCTTGAACTCGTCAAGCATGTATGTCGACGCCCGCTGACCTGTTGGGACCGAGCCCCAGCCGAATTCAGGATGGTTTGCGACAGCCTGGACGTACTCTTTCGAGGTCGCCCATTCGATGAATGCCTTGGCTTCTTCTGCGTTTGGTGTGCCTGCCGGAACAGCCATCGCCCAAGCCCACAGCCAATTTGCACCAACCGGATTACCGGCGTTTGGCGATTGTGCGTAAGCAACACCGTCAACTTCAAGGAATGAGGCTGCGATCGTTGCGTCGATCCACATGCCGCACTTGCCTTCGTTGTAGAGTGCCAGGATTTCGTTGAACGAGTTGCCTTCCGATCCCGGAGGGCCGTAGTTACCCAGCAGATCAACGTAGAAGTTGATTGCTGCGCGCCATTCGTCGCTATCGATGGTCGGTTTGAAGTCCGCATCGAACCAAGCGCCGCCAAAGCTGTTCACCATGGTCGTGATGAAGGCCATGTTGTCGCCCCAGCCTGGCTTACCACGCAGACATGCACCGTAGACGCCGTTGTCCGGATCGTGGACAGCCGCCGCCGCGGCTTTGACGTTGTCCCAGCTGTCGTTGTCGCCGACGGATACGCCTGCAGCGTCCATCAGATCTTTACGGTACATGACCATCGAGCTTTCACCGTAGAACGGCGCCGCGTACATGGTTCCCTCGTGCGAGAGACCCGCGCGGATTGCGGGCAGAATATCGTCTACATCGTATTCTGCGCCGAACTCAAGCGGCTCGATCCAACCAGCAGCGCCCCAGATTGGAGCTTCCTGCATGCCGATGTTGATGACATCGTACTGACCGCCGCCTGTTGCGGTATCTGATGTGACCTGCTCGCGCAGAACGCCTTCTTCAAGCGCAACCCACTCAAGCTGAACACCCGTTTCTTCGGTGTACGCTTCAGCGACCTTCTGCATGTTGATCATGTGGCCGTTGTTCACGATCGCAATTGTAAGCGATTTGGCATGGCCGTCTGCAAGTGCGCCGGTTGCCATGAGTGCCATGGCAGAGACCGCGCAAAGCGCGTTCTTATAAGACATCCGGATCCTCCCTAATTGGATGTTTCTTTCAATCAGCCTAGCGACGAATCTAGCGTGGCGTCAACAAAAAAGTTTACGCGCGTAAAAAATATTAGGCTCAGGCAGACTCGCGCATGATCAGTCGGGCTGGAAAAAGTGTTTCGTCCCGGCGCGCTAGCGATCCGCCGCTTTCGATCAGCCGCATCAATGTCGCGACACTGTCGTTCGACACAGAAGTATAGTCATGCGCGGCTGTCGTCAGACTGGGGCAGGTGAAACGCGAAAACGGATGGTCGTCGTGGCTTGCAACGCGCAGGTCCATACCGGGCGCTCGACCGACTGTCATACCTGCCTCGTAGCATCCGGCCAGAAGGCCGATAGCCAGGCGATCGTTGCTGCAGAGAATAGTATTTGTTTTCAACGCCTTTCTTTCGAACAATGATAATGCGCCAGCGCGGCCGATCTCTTCAAATCCCCAGCCGTTCCCTTCGATCTTATAAAGATGCGGCTCAAGCCCCAGCTGATGCATTATGTCCAGATAAGCTGTACGGCGTTTATTGGCATTTGGATTTGCCGGATGTTTCATCTCGAAGAATCCGGGTGGCTCGCCAGTTCTGCTTAGGTATTCAACGGTTTGAGAGACAAAGCTATGATTGTCAGAGCCGATGAACGCTTCGCCCATGCCGTCTATGTTACTGTCGAACAAAACAGTCGGAACATCAGTACAGAATTTTTCAAGCGCGGATTTATCGGACGCCCGCCCAAGAGGTGCGATCAGTACGCCCGCCGGTTTGATGGACCTGAGACTGTCCAGGATTTCATTCTCGCGGTTGGAACTGCCGTTTGAGCTGTAAAGCGTTGGGCGGTAGCCGGCCTCAATACAGCGCTGTTCGATGGTGCGCGAGATCTCCGAAAAGAAGGGGTCAGACAAGAACGGCACCACGATGCCGACATTGCGCGTCAGTTTCCGATTCTGGTTTATCGCGTAAACGTTTGGGCGAAAGTCATATTGTCCAAGCGCGTCTTCAATGCGGGCCCGCGTGGTGCCCCGCACGCTTTCGGGGTCGTTGAAGTACTTCGATAGGGTCGGGCGGGAAATCCCGCAGACTTCTGCGAACTCCTGCATGTTACGGATTTTTCGTGCCGACATGTCGTCGCTCGCAAACTGTAATCTTTCCAGAATCATACAAAAAGTTTTCAAAATTTCTAGGAGTTGTCGCGCGCAAAGAGAAATTTTGCCGAACAAACTTGTGATCCGCCGCGAACCTACTGCGCTCGACCTTTGGTGAGACATGATTTTCAGAGCACTAGACACAAATGTCTAGCGCTGTGAAATTGCCCGCGCTAGGCTTTTTCAAACGGGAACGAAAGGGTGCTTCGATGAAGTCTCAATATCGTGTCGTAGTGATCGGTGGCGGGGTCGTCGGGTCATCCGTCTTGTACCACCTGGCCAAATTCGGTTGGACGGATGTTGTCATGCTGGAACGTCGGCGACTGGCCTCAGGCTCGTCCTGGCACGCGGCCGGTGGCATCCACGCTTTGAACGGCGATCCGAACATGGCGGCGCTGCAAGCCTATACCATCGATCTGTTGTCCAAGATCGAAGAGGAGTCTGGTCAGAATATCGGGCTTCATATGACGGGCGGCCTGACGCTGGCGGGCACGCCCGAGCGGTGGGAGTGGTTGCAGGCAAATTACCGCATCTTCCAATCCATTGGCATCGACGATTGCGAGCTGATCAGCCCGGAAGAAGCGCAGAAGCGCTGCCCGATTATGTCGACCGATGGTGTGTTGGGCGCGATGTGGGCGGATCGCGAAGGTTATATCGATACGACCGGTACCGTGCAGGCCTATGCGACCTCGGCAAAAAAGCGGGGGGCCGAGTATTACGAGGAAACAAAAGTCGATCGGCTGACACAGACTGCAGACGGTTGGATCGTTCACACCGATAAAGGCGATATCACGTGTGAGCATGTGGTGAACGCCGGTGGCCTTTGGGCAAAGCAGGTTGGCCGTATGGCTGGCATCGAGTTGCCGGTTTCACCTTTGAAGCACCATTACCTTGTGACCGATACAGTGCCCGAAGTAGCCGCCGCCGAATTCGAGATGCCGATGGTCGTCGATCTGGAGGGCTTCACCTATATGCGCCAGGATCAGAAAGGTGTTCTGGTGGGGATCTATGAGATCGACCATGAGCATTGGGCAATGGATGGCGCCCCCTGGACCTATGGCGAGGAACTGTTTCAGGAACAACTTGACCGGATCGAAAACGAACTGACGCTGGGTTTCGAGCGGTATCCGGCCATTCAGGAGGTCGGGATCAAGACATGGGTGAATGGCGCTTTCACCTTTTCGCCAGACGGCAATCCTTTGGTCGGCCCAGTTCCGGGCAAGCCGGGGTACTGGTCGGCCTGCGCGGTGATGGCCGGGTTCCTGCAAGGCGGCGGGGTGGGCAAGACATTGGCCGAATGGATGATCCACGGAGAACCCGAGGCAGATGCATGGTCGATGGACGTCGCGCGCTATGGCACATTTGCCGAGAACAAACGCTATATTCGCGAGACAACCGGTCAGTTCTATTCGCGCCGTTTTGTGATGACCTATCCGAATGAACAATTGCCGGCGGGCCGTCCGCTCAAGATGGCGCCGGCCCATGACGGCATGGACGAAGCAGGGTGCAAATGGGGGGTAAGTTGGGACCTTGAGGTGCCGCTTTACTTTGCGCCGAAAGGCTTCGAGGAAACGCCGACCCTGAAGCGATCAAACGCCTTTGATATAGTTGCGGATGAATGCAGGGCCTTCCGTCAAGGTGTCGGCCTGCTGGACATCACCGGGTTCAGCCGTTTCGAGATTACGGGCCCCAATGCGGAAGCTTGGCTGGATGGCCTTCTGGCAACCAAGCTGCCCGCGCCGGGGCGCGCCCGGTTGGCTGTCATGCTGGCGCCAAACGGGCGGCTTAAGGGCGATTTGACCCTTTTGAATTGGGGCGACGGCACGTGGTGGATCATGGGGTCGTATTATCTGCGCGCCTGGCACATGCGCTGGTTTCAGGACCACCTGCAAAACGGTGTTCAAATCCGTGATCTTGGTGAAGATATGTGCGGCTTCGGTGTCGTCGGACCAAAATCACGCGCGGTGGTCGAAAAGCTGGCGGAACAGGATATTGCGGCGCTTCCTTTCATGGGCTGCGGGCGGTTCGATATCGGCTTGGTGCGGGCCCATGTTGCGCGCATGTCCGTGACGGGCGAACTTGGGTACGAGCTGAATTGTCGCTACGGCGATCACATTGCGCTGCGCCGCATGTTGCTTGAGGCGGGGACTGAGTTCGGGATCCGGGAATGCGGCTTCAACGCCTTGCTGTCCACGCGCATCGAGAAAAGTTTTGGCATCTGGTCGGCCGAATTCACGCAGGACAGAACCCCGGGCATGACCGGAATGGATCGATGGATTTCGTGGGACAAGGGTGATTTCGTCGGCCGCGACGCGGCCATCGCGGAACGGGACGGGAATGGCCCGGCAACGCAGTTGGTTACGCTGGAAGTCGAAAGCGACGTGGCGGATGCCAGCGGGTATGAACCGGTTTGGCAGGGTGACAGTCTTGTGGGCTTCGTCACCTCGGGGGCGTATGGGCACACGCTTGAAAAGTCGCTTGCAATGGCCATGGTCGACCGTGGTGTCACCACGCCCGGCACGGACCTTACGGTTCATGTGGTTGGCAAGGAATATGCGGCACGTGTCATTGCCCCGTCGCCCTATGATCCGGAGGGACGGGCGATGCGCGGATGAGCAACGCAGCCCCACGCAAACGGCGGCGTGCCCAACGGGGCGAAACGGCAGCGAAACGAGCGGTCAACTATCGCCAGCTGCGCAATCCGTTTCCGCCGATGGACGTGTTCAGCACGGATGAGATCGCGTCCATGCATGACGCGGCCCTGCGGGTGTTGGAGGGACTTGGCGTCAAGGTTCTGCTTGCTGAAGCGCGCGGC
>JBCCCA010000052.1:0-17012 GCA_039033735.1 Pseudomonadota bacterium
CCCCTCCTTTGAAGCCGATGGCGAACAACAGATAGATCGACATGCCTTTGGCCACGGCTTCCGGGATTGTCAGGTCTGACCGTGCAAGTGCCGCAAAGACGCCGAGCACGAAAGACAGAATGATCGGCGAGATCAGATTGCCAGCGGCAAGATCTAGGATGTCCGACATAATCTCAGCTCTTTCGTCAGGTGTCGGGGACGTGCGTCAAACACGCAGGGAATTTTCAATTTTGAAACGATTGCTGCGCGCTTTCCACGAATTGTAAACCTCTTCTTACCGCCCCTCGCCGTACACCGACCTTGGGTCGAGGGAAAGGGTACCAAATGAGTTTAGAGAATGTCGTCGTGCTTTGCCCCAAGGAAAGCGTGTCACTTGAACCGCTATCGGTGCTTCACGACAAAGCGGATCACGCGTTCTCCCTTGCGGAAGATGCGGTCGAAGAAATGGTTGTCTGTCTGGCGGCTGTCGAAGCCTCTTGGGCAGCGGGTGAATTCGGTAGAATGAAAGGCCTGTTGGCGGCGCTATGCGAACAAGCCACGCGCGCCGGGCTGCCGGACGTGGTTCACGTTGCGAATGAGGCAGAAAAGCTGCTGAGTGGTGGTGATCACGTTGCGCTTGCTGCAGTTGTTGCGCGATTGATCCGTGTCGGGGAAACGTCGTTGGCGACCCTCTTGGAAATCAGCTACCTGCAAATTTGATCTTGCCCTCGCGCGAAACCCTGCCAGCTTTGCACTGAGTGTGATGTGGCCATGGGAGAATTATATGGCAGCGCTGACTTTTGCGGCTGACACAGGCGCGGCGCGACCTTTGTACTTGTTCGGTAAAGCGGACTTGCCCGCTGGTCTGGCGATGCTTGACGCGTCACACCAAGCTTGGGCCCTGGCCGCTGAGTTTGCCGGCAAAGCAGGTGAGGTGGTTCTGCTTCCCGGCCCCGATGGCGCGGTTGTCGCGGCCTTGGGTGGGCTTGGCGGTGCAAAAGATGCCGCCCGCGGGCGGTTTTTGGCCGCAAGTCTACGGGCGAAACTGCCCGAAGGGCCTTGGCGCTTTGAAACCAGTTTGAAGGGTGCCGCACTGGACGAAGCCGCTTTGGCCTGGTTGCTGGCTGGATACCGGTTCGATCGATACAAAGCTGCAGGGGCGCCAACAGCCACTCTTGTGGCGCCGCAAGGGATCGACGCCGCCCGGTTGGAAATCATTGCTGCGGGCGAAGCTCTTGTGCGTGATTTGATCAACACGCCAGCTTCCGATATGGGACCGGACGAATTAGAGGCTGCCGCACGTGATGTGGCGGCGTCGCACGGGGCCGTGATCGCTGTCGTTTCATCCGATGCGCTGATGTCCGAGAACTATCCAATGATCCACGCCGTTGGCCGTGCTTCGCCCCGGGCCCCACGTCTGATCGAGATGACTTGGGGAAAGGCTGGTCCGAAGCTCACACTGGTTGGCAAGGGTGTCTGTTTTGACACCGGTGGGCTTAACCTGAAACCGGGCGCGTCCATGGGTTTGATGAAAAAAGACATGGGCGGCGCGGCCAACGTTTTGGGTCTGGCGCAGATGATCATGGCCGCAAAGATGCCAGTTCAGTTGCGCGTCTTGATCCCAGCTGTCGAGAACTCAGTGTCTGGTGCCGCATTCCGTCCCAGTGATATCTTGCCGTCACGGAAGGGAATGACGGTCGAGATCAACAACACAGATGCGGAAGGCCGGTTGGTCCTTGCCGATGCGTTGGCGCTGGCGGATGAAACACCACCTGAGCTGATAATCTCGATGGCCACATTGACAGGTGCCGCACGGGTCGCGGTCGGGCCGGACCTCGCACCATTTTACACCGACAACGACAAAGATGCAGAAATGCTTGCGGTCGGTGCCAAGACTGTGCGTGATCCGGTCTGGCGTCTGCCATTCTGGGACCCCTATGAAGGCATGATCGAACCTGCTGTTGCGGATTTGGATAATGCGCCTGCTGGCGGATTTGCTGGGTCGATCACTGCGGCGCTTTTCTTGCGCCGTTTCGTGACTGAGACACCGCGCTATATACATTTTGACATCTATGGGTGGACACCCAGTGCCAAGCCAGGGCGGCCCAAGGGTGGCGCAGGTCAAGGAATTCGCGCTTTGTTCGAAGCGCTTCCGGTCATGCTTGATGCACGTTAGTGCGAAAGCAAACGTGTGGTTGCGCGCCACACCGGACAGCCCCCCCGATCGCCAAATCTTGGTTGGCGATGCGTTCGCGGTCGATCATGTACAAAATGGTTGGGTGTTTGGGCACGCCCTGAAGGATGGCTATCCAGGCTGCATTCTGGAAGCGGCGACTATGCCCGAACTGACGCCCACGCATTGGGTCTCAGTCCGGTCTACGTGGGGATATACCGCCCCGGATATCAAAAGTGACCCTGTGATTGACCTTCACATGAGTGCGCGGCTCGAGGTGGTCGACGAAATCGGGAATTGGGTCGAAGCACGGCACGGATCACAATCGATATTTGTCCCGGCGGGACAGGTAAAATCTTGGACCGATCGTGCGATCAATCCAGTGGGCGTGGCACGGCAATTTCTGGGTGTTCCCTATGTCTGGGCCGGCAATTCGGGCTTCGGCTTAGATTGCTCGGGCTTGGTGCAGATTGCATATCACGCCTGCGGATGGGCCTGCGCCGCGGACAGTCAGGCCCAGAAAGGCATGCCGGGCAGCGCGCCCGAAAGCGTCGTGTCCGGCGATCTGATGTTTTGGAAAGACCATGTCGCGATCGAGACCGGGGACGGAACACTTATTCATGCCAATGCCCATCACATGGCGGTGACCGAGGAGCCGCGACATGTGGTGATGTCGCGCATAGCCGCTACCGAAACGGGCCCTGTAACAGCACGCCTTAGACCAGAGCGTCGACCTCTAAGCTAAAGCGTCACTAAGCGAATTCAGGCTTCGCGAAACACGCCAAAAGCAAATGCAGCACCTTATTCCACAGCGCGGATGAGTTTCCGCTCGAGGATGCGCAATACCGTTCTGAGGTCGTGACCGCGCTTTAAGATACGGCCATCCATCCCGATCACGGAATACATGCCTTGTTTCTCGCGTAGTTTCGGGCGCTTTTCGATCCGATAGATCGGATGCTCCGCTGTCCGTCGGAAAATCGAGAAAACAGCGACATCTTTAAGAAAAGACATCCCATAATCGCGCCATTCTCCGGAGGAAACCATGCGGCCATAAAGGCCAAGGATCACACCTAACTCTTTGCGATCGAAGGCAACTTGTTCGTTCACCATGTGAGATTTGGGAAGCTGGTCAGTTTCTTGAAAGCTCATGGTCGGGAAGCCTGCCTGTCAAAATATCGTGAATCAACCCTCGCCGTATCTTCGCCACAAAAAAACCTTTCGGTTGGCGCATGTCATTCGTCTTGTCGCCTCAGTTCGGCGCCATGCATTGTATGTAGCGAAAGACGCTACCCCCGGTGTCGTGGTTTTAACAGCCCCCACCCAGCCCGCGGCACCGGGGGACTCTTTCGGAACGAGGGACCCCCGCAGTTGCGGGGGTTTTCGTTTAAGCGACCTCTTCAGTTGCAAATCGTAAATCCCATGCCTCTACTGCACATCACGAATTCTCATTGGGGGCAGCTATGGGCGAAACGGTCATTGGCGTTATTGGCGGTAGTGGAATCTACGAAATCGATGGCCTGGAAGGGGCGGAATGGCTCCCTGTCAAAAGTCCATGGGGGGCGCCGTCGGACAGTATCCTGACGGGCATGCTGGATGGTGTCCGGATGGCGTTCTTGCCGCGCCACGGGCGAGGGCACGTGCATTCACCCACAACAGTCCCTTATCGCGCTAATATTGACGCGTTAAAACGTCTGGGTGTGACGGATGTTATCAGCGTTTCCGCCTGCGGATCGTTTCGCGAGGAAATGGCCCCGGGTGACTTTGTGATCGTTGATCAGTTTATCGACCGGACCTTCGCGCGCGAAAAGTCATTCTTTGGCACGGGCTGCGTGGCGCATGTCAGCGTAGCGCATCCTGTCTGCCCGCGCTTGGGCGATGTCTGTGCTGAGGCGTCGGAAGGAGCAGGCGCCAAGGTTCATCGGGGCGGCACCTATCTGGCAATGGAAGGCCCACAGTTTTCAACCTTGGCGGAATCGAAGCTGTATCGCGACGTTTGGGGTTGCGATGTCATTGGCATGACAAACATGCCAGAGGCGAAGCTCGCACGCGAAGCCGAGCTTTGCTACGCAAGTGTGGCGATGATTACCGACTATGATAGCTGGCATCCGGATCATGGCGAAGTTGACGTGACCGAGATCATCAAAACCCTGATGGGCAATGCCGAGAAAGGGCGCAAGTTGGCGGCGACCCTTCCGAAGCTTTTGGGGGCCGAGCGAGCGCCATGTCCCCATGGCTGCGACCGTGCGCTGGAATATGCAATCCTGACACAGCCAGCGAACCGCGACCCCGCTTTGATGGCCAAGCTTGATGCCGTCGCAGGACGGATGCTCTAGGCACAGCTGCCTGAAACCGTCGCGATGAGATGATCAATCTGATCGCGGCTTTGACGGCCCATGACCAGTGTTTGCCCAAGGGTAAGGGCTGGCGTGCCCCAAATGCCAAGGGTCGACGCAAGCGCCTTCGACGTTTCAAGCCGCGCAGTTACATCCGCCCCTGCCGCATCTGCCAATACGGCCTCAGCATCCAGACCGGCGGCCTCGGCCGCCTGACCCATTCGGTGGGAGCCTGGGGCAAAGCCTCGTCCAAGCAACCGGGCTTTCAATTTGTGATAGCCTCCCTGCAGATCAGCGGCCAACAGCGCGCGCGCGACGTTTTCCGAATGTTCCGACTGCAGTGGCAGTTCGTGCCAAGTGACCGATATATCCATCCGGGCCGCAAGGATGGGATCCATGACACGGCAGTTTGGACAGAAGAAATCGGTAAAAACTGCAATGCGAGGCCCATTGCCCTCAACACGGTACAGATTCTGGCAAATCTCAGCGACTGGCAGCGGCGGCACGTGATCGTCATCCAGACCGGCGAACACGGCATTGGTCGCATTGCCACCGGACACGCCGCCCACCACTGCCCGTTGCCATCCTGCAAGATCTGCAATGGGTTCGAACGCCATGTTTACCGGTTGGACACCGAAACGCTGCCAAACCCATGCAACCGCGGTAAGTCCCGCTGCACCGACCAGCAATCCACGTCTGGATGTTGCCACAACTCTTGCCTTCCACAGTTGGTCCCGTCTTGATGGGTCCGATGAAAATAACGGGGACAGCCCATGCCAAAGCGAAAGACCGTCAAGGATTACATCCGTACCATCGTCGATTTCCCGCATGAAGGGATCATGTTCCGTGATGTGACAACGCTTTTTGCGGATCCTCGTGGCTTTCGGATTTGCATCGATCAGCTTCTTGATCCCTATGCGGGACAACAG
Source organism: Pseudomonadota bacterium (assembly GCA_039033735.1). GTDB lineage: Bacteria > Pseudomonadota > Alphaproteobacteria > Rhodobacterales > Rhodobacteraceae > JAJDOD01. The sequence continues at coordinate 5,415 of JBCCCA010000052.1, forward strand.
ATCGACAAGGTCGTCGGATTGGAGGCGCGGGGCTTTATCATCGGCGGCGCGATTGCGCACCAGCTATCTGTAGGCTTTGTTCCGATCCGAAAGAAAGGCAAATTGCCCGGCGCCACGATTTCCGAGGAGTATCAGCTGGAATATGGGGAAGCAGTCATGGAAGTGCATGACGATGCCATCGAAGCCGGCGAGAAGATCCTCGTTGTAGACGATCTGCTGGCCACTGGTGGCACAGCCGAGGCTGGGATCAAGCTGATCGAACGGATGGGCGGCCAGATCGTTGGATGCGCCTTCATCGTCGACCTGCCTGAGTTAGGCGGGCGTGCAAAGTTGGAAGCGCTGGGAATGGATGTGCATGTCCTCTGCGAATTCGACGGTGCGTAAGCGCCTTGCCGAACCACCGGTGTTAACCAAACTTTAGAGTTCGGCTCGTATCCAGACTTTGGTTTCGAAATCACGGTTTCTCACGAGTGTGACCCCGCCTGCTGGCCAGCGGCGGGGTTGTCTTTTTAGGGTCTCTCCGTATATCCCTTTGTGCCATGACAGTATTCTTTGACATAGATGATCGCGCGCGGTTGCCGTGGCGCTTCTTCGGTGTCCAGCACTCGTTGCTGGGACATCTATAGGCGCCCTCCGCCCATTATCTCTGTCCGGTCTTTATGGCCGCTTCTTCAAGGAATTCGCATATGACTGCTCCGCGCACACTCTATGATAAGATCTGGGACGATCACGTCGCCCATGAAGCCGAGGATGGCACCTGTCATCTCTATATCGATCGCCACCTCGTGCACGAGGTTACAAGTCCACAAGCCTTTGAAGGTCTTCGCATGACAGGGCGTACGGTTCGTGCACCCCACAAGACCATTGCCGTGCCGGACCACAATGTGCCGACAACGGCAGGCCGCGAGAACCCCGACCAGATGCCCGAGGACAGCCGAATTCAGGTGGCCGCCCTCGATAAAAACGCCAAGGATTTTGGGATTCATTATTATCCCGTGGACGACATCCGGCAAGGAATCGTGCACATCGTGGGTCCCGAACAAGGTTGGACCTTGCCGGGCATGACAGTCGTGTGTGGTGATAGCCATACCGCGACCCATGGCGCGTTCGGTGCTCTGGCCCATGGCATCGGCACATCTGAAGTCGAACATGTGTTGGCCACCCAGACTTTGATCCAGAAAAAATCAAAGAACATGAAGGTTGAGATCACCGGCAAGTTGCGTCCCGGTGTGACCGCGAAGGACATTACGCTTTCCGTGATCGGCAAGACCGGAACGGCTGGTGGCACGGGCTATGTGATCGAATATTGTGGCGAAGCGATCCGCGAGCTTTCGATGGAAGGACGGATGACCGTTTGCAACATGGCCATCGAAGGCGGTGCACGGGCTGGTTTGATTGCCCCGGACCAAAAAACCTTTGACTATGTCATGGGACGGCCCCATGCGCCGAAGGGCGCGCAATGGGAGGCCGCTCTGGCGTACTGGAAGACACTTTTTTCCGACGACGACGCGCATTGGGACGAAGTCGTCACGATCAAGGGCGAAGATATCGCACCAGTCGTGACATGGGGCACATCGCCGGAAGATGTGTTGCCGATCACCGCCGAAGTCCCCGCGCCCGAGAGTTTCAAAGGGGGCAAGGTCGGCGCAGCCGAGCGGTCGATCAACTATATGGGCCTTACGCCAGGGCAGAAACTGTCCGACATCGAGATTGATACGGTCTTCATCGGGTCCTGCACCAATGGCCGGATCGAAGATTTGCGGGCCGCGGCAGAGGTCGTGAAGGGCAAGAAGATCGCCGTAAAACGGGCGATGGTCGTACCCGGATCGGGTCTTGTGCGCGCGCAGGCAGAGGACGAGGGTTTGGCGGATATCTTCAAGGCGGCCGGGTTCGAGTGGCGTCTCGCGGGATGTTCCATGTGCCTTGCGATGAACCCGGATCAGTTGGCGCCGGAAGAGCGGTGTGCCTCAACCTCCAACCGCAACTTCGAAGGGCGGCAGGGATTCAAAGGCCGCACGCACCTTATGTCGCCTGCCATGGCAGCAGCAGCAGCGATTACCGGCAAACTGACAGACGTGCGGGAGATGATGTGATGGAAAAGTTCGACAAACTCACAGGCGTCGCTGCGCCAATGCCGCTGGTGAATATCGACACGGATATGATAATTCCCAAGCAGTTCCTGAAGACGATCAAGCGGACGGGCCTTGGCGTGAACCTCTTTGACGAGATGCGTTTTGATCGCGAAGGCGGGGAGATTGGAGATTTCGTACTCAATAAGCCTGCATATCGGGATGCACAGATCCTGGTGGCGGGCGATAACTTCGGGTGCGGATCGTCGCGTGAACATGCGCCCTGGGCGCTGCTGGATTTTGGTATTCGCTGCGTGATCTCCACCAGCTTTGCCGACATCTTTTACAATAACTGCTTCAAGAACGGCATTCTGCCGATCGTTGTCAGTCCTGATGATCACGCAAAGCTGATGGACGACGCGGAGCGTGGTTCGAACGCTGTTTTGACTGTTGATCTGGAGAGCCAGACCATTACCGGTCCTGATGGCGGTGAAGTGGCATTTGATGTGGACCCGTTCAAAAAGCACTGCCTGTTGAACGGTTTGGACGACATTGGCCTGACGATAGAGAATGCGGCAAGCGCCATCGACAAATTCGAGAAACGAGCGAGCGTCGAGCGATCTTGGGTCTGACTAAATCATCACCACAAAATATAGGGCCGTCCGGGTGGGCGGCTCTTTTTTATTAAAAAATTGATGCAATGTCGCACCATTCAGAACACGAAATTGCCCAGAATTTCATTCAGCGTTCAGGAGTTATTGCTGTGATGTCCAAGCCAAGGCAAAAATGGGGCAAAATTATGGCAGCTATCATAAACGGCTGTTCGACAACAAAAATGCGGCAACAGCCTAGCCATAGGCCCGTCGCACGATGAGGCAGAGGCAGTGATACCGCGAGTTCTTGGCGCGCTTGTGCGAGCAATTCTTGTCATCATGATGATCGTAACCCCGTCGCTGATGTTGCCTGGGACTGCGACTGACATGATGCCGGTGGTTACGCTTGTGGCGTTGTTCGCGGCCGGGCTGACCTTCTTTGAATATGCGTCGACCTATCCAGGACTGGTCGAGTTCCGGGATGCGCCCCCGTTTAACCGCATCCGCTTCGGTTCGCTGTTCTTGACTGTTGTCTTGTTGACCGAGTTGGTGATTGGATCGATCACGCCGACATATGTATCGCAATTGGTGTCCGATATCGGTGCGTCTGTCGGTGAGGCCATAGATTTCCCGTACTCGCCCGTGCGGCTTGTGGTTCTGATGCTTCCTGAAGACGCGAATCCCCGTCATATCCAGTTGGTACGGGACAGCGCCGGGCTGGCTTACATCGTCTCGCTTTGCACGCTGGCGATCTTCGTCATTTTTCAGCGTTTGCGCCGTTGGCCAACGCGCAATGGTGGTTTTAATGTCTGGGTAAACCTGCCCACATTCGATCCCACCGCTGGCGGTGACGTGGTCGAAAGGCTCGAACGCGATGCTCGTTTTAACATTGCATTAGGGTTTTTGCTGCCATTCCTGACGCCGGCGGTCATCAAGTCAGCAACATCGCTGTTCGGCACAGTTTCACTTGATGATCCGCAAACACTTATCTGGACGGTGGCTGCATGGGCTTTTTTGCCAGCTTCGTTGTTCATGCGCGGGATCGCTATGGGGCGCATCGCGCTGCTGATTACGGAAAAGCGCCGCCTCGCTTCAGAAAGCGACGCCAACGCAGGGCTGGTCCCTATCTGATCGCTACCTTGGCCGCCTGCGCGGCACAGGCGGACCCCCTGCGCATCGCCTATTTCCACAGCGAACTCAGTCGCGACGGCCCTGGGTTACTTCTCCGCGATATTCTGAAAGGCGATCCGCAGGTTGAGGCTTGGCTTCGCATCGTCGCCCATGCGGATGCGGACGTTCTTGTCATCGGCGACATTGACTATGACTTGCAGGGTGTCGCGTTGAGCGCTTTGGCCACGCGACTTGAGGATTACTCATATCAGTTCTTGTCGCGTCCCAATCGCGGGCTGCATGGCGGTCGTGATCTTGATGCAGACGGACGGCTAGGCGGAGCAGGCGATGCCGAGGGCTTTGGTACTTTCGCAGGGCAGGGCGGGATGGCCGTTCTTTCCCGTTATCCAATTGAAGTCGCCGCGGTTCAGGACTTCTCAGCGTTCCATTGGTCTTACCTTCCCGAAGCATTGGACGTGGGCGACGGCCATGATCCCAAGCGTCTTAGCACGACTGTTCACTGGATTGTGCCGATTGAACTCCCAAACTGCACGAATTTGTCGCTGATGACATGGCATGCAACCGCGCCAGTGTTCGATGGTCCGGAAGACAGGAATGGCCGCCGGAACCACGATGAAACACTGTTCTGGCGCTACTTCATTGAGGGAACACTTTCGAACCAGGTACCGGAACGCTTCGTTCTTCTTGGAACCGCCAACGCTGATCCGAATGATGGTGAGAGCCGACCAGAGGCCATTCGCCAGCTTCTTAGCCATCACTTGGTGCAGGATCCCGGGCAAGCCAGTCAGGGCGCCTTTGACGCGTCCGTGCGGGACGGCGGGGTGAATGTCGACCACCTTTCGCCGGCTGCGCAGGATACGGTGGATTGGCCGGACGGGCGCAATCGCCCGGGGAACCTGCGCGTCGATTACGTTCTTCCGGCTCGCACTCTTTCGGTTGTCGATGGCGGCGTTGTCTGGCCGTCCGAAGCGCAGCCATTTGCCGCCGATGCGGCCCAAGCCTCACGTCACCGTCTGGTGTGGGTGGACATTGACGTGGGCAACGCCTGTTCCGACTGACCCGCGTGGAATTGGCGAGCAACCGGTCTGTGCCGGCTTGCTTTGCTTGACGGTCTTGGCCGGGCGCGCTAGGCGGCAAGAAAGATATCCGGAGACATTCTATGAGCACTTCATCGCTTCTTATCCTGCCCGGCGACGGGATCGGTCCCGAGGTCATGGCCGAGGTCCGCAAAGTCATCGACTGGTTCGGAGCAAATCGCGGAATGTCCTTCGATGTAAGCGAAGACCTTGTGGGAGGCGCGGCTTACGATGCCCATGGTGTGCCATTGTCAGACGAAACGATGCAGCGCGCGCAGGATGCTGATGCGGTTCTTTTGGGGGCCGTCGGTGGCCCGCGATACGACACGCTCGATTTCAGCTTGAAGCCGGAACGTGGTCTTTTGCGCCTGCGCAAGGAAATGGACCTTTATGCGAACCTGCGCCCGGCTCAGTGTTTCGATGCGCTGGCGGATTTTTCGTCTTTGAAGGCGGATGTGGTTGGTGGGCTCGACATCATGATCGTGCGTGAATTGACCTCGGGCGTCTATTTTGGTGAACCACGCGGCATCCACAAGGAAGGCAACGAACGCGTCGGAATCAACACGCAGCGGTATACGGAAAGCGAGATTGCCCGCGTGGCCCGATCCGCGTTCGAACTGGCGCGGCGACGCGACAACAAGGTTTGTTCGATGGAGAAGGCAAACGTCATGGAATCAGGTGTTCTGTGGCGCGATGTCGTGACGGAAGTGCACGCGGCCGAGTATTCTGACGTTGAGCTAAGCCATATGTATGCCGATGCCGGTGCCATGCAGCTGACCCGCTGGCCAAAACAGTTCGACGTTATTGTGACAGACAACCTGTTTGGGGATCTGCTATCTGATTTGGCCGCCATGCTGACCGGCTCGCTGGGTATGTTGCCCTCGGCCTCACTGGGTGCGCCCATGGCGAACGGTAGGCCCAAAGCACTTTATGAGCCGGTGCATGGGTCCGCCCCCGATATTGCTGGACAAGGTAAAGCTAACCCAATCGCCTGCATTCTGAGCTTTGCCATGGCGTTGCGCTACAGTTTTGACAAGGGCGACGACGCCAGTCGTCTGGAATATGCGGTGAACGCCGTCCTTGCAGATGGTTTGCGGACCGCAGACCTTCTTGGGCAAGAAGGCGTGGCGCCGGTCACAACCAATGAAATGGGCGATGCCATTCTTGCCAAATTGGACGCAAGCCTCTGACCGAAGCAGGCGCAATCCGGCTGAAGGGTGTCATGTTCGCCCTCATTGGGTTCGCAGCCTTTTCGACTCATGATGTGATAATCAAGTCCCTCGGTGCCGAATATGCGCCGTTTCAAATCCTGTTCTTCAGTGTACTTCTGAGCTTTCCTTTTGCGACGCTTATGTTGATGAGCGACAAGTCTGCAGGCACGCTGCGCCCGGCCAATCCGCGTTGGGTTCTGGCGCGAACGGTGGCCGGTGTTATCGCGGGGTCCAGTGCGTTTTACGCGTTTTCCGTTCTGCCGCTTGCACAGGTCTACGCCTTTATCTTTGCGGCACCGCTGCTGATCACGGTGCTCTCTATCCCTATTCTGGGCGAGAAAGTTGGCCTTCACAGGTGGGCTGCCGTGGTGATGGGACTTGTCGGTGTCATGATCGTTCTGCGCCCGGGGGCCGAGCCTTTGACACTGGGCCATATTGCGGGCCTGACGGCGGCCGCCGGCAGTGCAATCGTGTCGGTTGTAACAAGAAAGATCGGGCGTGCGGAACGAAGTGCGGTCCTGATGCTTTATCCGATGATGGCGAATGTCATTTTGATGGCCTGCCTTTTGCCATTTGTCTATCAGCCGATGCCCGTCGAGCATTTGGGACTTCTGGCAGTGATGTCGATCCTTGGATTTTGCGCCGGGCTGTGCATCATCGCGGCCTATCGATATGCCGATGCGGCTATCGTCGCGCCGATGCAATACAGTCAGATCATTTGGGGTGCGGGCTTCGGGTTCCTGTTTTTTCAGGAAACGCCGGACCGCAATACGGGGATTGGTGCAGGGATCATCATTTTTGCGGGTCTCTATGTGGTCCTGCGCGAAAGCTTCGGGGGCAGATCCGAGAATACTCCTGTTCTGCGCACACGAACACGGGCCGGGTCGCCGAACTCACCAAACATCGGCGCTATGCTTCGGGCGAAAAGCGATCGTGTTCTACCCGGTCACGAGGCTCTTGCAAAGAAACCGGAAGACCAGTAGTCGGACAACTCGGTCGGAGTGTAGCTCAGTCTGGTAGAGCACTGTCTTCGGGAGGCAGGGGTCGTGAGTTCGAATCTCGCCTCTCCGACCAGTATTTCGTCACTCACGAAAACGGTTTGGCACACGTCCTCCCCGCAGCTCGGAATTTCAGTTTCCTGGGCTTTGCATAGCAGCGTCTGACAAGGCAACCACGGCGGCTTTGAAACTGCCGATGAAGCTTTCACCCGACGACCTGTGTGCCAGCGGGTTGAAGACAACGGATTGAAGGCCAAGTGTAGCGATTGCTTCCAACGCGGCGTCGGGGGGTGTTGCTTCCCAGATCAAGACACGGGCAGCGCTTTCGGCAACACGGGCTTCAAGCTCGGCCAGTTGCTTCGCAGTCGGCATGGCACCGGCTTCCCACTCAAGTGATGTGATCGACAGGCCATAGCGTCGCGCAAGATACTGATACCGCGGGTGTGTTGCGATCATTGGGATATCCTTGGCCGTCTCAAGTGCCGCAGCCGCAGTGGTGTCCAGATCTTCCAGCTCGCCGCGAAGGTCGTCAAACCGGGCATAGACATCATCCGCCGGGGCGAAGTTCCGCGCAGCAATCGCCGCCGCGATCGCTTCCGCCTGTGCGATCGCCAACGTCGGGTCCAGCCAGGTATAAGAGGCAAGTCCTTCGTGCGAATGCTCGCCCCCATCGCCATGGCTGTGGGTGATGCTTTCAGCAACGATAAAGCGATCCCCCAGCGCCGCAGTCGTATTGGCCAACCGGGATCTGGGAAGCGACACACGATCAATCCAAGTGGCAAAACCGGCTCCGTTAAGAAGGATCAATTCGGCGGATTGGATCGTGCTGATATCGGCGATCGAGGGGCGCCAGAAGGATGGATCAACACCCTTGGGCACTGGAAACACCACGTCCGCTGTGTCACCCAGCAATCGCTCAGCGAAGTATTGAAGCGGATAATTAACCGTGACGACACGTGGGCGGTCTTGGGCAACGGCGCCCAAAACCGTGGTGAACAGAAACAGTACCGCGACGACAGCGGTTGCCAAATTTGGCATCTTCAACTTCCACATTTCCGAGCGATGTCTTCGGGCGTCACGATCCAGTAGTTGTCGTGGCTGCCGGTATCCACTTCGATGAGCAATCCGCCGGAATGGTCGACGCTGTCCAGCGGCACATTTGCGGTGCCATTGTCCAGCTGCAAGGTCGTCAAAAGCGCGTTCTCGCCATCAAGGACGCGCACATCGCCTTTCTGCGCAGTCTTACCGTTGGAAAATTTGGCTTCCACCGTGACGGCTTCGCAATCCACGGACGCGAACACCACAAGCTGATGGGCCGCCGCCCCAAGAGGGGCAGTGACCAATACTACAGCAAGGGCAATGGTGCGGTTCACTGGCCTGTCCATTCTTCGAAATGAACCCAAATCACGGCGCCCAGCTCGACGTCCTTGTCCTCGCCGTCCTGAGGCAAGGTGTAGTCGGCCGTGTTTAGCGCGGCAAAACCCCACCAGCCATCGGACGGCGGCGCATAGGTAAAGACACCATCCGAGTCGGCCTTGACGGTTTGCGTGATCATCAAATCGTCTGGAACCGTGGCACCAGCGCCCTCATTGAAGAACTCAACTTCGACCTCGGCGTAGGGCACAGGCGTGCCATCCATCTTGACGATGCCTTGGAAGACATTGTGTTCCCAAAGCCCAAACGGCTTTGTCAGCGGTACAATTTCGGTCTTGAGCCCAAGTTCTGTGTCCCAGCCTTCATCATCGCCAAAAGCGGTGACGTAGGTCTTTGTATAGTGGATAATGAATGCGTCTTCCGCCGGTTCCCAATAGGGCTGCGGTTCCATGGCAAAGATATAGGTGCCCGGGCGCTCAAGCGGGTACTCTAGCGTATAGCCCTGGTCTTCCATCACCGTCGCATCTTCCAAGCCACCCAGAAGATCGGTCGTGGTGCCGTCATGCGTGACCGAAAAAGACACAGGTGTTTCAAGCATCATCCCGTCCAGTTCGAACGGGTGTGAGAAAGACATGGTTAATCCGACGCTGCGCCCGTCTTCCTGGCTGATCATCGGATCATTCGGAATAATCATGCCGTAATGTGCCAAGGCCGGTGTTGTACTGATCAGGGCCGCAAGCGACGCGGTGAAAAAATGACGCCTCATAGTTCCTCCTGTTGATTACGCACCAAGGGCAAGCAACCAGCTGACCCAGGCTTCGGCGTTTCGGGATATGATCCCTGCGCCGATTGCCGCGATACTTCCTGCCATTAACAATAGCGTAACGGTTTCCGCTGCCAAGAGGCGCAGCACCATGCCACGTCTTGCACCCAACTTGACTGCCGTTGAAATTTCGCGCTCGCGGAGCCGGTAGCTCAAAAAAACGGCAAGGCCGATGGCGGCCACTGCTGCCAGGGCAATGATCGCGGTCACCACATCAAGCAACGTCTTGATTCGGAAGATACGGTCAACCAAACCTTGAATGACCCCGGCGGGCTCGACCAACTGCGCGGGGTTCTCACTGTCCAGATATCGACCCTTCAGGATAGTCCCCGAGCGCGTGTCGTTGGGAACCACTATGACGGCCGAGGCCGGGAAGTCGTCTTCGTTGCCGTGAAAGTGAAAGCTATCGATGTTGTCGTCCGTGATCCGCTGATACTGTACCACCGCGGCGTTGGCCAAGGCATCGGTGCCCGCGGCGATATCCGCGGCGGTGACGACGTCCTCGTGTCCGTGCCCAATCCCCTGGATGACCCAAGCCGTTTTGATATCGACAAAAATAGCCGCGTCATCGGGCGAGTTCGTGGGCCTCAGAACGCCGACAATCGGCATCTCAAGCGGGTAGACTCCATCAAGATCAAAAAGGTTTTCGGGCGCCGAGACCAAGCTGTCCCCCACACCTTTCCCAAGTGCTTCTGCAACGTCCGCGCCAATCACGGCATCGCCCAAGAACGACAGTCCACGACCTGCCGTTGTCTCTAGTTCGCGGAACTCAAAGTAATCCAGCGTCGTGCCCACGATCCGGAATCCACCCGAGGAAAACGCGCTGTGTACTGGGATCGGTACTCCAAGCCCGCTGTCCCAGATCGCCTCGACTTCGCGCATTGAAACCGGGTCTGGCCGCTCATCCGAGAAATAGAGCGCAGCCATCGTCAGATCCAATTGCGAGCCTCGGCTTCCCAGTAGCAAAGGTGTCGCTTCCCCCCGAGCAACAAGCGCGCGTTCGCTGGTCGACAGCAGGGTCTGCGTCGCGACGGGTACGAAAAGGATCAAAGCCGCGACCAGAACCAGAACAAGGCTACGCGCCCAGTGATAGCGCAAATACGCAAAGGCAAGGTAGAGCGCGTTCATGACCCATCACCTTCGCGGAACTGTGCAAAGTCCACGACATGCTCGAAACGGGGCAGCAGTTCGTGGTCATGCGTCACAGCAAGAACGGAAGCGCCTGCGTTGGACGCTTGCTCGAAAAGCAGGTCAAGGATGCGCGCCTTGCTGTCCGGGTCCAGGTTGCCGGTCGCTTCATCCGACAAGATCAGCTTGGGCTGCGTGACCAAAGCGCGGCAGATGGCAACGCGCTGCTGTTCGCCCTGGCTTAACGCAGATGGATGCCGGTCCAGTTTGTCCCCAATGCCACAAGCTTCGGCAAGGGCTTCTGCGCGCGCACGTGCATCGGCATCCAGCTTCAAAGCTGGCGTGATCCGATAGGGATACAGAATGTTCTGTCGCGCGGGCAAATAGTCCAGCAGTGCAAAATCCTGAAACACGAACCCGATTTGGCTGGCGCGAAATCGTCGCCGGGCGGCATCTGACAGGCGTGCGACGTCGGTGCCAGCTACGTCGATCTGCCCGCCTTCGGGAAGCAACAGCCCCGCGATCAGGTTCAAAAGTGTGGTCTTGCCGCTGCCGCTTGGGCCAACGATGGCGACGCGCCCGCCGTCCTCCAAAACAAACTCTGGCACCCGCAGCCGAAACCCACCGGTTCCATAACCGAATGTCAGATCGTGAACTCGAACCATCAGTTTGTCGGCGGCGCGGGAAACGTCTCGCCCGCGGTTTCCCTGTTCACGTCAAGCAGCTCGAAATTCGTAATCCGCCAAGCCCCTTCGACGGGTGAAACCGTCAGGTCAGCACTATAGGTATTGCCGCGGACATGCAGGTGCTCGGCATGCCCGACTGTCCCAATCACCTGCCATGATGCATCAATTTGGAGCGACGATTGATTGCGCGCAACTTGCGTGTCCAAAAGCTTGATTTCGTGAATGGTCTGATCCGTTTCATCAAGGCCACCACCGGCCATGGCGCCCACCCGCTCGAGGTAGAGGTACTCAAGTGCATCGCCATGGGTCACGCTGGCAAGCGTGTCGTATATGGCGTCTTCCTGTGTCTCTCCAAATGCCTCGTACACGACCAGCAAAAGGGCAGGGGTCAATCGCCAGAACTCTTCGCGCGCGGCTTCGACCGTCAAAGGGTCCAATCCCGGGGCGTCGAACATTTCTGTTTCTGCAATAGCGTCCGATCTCGGCGATAGAAAAAGCGACGCTGCCCC
>JBCCCA010000053.1:0-16788 GCA_039033735.1 Pseudomonadota bacterium
CCGACTTCTCCCGCGTACCGGTCTTTTTTTGGCTGTCATAGGGCAACAAAACGCAGCCAGAACCACAGCATCACGGGATTTAAGTCGTAAAGGATTCGCGCTTGGCTGCCAAGGGGGCGAAACGCAATATCATGTAGAATTCCACGAAGACATACAGGATGTGGGTGCTGACGCGGCATCAAGCATGCACATCATCACACGCTTTCACATGGTCAAAGTGTCAGTCAGCCCGCGGCAATTCCGCGCCCGAGCCACCGTCGCCGGGGACGGGCGGAAGCAAGCTGTCACCCGATGGAAGATCGGGCAAGCTGCCCGAAGCCGCCGGTGCGTCAGACCCGATCCGATCAAGAACCGAACTGCCGGCAGTGTTCTGTGCCGCGATGATCGTAAGTGTGATCGACGTGCAGATGAACGCGATTGCAAAGGCCCAGGTCACCTTGCCCAATGCTGTCGCAGCCCCGCGCGAACTGACCAGCCCGCCGCCGCCGCCACCGCCGCCCAAACCAAGGCCACCGCCTTCCGAACGCTGCAGCAACACCACACCAATCAGGCAAAGCGCCAGAATGAGATGGACGATAAGAACGACGTTTTCCATTGGGCCTCGGTTCCCTGTGATCGAGCGGTATGTAGGCGATGGTCTGCCGGTGTGCAAGCCGTGAGCGCCGCAGGAGCGAATACGGCGCGCACAATGGTAAGGATTACGGCCGCGGTCTAATCCAGAACGCGCCAGCCGATATCGCGGCGGTAGAATCCGTCCGGCCAGCGGACGCCCTCGACCATCTCATATGCCGCGTCCCGCGCGACCGACAGCGACGGCCCCCGCGCCGTGGCGTTCAGGACCCTTCCGCCATTCGAAAGAAGCTTTCCGTCCCGTTCGACGGTTCCGGCATGGAACAACATCTGTTGCGACGTTTGCGCAAGATCGGTGGTTCCTGCAATCTCGGTGCCTTTGTCATAAGTGCCCGGATACCCTTCGGCGGCCATGACCACCGTCATGGCGTGATCATCGGCCCAATGAACGGATTTTTCGGACAGTCGCCCCTCGGCTGCGGCCTGAAGCAGATCCAAAACCTGTCCGCCAAGGCGCATCATAAGGACCTGGCACTCGGGATCGCCAAAGCGGACGTTATACTCGACCAAGCGGGCCGTTCCGTCTTCGATCATCAGCCCGGCATAAAGGACACCGGAATAGGGTGCGCCGCGCTGCGCCATTTCAGCCAGTGTCGGACGAATGATCTCGGCCAGCACCGCCTCGGCAACAGCTTCGGTCAGGACAGGCGCAGGGGAATAGGCACCCATGCCGCCTGTGTTCGGCCCGGTATCCCCTTCGCCGACCCGCTTGTGATCCTGTGCGGTTCCGATGGGCAGGGCGGTTTCCCCGTCGCAGAGGACAAAGAAAGACGCTTCTTCACCCGCCATGAATTCTTCAATGACGACTTCTGCGCCCGCCGCGCCGAAACTGCCGCTGAACATATCGTCGATGGCAGCCAAAGCCTCCTCCTCGGTCATCGCTACGATTACACCCTTGCCCGCGGCCAGCCCGTCGGCTTTGACAACGATGGGCGCACCTGTCTTCGCGATATAGGCTTTGGCGGAACCCGCATCGGTAAAGCGCGCCCAGGCGGCAGTGGGCGCCTGGGCGGCGTCGCACACCTCCTTGGTAAAGGCTTTCGAGGCCTCCAGCATCGCCGCCGCTTTCGAGGGGCCAAAGGTCAGGAACCCGGCGGCGCGCAGATCGTCCGACACGCCGGCAGCCAGTGGTGCCTCGGGGCCAATGATGACGAAATCGACCGCATGCGCCTCGGCGAATTCGACGACAGCCGTGCCATCCTCGATGTCCAGATCGGCGCACCACGCGATTTCTGCAATGCCTGCATTTCCGGGTGCCACGATCAAGCGGTCACATTTGGGGTTTTGTTTGACGGCCCAGGCCAAGCTGTGTTCGCGGCCGCCGCCGCCAAGGATCAGGATATTCATGGCCGTCCGGTTACCGGAGGCGCGCGCCCTCGGCAAGCGTGTGCACGGGTTGTCCTTGGCGGCGCCATGCGTATCTTCAACAAGATGAAATGAGGGGCACGCGGGATGACGGACCTTTTTGAAGACGAAACGCCATCTGGCAGCAACGCGCCCGAATTCACGGTCAGTGAAATTGCCGGTCAGGTGCGCAAGCTGATCGAGGGTGAATTGGGCTGGGTGCGTGTTCGGGGCGAGGTCGGCCGCGTCTTTCGCGCGCGCTCGGGGCATCTGTATTTCGATTTGAAGGATGACAAATCCGTTTTGTCCTGCATGACATGGAAGGGGCAGATTGCCGACCTTGGGCTTGAGCCCGAGGAAGGGATGGAGGTCTTTGCCGAGGGCAAGATGACCGCCTCGGGGATGCAGTCCAAGTTCGGTCTGAATGTTCAGCGTCTGGCTGTCGCGGGCGAAGGCGCGTTGATGGCGATGCTGGAACGCCGCAAGAAAGCATTGGCCGCAGAAGGGCTATTCGCCGAGGAGCGCAAGCGCCCCTTGCCGTACCTGCCGGACATCGTGGGCGTGATCACATCGCCGCAAGGGGCGGTGATCCGCGACATCCTGCACCGTTTGCGGGATCGGTTCCCGCGCAAGGTTCTGATCTGGCCCGTGGCTGTCCAAGGGGCAGCCTGTGCGCCCGAGGTGGCACGCGCCATACAAGGGTTCAATGCCCTGACGCCAGGCGGGTCCTTGCCGCGACCGGATGTCTTGATCGTGGCGCGCGGCGGCGGGTCGATCGAAGATCTGTGGGGCTTCAACGAAGAGGTGGTCGCACGCGCGGCGGCTGCCAGTAACATTCCATTGATTTCCGCCGTGGGCCACGAGACGGACACGACGTTGATCGACTTCGTATCCGATCGCCGGGCACCCACGCCGACAGCGGCGGCCGAAATGGCCGTGCCAGTGAGGCTGGACCTGATTGCCTGGGTCGAAGGACAGGACGCGCGATTGGCACGCGCCGCCAGTCAGGGCATCGAGCGGCGCAAGCAGCGCCTGACCGATCTGTCGCGCCTGTTGCCACGCCGAGAGGCGATCTTGAATGACGCACGTCAAAGATTGGATCTGGCCGAGCAGGGCCTGTCGCGGGCGCTGGACCGGATGGTTGAGCGAAAGCGCGCAGGCTTTGAGGCTGGCGCGGCGCGCTTTGGGCCGACGCTGTTGCGCTCGCGTTTTGCGCAGGCCGAACAAGGTTTAAGGGATCGTTCGGCCCGGTTGCGCCCAGTGCTGGCGCGTGCGCTTCAGGACCGAAGCGACCGGCTTGGGCAAATTGCGGGGCGTTTGCGGCCCGCGCCGCTGAGGGACCGCCTGTCGCGGAACGATCGTGAGCTGACCCGTTTGGCAGGGCAGACGCAGGCCGCCCTTACAGGACGGATGTCGCGCCTGACAGACCGGTTGGATGCGCTGGACCGGATGCGGCGCAGCCTGGGGTACCAAGCTACCCTGTCGCGTGGTTATGCTGTGGTTCGAAAGGGCGATACTGTTGTGACCGGCGCCGCCGATGCACGCGCGGCTGCACTTGAGATTGAGTTCAAGGATGGGCGCGTCGATGTGGTCGCAAGTGAGCCCCCGTCACGTGGCACGAAACCCGCGAAGCCAAAGGATGATCAGGGCAGTCTTTTCTGACGGGATATCGCCCTAAACGCCCACTTCCGGGCCGAGACACTGCAGCGGTTCGCTTTGCCGCGAGGTCTCGAACAGGTCGGTCGCCTCGGATTGGCCGACGAAACGCGCAGTAAGTTGTCCGCCTTGCTCAAAGAAATACCAGCATTGGGGATCGGGGATGGTGTCATAGATGAAGCAAATCTGATCCGCGCTTGGGTACCAGTTCCCTTCGCTGCAATTGCCATCCAGGAAAGTCCAGCGTACGCGACGATTATCCAAATACTCCTCGGCGCCGTAGGGAACACCGCCGACGGCGTAGGAAAAGGTTTTACCTGTTACAATTCGTTCGAATTCCTCAGCCGTGATGGGCCGCTCGGCCGCTGTGGCAGATGCCGCTAGGAAAACGGACAGAACCAGAAAGGCCAGATATCGCATGAGCCGACGCTGCCACATGCGGTCCGTGACGACCAGTGCAAAGATTGCGGACAGTGTGTTCCGGCGATGGAACGCGCAACGCCGGGTCTTCCCAATCGGTCACGGGCGATTTAGGTGGTTGGAATGGCATTCTTTTCGAAATTGAAGGAACGGCTGTTCAAATCGTCTTCGAAAATCGAAGAGGGTTTGGATGCCATTGTAGAAGACGGTGGGGTAGAAGAGGCCAGCGCTGGCGCGGAACCACCTGTATCTGAAGACGGGGCGCAAGATGCTGCGCAGCCATCCGAGGTGGTTGCACAGGCCAAGCCTGATGTCGAACTGGCGCCATCCCCGACGGAACCCGCACCAGAACCGGAACCCGCGCCTGCGGCGCGTCCGGCGCCTCCTCCGGTCGCGGATGATCCACCTACGCCTAATACGCTTGAGCCAATCGCACCGATCTTGGAGGAAACGTCCGTCGAACCGGTCGAGGAAACACGCGGCCTGCTGGGTCGTGTCCTGGGCCGTCACGACGCGAAACCCGTTCTGCGGCGCGCCCTTGATGACGAGATGCTGGAGCAAATCGAAGAATTGCTGATCACGTCGGACATGGGTGTCGAAACGGCGATGCGCGTAACGGCCAATATGGCCGAGGGTCGGTTTGGCCGCAGCTTTTCAACACCGGAACTAAAGGCGGTCATGGCCGAGGAAGTTGGCCGGATCATGGAACCTGTCGCGCGTCCCATGCCGCTGTTTCCGAAGCGACCGCAGGTGGTTCTTGTGGTCGGCGTCAACGGCTCGGGCAAGACAACGACGATTGGCAAGCTAGCCTCACAATTCCGGGCCGCCGGGAAATCCGTGGTTATTGCCGCAGGCGACACGTTTCGGGCCGCTGCCGTCGAACAGCTTCAGGTTTGGGGCGACCGGGCTGGGGTACCGGTGATGACAGCGCCCGAAGGATCGGACCCGGCCTCACTTGCTTTTGACGCGATGACCCGTGCCGAAGGGGACGGAGCAGATCTTTTGATGATCGACACCGCCGGACGGTTGCAAAATCGACAAGACCTGATGGAAGAGCTGGCCAAGATTGTCCGCGTGATCCGCAAAAAGGACGAAACCGCGCCGCATAACACCTTGTTGGTGCTGGATGCGACGACGGGTCAGAATGCGCTAAGCCAGGTCGAGATATTTCAGCAGGTCGCCGACGTGAGCGGTCTGGTTATGACAAAGTTGGATGGAACGGCGAAGGGCGGGGTGCTTGTGGCCCTTGCGGATAAATTCGGCCTTCCAATTCACGCCATTGGTGTTGGCGAACAGATTGACGATTTGCAACCGTTTGATCCGCAAGAATTCGCACAAGCTTTGACAGGAGCCACATCATGATCCGTCTCGCCTTGCTCATTAGTCTGGCCGCTCTTCCAGCCCAAGCCATGACGATCGAAGACTGCCGCCGGTTGCAGTCGTCGCTTGCCGCGACACTGCCTGCAATCAATGACATCCGCTTGTCGCCCAGTGTTACCGAAGATGGGTGGTGCCGCGTGATCGATGGACCCATCGGGGGTGGGCTTGAGTGGAAGATGAGTGGCGGCCTCGAGGATTTTAACGTCGAAGTCAGACAGAAACGGCTTGAAATCGAAGAACTTGGGCCCTTTGACCTGACAGGATCGGTTGAAGCACAGCCAAGTGGCGGGATCGAGATTGGGCCGTTTCAACTTGTGACCGGCGCCAAGGACCGCGCCATCATTTCGGCTGCGACAGGGCGGGGCACCGCATCGGACACAACATCGCTCAGCCTGACACGCGCAGTACTTTCAGTCGCAGGCGAGCGCGCCTTGGTCAACGATATCCTTGCATGGGCCTTCCGGCTGGACGCCTCGGCCGCCGATAGCAGTCTGATTGCAGCCGGCGATCAACGCGAAGAAATGTTGACTTGGCTTGAAGACGAGGCGGCCGATCTGATCGACGAGGGTTCGGCAGCGGCCTTCCGCAAAATGGTCGACGCCTATCCCCGCGCGCGAGGTAAAGCAGAGATACGCATGAGCGAGGACAAGCCGCTGGCCGTCGGCCCGGTCGTCACTGCGGTTCTGTTCGGAGGCGACTTCAGTCGGCAAGACGCGGCTGCCCTGATAGAAGAGGCGGGGCTTTCCTTCACCTGGACCCCCGAGTGAGCTTTTGGCCGAGTGGCTGATTTCCCTTGAGGGTACTGAAGACGGAAAGACGCTGGCGCTTTGCCTCGCCCTTTTGGCCGCTGTCCTGCACGCGTTCTTCGGAGCGTTACAAAAAGGCAAAACTGACCCCTGGACCTCGCGCACAGTGATCGACGGCACCTATTCGATGATCGCCGTACCTTTTCTGTTCCTTGTGCCATTCCCCGAGCCGCACATCTGGCCACTGTTCGCGATCGCCTGGGTCATCCATGTGGGCTACAAAGCCAGCCAGGCAGCCAGCTATACCGCTGGAAGTTACCTGGTTGTCTATCCGGTTGTCCGTGGCATTTCGCCAGTTTTCACGGTCATTGGCGCAGGCATGTTGTTCAACGAATTCTTCCAGCCCCTGCAATGGGTTGGTGTCGCACTGCTTGTCGGTGGCATCCTTGGCTTTTCAGCTTACAACCTGCGCCATGTCACGCTTGACCGCGACCGGCTGCCGCTGGCGCTTGGGCTTGCCTGTCTGACCGGCGGCTTCGTGGCGCTGTATACGACCTGGGATGCCTATGTGATCCGTGCGACCGAAAACCCGTTCACCTTTATCGCGTGGTTCTTCTTCCTCGATGGCCTCGCCTTTCCGCTGGGGTGGCTTCTGCTCAAGCGGCGCATCCCCAAGCCTGATCCTGCAATCATGCGCCTTGGATTGACCGGCGCGATCACAGCCTATTTTTCGTTCGGCTCCATCATGATGGCGACCCGACTGGACAAGGTCGGCGAAGCTGCCGTGTTGCGGGAAACCAGCGTCCTGTTCTCGGCGTTGATCTCGTGGTTGGTGCTGAAAGAAGGGGTCGGACCGCGTCGTTTGGCGTTGATGGCGCTGATTGCGGCCGGGGCTGTTCTGGTAGAGTGGGGCGGGCGGTAAAGTTTCGCGGCGTCGGGATTGCCGAGCTAATCAAGACAGCCTACATCCCCGTGTCAGACCAATGAAGGACGCTGAATGCCCGAGCCAGGCGAAAAGACCTTAAACCCAGTGCTGAAACAGGTGCTGGAACTGGGGCCACCGATCTTGTTCTTCGTGTTTTATCTTCGGATGCGGGACGAAACCTATACCATTGGTGGAACAGACTATTCCGGCTTCATCATCGCAGCCGGTGTGTTTGTACCGATCCTTTTGGCCTCGATGGCCGTGCTTTGGGTTCTGACCGGGAAACTCAGCCGGATGCAGGTGTTTACCATCGTGATGGTCATCCTGTTCGGTGGTCTGACCGTGTGGTTCAACGACGAACGTTTCTTCAAGATGAAGACGACTCTTGTTTATGGGATGTTTGCGGTGATCCTGGGCATCGGACTTTTGCAGGGCCGAAGCTATCTGGCCTGGGTTATGGCCGAATTTCTGCCGATGGAGCATGAGGGCTGGATGAAGCTGACACAGCGTTTGGCGGTGTTCTTTGCCGGTCTGGCGGCCGCCAACGAGATTGTGTGGCGCACGATGTCAACGGACACATGGGTCAAGATCGAAACTTTTGGTTTCCCCCTGATCATGTTCCTGTTCCTGTGGTCCCAGATCATGACCTTGCAGCGCTACCTGATTGAGCCGGAAAACACCGAAAGTTGAACAGCCTATCGAAATGCCGCAAATTCATCCTCTGCGTTTTCGAGGGCAAGCAGGGTTTGACCGTCAAGTCGCTCAAGCAAATGGACACCGACTTTCCCGTCTTTATGCCAATGCACGATTGCAGGAATCTGGTGGCTGAGGACAAACAGCATCACCGGGCTGCCAGGCTCGGCGGGGCAGGGTGCGGCGATCTTCATGCCATGGAAGCTGATGTCCAGAATTGTCACGGGGTAATGTACCCCATCCAACGCCATGACCGCGTCAACACGCGTTTTACGGCGATTGGGGCTATGGCGGCGACTAAAATTCCCGGACATCATCATAGGCCAGCATGCCCTTTCGCGCGGTGAGAACGCCTTAATCGTTTCACGGAAGGTTTAAGATACCATTAGGACACGTGGTCTTGACGCTCGCGGGGCAACGGCGTAGCTGATCAACGTGGCGATTTGTACACCGGATTGCGGGCCACGTTAAATATGCCGCTAAAGAGGTCAGGGACGTTTCAGCCCCCGGCGCTCGTGCGGTGGGGGTTTTTGTTTGCAAAGGAGGCGTCCCCCAATGACAGACAAAAAATGGAACACACGGACAAGACTGGTCCATGAAGGGGTACGGCGCAGTCAATACGGCGAAGTCAGCGAACCCATCATTCTGACCCAAGGGTTTGTTTATGACAGCGCAGAACAGGCCGCGGCGCGGTTCGAGGAAGCCGGTCCGGACGAGTTCATCTACGCGCGCTACGGCAACCCGACAGTCCGCATGTTCGAGGAGCGCATCGCAGGGCTTGAGGGGACGGAAGATGCGTTTGCCACAGGCTCGGGGATGGCGGCAGTAAATGCTGCATTATGCTCGATGCTGAAGGCTGGCGACCATGTTGTGTCAGCCCGCGCGTTATTCGGGTCGTGCCTGTATATCCTGGAAGATATTCTGACACGGTTCGGGGTGATTGTGACATTCGTCGATGGCACAGATCTGAACGCCTGGCGGGCAGCGATCCGCCCAGAAACCAAGGCGGTTTTTCTGGAAAGCATGTCGAACCCAACCCTTGAGGTCATCGACCTGCCTGAAGTTGCGGCGCTGGCCCACGCGGTCGGCGCAAAAGTCGTCGTCGACAACGTTTTTTCGACGCCTGTGTTCAGCCGTTCGGTCGAGCTTGGCGCAGATGTCGTGATTTATTCCGCCACCAAGCACATCGATGGGCAGGGCCGGGTTCTGGGCGGTGTTGTCCTTGGCACGCGCGAGTTCATCCGCAAGACGGTCGAACCTTATGCCAAACACACCGGCTCGGCGATGAGCCCGTTCACCGCCTGGATCTTGCTGAAAGGCTTGGAAACGTTGGACCTTCGGGTGCGCGCGCAGGCCGACAGCGCTTTGGCCATTGCGTCGGCGTTGGAGGGCCATTCAAAACTGTCCCGTGTTTTATATCCTGACCTTCGCAGCCATCCGCAGCATGACATCGCGGCGCGGCAACTTGAAAAAGGCGGTACGGTGGTCGCGCTCGAGCTTGGCGGCGGGCAGCAGGCTGCCTTCCGTTTTCTGAACGCATTGGAAATCATCATCATTTCGAACAACCTGGGCGACGCCAAATCGATCGTGACCCACCCCGCGACGACGACGCATCAGCGCTTGAGCGAAGACCAGCGCATGCAATTGGGTATCACCGATGGTCTTGTGCGCCTGTCTGTCGGTTTGGAAGATACCGAGGATTTAATCGCGGATTTAACGGCAGCGCTTGAGGCGGCCTGATGGAGGTGCGGTCCTTTCAACCCGAGGACGCGGACGCTTTAGGCGACGTGTTCCACCGCGCCGTGCGCGACGGGGCCGCCATACGCTATCGCCCCGATCAAGTGGCCGCGTGGTCACCCCAGCGTCCAAGCGGCGCGCGCTGGTCGGATCGTTTGGCCGGTGCCGATACGGTGGTTGCCCTTGATGGGGATGACAGGGTCGGGTTCATGACCGTCGATGCGGACGGCTATCTTGATCTGGCGTTCGTGCTGCCCGAAAAGATGGGCACCGGCACGGCCGATTTGCTGTACGCCGTCCTTGAAACACGGGCCCGAGCCCGGGGCACGGCCCGGCTGACGACGCAAGCAAGCCTGTTGGCCGAGCCATTCTTCGCCCGGCACGGCTGGGCATTGGTCCGTCGGCAGGAGGTCGAGATAAACGGGGTTGTCCTGGCCAACGCCTGGATGGAAAAACCCTTGTGTGGCGCGGCTTGAGAGGCAGGCGAATTGCGTATTTTTGACAAGATGAAATGGGCATAAGGTGAAGCCGGTTCTTATCCTTCAGCTTCGGCCAGAAGATGATGCCTCGGACGGCGAATACCGGGCGTTTCTGGAGAAGGGAAAGTTGGACGAGAGCGATGTCGTCCGCCATCGCCTGGAGGCCAGCACCTTACCAGCAGGGTTTTCACTGGATGATTTCAGCGCCGTTATCGTGGGTGGTGGACCCGGCTGCGTCAGTGATGATCCGGCAACGCGAAACAGGGCCGAGGCCCGGGCCGAGGCCGAGATAGTGTCGCTTTTGCCAGGCGTGGTTGACCGCGACATGCCGTTTCTTGGCTGTTGCGCAGGGATCGGCATCTTGGCGCATTACATGGGCGGTGTCGTCTCGAAGGATCGCTATGGCGAGCCGGTAGGCGCGGTAACCGCGGCCCTGACCACTGAAGGGCAGAACGATCCGTTATTGGCGGACCTGCCGGCTACGTTCGATGTGCTGGTCGGGCACAAGGAAGCGGTTCAGTCCGTGCCCGATGCTGCGGTACATCTGATGTCTGGCGACGCCTGCCCGATCCAGATGATCCGCGTAAAATCAAATATTTACGCGACACAATTCCACCCAGAAGCAGACGGTCAGGTCTTTGCTGAAAGGATACGGATCTATCGCGGCCACGGTTACTTTGCACCTGAAGAAGCCGAAAGCCTGACAGCAGCCGTACTTGGCGCAAAAATTGACGTTCCCGAGCAAATTCTGGTGCGTTTCGTTGCGCGGGCACTGCATCGATAGTATCCTCTGATGCGCTCGACCAGTCGGTCAAGTGGCTGAGACCGCGACAGCCCGCGGCGCAGGCATTGTCGTGCGATCGTGTTTAATCCAGACGTCGCCTTCCTGCGTACAAACACCAAAAGACTGCTGGAAATTACGCGGCAAAACCCCACATCTAGGGTCCCTTGAGGAGGGTGCACTCATGAACATTCATGTCAAAGACATTGATCAACCTATCAGCCGACAGGACGCCGAAGATGCCTTGTCCGTGTTGAAGCGCTATGCCGCAAAGGCAGGCAGCGAGGCGCTGACAAGACTTGATCCCGAGACGGCGAATATCGTGACCTATCCCAGCCTGTCGCGGGATTATCCAGACGGGTTCAAAAGCGATGAAGCGTATAAAGACACGTTGCCGGACCTGCAAAACGGCCCGTCGTCGCTGATCCGCGGTGCAAATCGTGCGATCCAACATGTTGGCATCTCAAATTTCCGTTTGCCGGTTCGGTTCCGCATGAAGAACGGTGGCGAGCGTCTGTTGGACACCTCAGTCACTGGCACGGTCAGCCTTGAGGCCGACAAAAAGGGCATAAACATGAGCCGGATCATGCGCTCGTTTTATGCCCATGCAGAAAGCACCTTCAGTTTTGAGGTGATCGAAGCCGCACTTGATGATTACAAGACGGATCTTGAGAGCTTCGATGCCCGCATTCAGATGCGGCTCACATTCCCGATGAAGATGGACAGCCTGCGCTCGGGCCTGGCTGGCTGGCAATATTACGATATCGCATTGGAAGTGATCGAAAAAGACGGGCAGCGGCTGCGGGTTGTCCACCTGGATTATGTCTATTCCTCGACCTGTCCGTGCTCGCTCGAGCTGTCGGAACATGCCCGTCGCGAACGCGGGCAAATGGCAACACCGCATTCTCAGCGATCAGTTGCGCGCTTGTCGATGGTGGTCGACCCGGACGCGCC
Source organism: Pseudomonadota bacterium (assembly GCA_039033735.1). Lineage (GTDB taxonomy): Bacteria > Pseudomonadota > Alphaproteobacteria > Rhodobacterales > Rhodobacteraceae > JAJDOD01. Next base: position 11,746 of record JBCCCA010000053.1, read on the forward strand.
GACCCTTTGGTTCGAAGACGCCGTTGCTATGTGCCGTGCGGCTGTGCCAACCGAGACACAGGTCATGGTAAAGCGGGAAGACGAACAGGCGTTTGCCGAACTGAACGCTGCCAATCCCATTTTCGTCGAAGATGCAGCGCGTCTGTTCGCGGAAGCATTGCAGGCAGATCATCATGTTGGGGATTTCCGTGTGGTGGCAAGCCATCAGGAAAGCCTGCACAGCCATGATGCTGTCTCGATCCTGACAGAAGGCGCGACATTTGCGGACATGAGCCTTGATCCACACCTTTTCGCGACGCTGATCCACAAGGGCTGACGCCCCTTCGGACCGATACCGTCCCCATGGGTGTTTTCGTTTCCCATGGGGGCTAGTATGAACGGCACTGTTGGTGGAGAGGACGCTATGCAGACAGCAATCTGGAGCTGCGGGTGCGGCGCCGTCGCCGCGACGGTGCCGGTCGAAGGCAGTCGATTGGTGTGTTATTGCGAGAGCTGCCGCGGATTTGTCGAAAGGCTGGGCGCCGAAGACCGCCTGGACGATGCGGGCGGTAATCATCTGATCCAGGTCACGCCTAGCCAGGTCACCCTGATCAAGGGCAGCGAAAAAATTCGCTGGATGAAAATGTCCCAAAAAGGGCCCATGCGCTGGTATGCGGCGTGTTGCAACACGCCGATGGCCAATACCTTGTCAACACGGGCCGTCGCGTTCGCAAGTTTTCAGACACATGACATCGCACCGCAAGACGCCTTGCCCGAGGTCTCGGCGCGTGTCCATCTGAAGGGCGCTCTGGCCCACGTCGAAGGACCACGGGGCGGTGTCGGCCCGCTGATGCGGGCGCTTCTGGGCCGTACACTCAAGAGTTGGGTCAGCGGCACTTGGCGTCGGCATCCATTCTTTGATGCTGCGGGACATCCAATCGCTGCGCAAGAAGAGCCCGCATCATCAACCGGTTGACTTGCGGCTAGCCCAAGGCCAAGGCTCCGCTCATGATTGATCTCAGACCCGTCGGATATGTGATCGGCTTGCTGGTCTCCTTTTTGGGCCTTTCGATGACTATTCCCATGGCACTCGATCTTGCGGTTGGGAATGGCCATGCCGGTGTGTTTGTAGAAAGCGCGATCATCACGTTCCTGGTGGGGGTTTTCCTGGCTATGTCCTGCGCGAATTCGGTGCAGGCTGGAATTGGAACACGTCAGACCTTTATCCTGACCTCGGGCGTCTGGATGGTGTTGCCCCTTTTCGGCGCGTTGCCATTCTTGCGGGGCGCGACGGATGCGTCGATCACGGATGCTTATTTCGAAGCCATGTCCGGTCTGACAACGACCGGATCGACGGTGTTTTCGGGGCTGGAGAATTTGCCGGAAGGGTTGCTGCTATGGCGGTCGATGTTGCAATGGTTCGGGGGCATCGGGATCATTGTTGTGGCCATGGTCTTTCTGCCCGAGCTGCGGGTGGGGGGCATGCAAATCTTCCGCTCGGAAGGGTTTGACACGGACGGAAAAGTGTTACCCCGCGCGGCCGAGATCGCATCGCGGATCTCGATCGTATACCTGGGCCTGACCGTGGCCTGCATCTTTGCCTACTACATGACCGGGCTTGGGCTTTTCGACGCGATCAACCACGCTCTGACCACGCTGTCGACGGGCGGATTTTCGACGTCCGACGCCTCGTTCGGGCAATTTCAGGGCGCGCCAGAATTCGTTGCCACGATCTTTATGATCCTCGCGAGCCTGCCCTTCGTGCGCTATGTTCAGCTTCTGGCGGGGACAAGCCAGCCGCTGCGCAGCGATAGTCAGATACGCTCCTTCCTTGCCCTTTTGGTCGGCATCATCCTGGTCATTACATTCTATCGTGCGCTGCTGGGTGGCGACATTCTTGGCCCGGCCTTTCGAGAAGCCACGTTCAACCTGACCTCGATCATTACGGGCACAGGCTATGCCAGTACGGATTATCAACTTTGGGGCACATTTCCGGTCACCATCTTCTTTCTGATCGGCTTGATCGGCGGCTGTGCGGGATCAACATGCTGTTCGGTGAAGGTCTTTCGCTATCAGCTGTTGGTCGGCGCTGTGGCCAACCAGATCCGGCGCATCCATTCACCGCACGGGGTGTACCAGCTGAAATACGAAGGTCGCCGCGTCAGTGAGGATGTCATTTCATCGGTGATGGCGTTTTTGACGCTGTTTGTCGTGACGCTGGGCGTCGTGGCGGTGTTGTTAAGCGCGACCGGTCTGGATTTCGTGACATCGCTGAGCGGGGCGGCCGCAGCCGTTGCGAATATCGGGCCGGGGCTTGGGCCGATCATCGGACCCTCGGGTAATTTCGGAACGTTGAATGATGCGGCGAAGTGGATCCTCGCCTTTGCCATGCTGGCCGGTCGGCTTGAGCTGATGGTGGTGTTCGTTCTGTTTACGACGCGCTTCTGGCGGACATAGCCGCAATCTAAAGGCGCGCCTGCGGCGCACACGATTGTTCGTTTGGTACGAGCGTTGATGTCGCACACCGAGTGACCGTCAGTTCCAGCAGCTGACAAGCACCGTCAAGTCGGCAGCCAAAAGCGTGAGGTCTTCGGGCGGGATCGGTGTGCCGATGTCCGTCGCCGCGGGCGTGATCCCGTTTACAAACAGGAAATCCGCGATTACGGGCGCATCCGCCGCAAAGGCGACGTCGTCTGGCAATTGGCGAGCGCCGCCCGTGTCGTCTGCCAATAGCATTCCGACAATCGCACCCGAACCAGCCAGAACCGGTCCGCCGCTGTCGCCCGGCGCGCTGGATATAGAGAGGCGCTGCACATCGGTATCGCCGTCCAGGTCTTTCAGGTCGGACAAGGTGCCGAAGGTCAGCGTCGGTGCCGACAAACGTCCGCCGAAAGAATATCCCGACACGGCAATGTCGGACTGCAAACGGGGTTCGTCACTGGCAAGCTGCGCGATAGACAAGGGCGCCAATGTCTGGCGCGGGCGCACCAGCGCCAATCCAAGCGCCGCGTTGCGCGCGACGACATCCGCTTCGACCTCGTCATCCAAGGTGATCCGGCTGCATTGACCAACGGCTTCGGTGGTGGTCAGGACCATGCCATCGCTATCCACATAAAACCCTGAACGCGATTTTTCGGGCCGACGAATGTCCAGACCCGCGAGGAGATCAATGTCCTGAACCCCACTGCCCAACCCGTCTGGCAGGACCGCATCATTAGTTCGGAAACTGGCCTTCATGGAATCAAGCACCAGACCGAACCGCCGATCCTCGCCAACGGGCCATACAAGGGTGAAGCCTTTCAGAGCCCCGCCCGCACGGCGCACGAAGGTGTGGGAGCGGATACGCTCGTTCTGACCTTCGATCGTAAAGCTTTCGCGGCCAAGCGTGCGTTCCCCTTCGGTCGGCACGACTTCCAGCATCTGCATGATGTCGAAATAGGCCGCAAGGGTCGTTGCATCGCCGGTTAGGCTGATCAGGATGACCTTAATGTCTTCGTCCGTGATCGCCTCGTAATGGGCAAACGGCGCCTCGTATCTGTCGAAGCTGACAAGTCCTGTCGGCAGTTCGATGTCGATGCCAGCGTCCGCGTCAACCACAGGGGCAAGGCCAAGCGAATTTACAGCCTCTAGATAGGTTTCTACCAGCTCTCGCCGTTGCAAGGTGGTGAGGATGCCCGTCGGTTCAAATCCGTTGGCTTGCTGCCACGCGCCCATGGAGCGCCGCGTACCGGGGCCGAAGGCTGCATCAATGACAGAATTATAGAACCCTTCGTACCGAAGTGCTGTTTGCAATAGAGCGCGATCTTCGCGTGTAAGGTCGCGTTCGCTGCGACGGGCCTGTTCCGGCGTTTCTTCACCCGGTTCAAGAACTGGCGCAGGAATTGCGGGCGCTGTTTGAACAACGGTAGCGATACCGGTGCCATAAATCCGTTCGCGAAACGTCCGACCGTCCGAGACGAAACTGTCCGACGGCACCAATCGCTGCGCGCGCAATTCGCCCAATCGGCGGCGCGCTTCGTCTTCAGACGGATAGGGGCCAACGGCGATGGCGTTCCAGTTTGTGCCTGTCCGAAACGCGTTCACATTCGGCAAAAGCTGCGCATAAGCCTCGGCCCGTTCCAGAGTGCGGGCTTGCCCCGGCTGCGCCTCGATTTGAACCCAGCTTTGCGCATGCGCGGCCGCGGCAAAAAAAACTGTGAAAAAGACGGCAGCAACCTTCTGCAGCATGCATTCAACCATTCTGTCTTAAGCCCCCCAGCGGGCGATATTCGGGCTGTTCTAACCAGAGGGTAATTCGAGTGCACGCGGTTTCGAGCACGAGTGATTGACCCCTCTGGACCTGTTGCTTATTGAGAACGCGATTTTCCCCAGGAGTGTCACTATGGGCATCGAAAAACCCAAGAGTTTTCAAGAGATACTGCTGAGGCTTCAAACCTATTGGGCCGCGAAGGGCTGCGCGATCCTTCAACCCTATGATATGGAGGTTGGTGCCGGCACTTTTCACCCGGCCACCACACTGCGGTCTTTGGGTGAAAAATCTTGGGCGGCCGCTTATGTTCAGCCGTCCCGGCGCCCGACCGATGGGCGCTATGGAGAAAACCCGAACCGGCTGCAGCATTACTATCAGTTCCAAGTCTTGATCAAACCGTCGCCGCCCGATCTACAGGACCTTTATCTTGGGTCGCTTGAGGCGATCGGGATCAACATGGACCTGCACGACATTCGGTTTGTCGAGGATGACTGGGAAAGCCCGACGCTGGGCGCCTGGGGCCTTGGCTGGGAAGTGTGGTGCGACGGTATGGAAGTCAGCCAATTCACCTATTTTCAACAGGTGGGCGGACATGACTGTAAACCGGTCTCGGGCGAACTGACCTATGGTCTGGAACGGCTTGCAATGTACATTCTTGGCGTCGATCACGTAATGGATATGCCCTTCAACGAGCCGCAAACGCCCATTGCGCTGAGCTATGGCGATGTGTTTCGGCAGACCGAGCAGGAGTATTCCCGCTGGAACTTCGACATTGCCGATACCGACACGTTGCTTCGGCATTTCAACGACGCCGA
>JBCCCA010000054.1:0-16628 GCA_039033735.1 Pseudomonadota bacterium
ATCTGGCTTTTCCGGCGCCCCATTCTTGATGAGTGGGTAGCGCGCGGCAATGTCACGATGACCGAGCTTGTCTCGCATGTCGTCATCCACGAACTGGCACATCATTTTGGATGGTCCGACGACGACATCGCAAGAATTGACGAGTGGTGGAGCTAAAGCGACGGAATACGCGTTAACGGAAACGTAAATGGACATTTTGCCCAATCGCGTTAGTTCGAAAGAACACCTTGTCTAAGAGGAGACACCCATGCGGAACCCCAAAATCACACGACGTTCGGCCCTGACCGGCGCTGCCGCCCTTCCCCTTGCAGCCGGTCTGAGCACAGCTGCCGCACGCGCAGACGGTCACGCAGCCGCAAAGAGTGCCATTCACAACACCTTCGCACGAGGTGACTTCACCGTCTCGACGCTGCTGGCTGGGACACGTCCCGTTGGCGACATTCAGACCATTTTCGGCATGAACGTCACGCCGGAGGAATTCGCGTCGGTCAGCGAGCAGAACTTCCTTCCAACTGACCAAGCGCAATTCTTCTTCACGCCCACTGTGGTTCAAACTGGCGCCGACATCGTTTTGTTCGACGCTGGCCTATCCGCAGCGGGAACAACCGCCGCTTTGACTGCAGCGGGGATTGACGCGTCGGACGTTACGATTGTCGTGATCACGCATATGCACGGCGACCACATCGGCGGCCTTACTGACGACGAGGGCAACGCGACCTATCCGAATGCACGCTATGTCACCGGCCAGATCGAATTCGATCATTGGGCAGCCGCCGGCAATGACAACTTCGAATCCAAGGTGCGCCCTTTTGCCGAGAACATGACGTTCCTTGGCGACGGCGATGACGTGATTTCTGGGGTCACCGCAGTGTCGGCCTACGGTCATACACCCGGCCACATGACCTATATGGTTGAATCCGGCGGCGAAGGAGTCTTGCTGATGGCTGATACCGCAAATCACTATGTATGGTCGCTGGGATATCCTGACTGGGAAGTACGCTTCGATATGGACAAGGCGGCGGCGGCTGCAACACGCCGCAAGATCCTAGGGATGGTTTCTGCGGACAAAATTCCGCTGATTGGCTATCACATGCCGTTCCCTGGCATGGGCTTTGTCGAGCCACGTGGTGAAAGCGGCTTCCGGTATGTGCCCGCCACATACCAGATGATGCTATGACCAAATTCAAGTGACTGCGGCGAGCCTAGCGTTCCTTGACGTAGGGCTCTCCGCCCGCGCGCGGTGGAACCGCCTTACCGACGAACCCTGCCAAAATCACAACAGTCAGAATGTACGGCAAGGCATCCAAAAGCGGGCCAGGTATTTCTATCGCCAAAACGCCTTCCACCACGTCAGGTCGGAAGGAAAGCGCCTGGAAGAAACCGAACAAAAGACAGGCGAACAGCGCGTACCACGGCCTCCACTTGGCGAAGATCAGTGCCGCCAAGGCGATAAAGCCCCGACCGGATGACATGTCTTTCACGAACCCCGCCTGCAATCCCGTCGCCAGATAAACACCACCCAACCCGCAAAGCACGCCGCAAATCATGACGGCAGAATAGCGCAATCGTACAACCGAAATCCCCGCGGTATCGACGGCCGCTGGGTTTTCGCCAACGGCGCGAAGGCGCAATCCAAATCGGGTCCGGAACAAGACCCACCAGATAAGCGGCACGGTCAGAAAACCAACATAGACCAAAAGCGAATGGCCCGAGAAAAGCTCGCTGTAGCTCTGGCCGATATATGGCAAGCCCGAGACAAGACTGGAGAAGGGCAGAGTGATTTCCTGAAAGCGCTCGCCATCCGCAAGCGAAGGCGTGCGCCCGCCCTGCTGAAACCAACTTTGCGCGATCAGAACGGTCAGGCCCGCCGCCAGAAAGTTGATCGCCACACCCGAGATCAGTTGGTTCCCGCGGAAGGTGATCGATGCAAGCCCATGGATAAGGCTGAACGCAAGTGACGCGCCAATTCCGGCCAACAATCCAATCCAAACCGATCCGCTGACAGCGGCCAGCGCAGCCGAAAAGAACGCCGCCGCCAATAGCTTGCCCTCGAGCCCGATATCAAAAATTCCAGCCCGTTCCGAGACAAGGCCAGCAAGGCAAGCAAACAGAAGCGGTGTCGCGAGCCGGACGGTCGTGTCGAGGATCTGCAGAAGTGTTAGGAAATCCATCGGTCAGGCCCCACTCTTTCGAAACATCAGAAAGAGCTTCGCTAGTGGAATGCGCACCATATTATCCAGAGCACCGGTAAAGAGGATGACAAGCGCCTGAATAACGATGATCAGTTCGCGCGGTATATTCGTCCAGAAATCGATCTCAGCGCCGCCTTGCACCAGAAACCCGAACAGGAGCGACGCCAGGAGAACACCAAACGGATGCGAGCGCCCCATCAGCGCAACGGCAATGCCGATAAAACCGGCACCTTCGACCGAGTTCAACACCAGACGTTCGGCGGACATGACGTTGTTGATCGCCATGCAGCCCGCGAGACCGCCCGAGATCAACATCGCGACGAGGATGATTTTTGTAGGTGAAATGCCAGCATAGCAAGCCGCCGGTTCACTTTGCCCATAGGCCCGGATCTCGTACCCAAGCCGTGTGCGCCAGACCAAAAGCCAGAAAAGGTAGCAGGCCAAGAGAGCAATGAAGAAGCTGACATTGACCGGTGCAGCGTCGGAAAATTCGATACCGACGACACCCAGAATGTCTGACATGCGTGGCAGGTGCGTACCCTCGGGGAAGCGCGGTGTGGCCGGGTCCATCGACCCGGCTGGTTTCAGCACTTCGACCAGCAGATACACCAGCAGTGCCGCGGCGATAAAGTTGAACATGATTGTCGTAATGACGATATGACTGCCGCGTTTGGCTTGCAGATAGGCTGGGATCAGCGCCCAGAGCGCCCCGAACAATGCGCCGCCCATGATCGCGAATGGCAAGGCCACTGTCCAATGCGGCCAAGGAAGCGAAAGACATACGAATGCGACACCAAGCCCCCCAAGTGTTGCCTGGCCTTCCCCCCCGATATTGAAAAGACGGGCGTGAAAAGCGATGGCGACCGCCAAGCCAGTGAAAATGAAATTTGTGGCATAAAACAGCATGAAGCCGATGCCTGCCGAATTGCCAAAGGTGCCCTGCACCATCAGCTTGAGTGCGTTGATGGGGTCTTCACCAATCGCCAGAATGACCAGCGCGGAGATGAAGAAAGCAAGCAGGATCGAGATCAGCGGGATTAGGATCGCATCGGCCCATTTTGGGATTACATCCATCTGTAGATCCCCAGATGCGTATTGCGCCTCCTATCGGCGTCGCCACGGGGGCTCTGCCCCCCTCGCTTTGCTCGTCCCCCGAGGTATTTTCGGGCCAATGAAATCGTCATGCTGCGTCCGATTGGTTTGTCACCCCCGCCATCAAGAGGCCGAGTTCCTTTTCGTTGGTTTCGCTCGCCGCGCGTTCGCCCATGATCTTTCCGTCGAACATGACCGCAATCCTATCCGCCAATGAGAGGATTTCATCCAGTTCGACAGACACCAGCAAAATCGCCTTGCCTTTGTCACGCAGTGCGACAATCTGTTGGTGGATGAACTCGATGGCCCCGATATCCACACCACGAGTTGGCTGACCAACCAACAACAAGTCGGGGTCGCGTTCGATCTCGCGCGCAAGCACGATCTTTTGTTGGTTCCCGCCCGAGAAGTTCTTGGCCGTCAGGCTTGGGATGGGCGGGCGAACATCAAAGCGGTCCATCTTGGCTTCGCAATCCGCACGGATCGCAGTGTTGTTCATGAACCGTGCGTTCTTCTGAAACTCTGGCGCGTGATGATAGCCAAAAACGGCGTTTTCCCAGGCAAAGAAGTCAAGGATAAGTCCTTCGCGGTGGCGGTCTTCTGGCACATGGGCGATGCCTTTGGCGCGTCGGGTCTGGCCGTCAGACGCACTTCCGGTCAGGTCGATCTCCTCGCCGCTGACGCGCACGCGGCCTGTTGCGCGGCGATAACCACCCAGCACTTCAAGAAGTTCAGACTGTCCATTCCCGGCAACGCCGGCAATCCCCAGAATCTCGCCCGCCCGCACGTTCAGGCTGATCTTTTTGAGCCGTTCGACGCCATCGCTGTCGGTGACACTTAAATCCTCTATTTCGAGAATATTTTCCTTGGGCTGAGCTGGTGTTTTGTCGACACGCAGCAACACCTTCCGGCCCACCATCAACTCTGCCAGCTCGGATGGGTTGGTGTCGACTGTTTTGACCGTCGCCGTCATTTCGCCCCGCCGCATGACGCTGACTGTGTCGGTCACATCCATGATTTCCCGCAGCTTATGGGTGATCAGGATGATCGTCTTACCTTCGTCGCGAAGACCTTTAAGGATACGGAACAAGTGATCTGCCTCGGACGGCGTCAACACTCCGGTCGGTTCGTCAAGAATCAGGATATCTGCCTTGCGGTACAGCGCCTTCAGGATTTCAACCCGTTGTTGATAGCCGACCGAAAGCTCTTCGATCGTCGCGTCAGGATCGACATTCAATTCATATTCTTCTGCCAGTTCGGTCAGAAGTCTGCGAGCCTTGGCTAGCGAGGGCATCAGCCGCGCGCCGTCTTCCGCCCCAAGCACGATATTCTCAAGAACCGAGAAATTCTCAACCAGTTTGAAGTGCTGGAACACCATGCCAATACCAGCGGCAATTGCGGCTTGGCTGTCGGGGATCTCGGTCTTGTTCCCTGAGATGAAAATCTCGCCGGAGTCCGCCTTATAGAACCCGTAAAGGATAGACATCAGCGTCGATTTGCCCGCACCGTTCTCGCCGATAACCCCATGGATTGTGCCGGGCATCACGCGGATCGAGATATCCTTGTTGGCCTGTACAGGGCCAAACGCCTTCGAGATGCCCTTCAACTCAATGGCTGGGGCGACCGAAGTCGCCCCGCCGTTTGCCGTGCCGTCACTCATTAGAATTCGAGTGCCGGGCAGCTGTCATTTTCGTAATAGGCCACCACGTTAATGTCGCCTGCGATGATTTTGGATTTCGCGTCGTCGACGGCGGCTTTCATTTCGTCCGAAATCAGCGATGCGTTGTTGTCGTCCAACGCATAACCAACACCTTCGTTTTCAAGCGACATGACATGTACACCGGCTTCAAAACCGTCAACCCCAGCGGAGAAAACATCATAAACCGCATTGTCGACCCGCTTAAGCATGGAGGTCAGAACTTCACCCGGGTGCAGGTGATTTTGGTTGGAATCGACACCGATCGAAAGGATGTCTGCGTCCGCTGCGGCCTGCAGAACGCCAACGCCTGTGCCACCGGCGGCCGCATATACGACATCAGCAACTTGGCTGATCTGCGACTTTGTCAATTCACCGCCTTTCACGGGATCATTCCACGCCGCAGGTGTTGTGCCTGTCATGTTTGCAATGACCGTGACGTCCGGGTTCACTGCCTTGGCGCCCTGGGCATAACCACAGGCAAAGTGACGGATAAGCGGCACGTCCATGCCACCGATGAAACCAACTGTGTTCGACTCGGACGCCATCGCCGCCAGCATACCTACAAGGTAAGACCCCTCATGTTCGGCAAAAGTAATCTGACGCAGATTCGGAATATCGAGCCATCCCACATCGATGATAGCGAATTTAGTGTCTGGGTACTTCGGCGCAACTTCCTCGACCGTAGCGGCGTTCTGGAACCCGAGAACGACAATCGGATTGTAGCCCGCTTCCGCCAGACGTGTCGCAAACTGCACGCGCTGCGCTTCGGCAGTAACTTCGATCTCCTGATAGCTCTCGCCAGTTTCGTCGGCCCAACGTTTGGCGCCATTATAGGCTGCCTCGTTGAACGATTTGTCGAACTTGCCGCCAAGGTCATACATCAAGGCAGGCTCGGCCAGCGCGGCACCGGCCATCACGGCAAGTGCGGCAACGCTGCCCAGCGCATTTTTCAGATAGGACATAAACAGTCTCCCAGTTGGTAAACTCTGGGCACCCTTTTGGGCCAAGCCCCCGGTGCCCTTGATGCATGGAATAAGGCCGTGAACGTCGAAGAGGGTCAATAGGAGTCTTGGGCTGTCGGGCGAAATTAGGGTCAATGACGCGGGGTTAGGCCCGTGCAAACTGTTTCGTCATCAAAACCGCGTCGATCCTGGGGGTGGCGCCCGCATAATAAGCTTTCCGGTGACCAGAGACCTGCCATCCGTTTGACTTGTATAACGAGAGTGCGGCCAGGTTGGTTGCAGCAACTTCCAGATGAAGCTGAAACGCCCCTGCGTCAGACGCCCTTTGCTCAAACAAGTCCAGACAGACGCGACCAAGCCCTTGTCGTTGACGAGCGGGATCGACGGCAAGGGTCAAGAGCTCGGCTTCGTCCAGCACAACCCGTCCAATAGCAAAACCAAAATCCCCTTCGCTGGCGCAAAAGGCGCCGGACGTGGCCAATATGTCTTCGAAGTCCCAAACTGACCATGGCGCCGGAACCGTCATGGCCAACATATGGATACGCGCCAATTCCTTCGGCGTCACGGCAGGATGACCGGTGGCGGGTCAGACGCCGGTGCCGCATCCGGCGGACGCACATACAAAGGTGTTGGGGGACGATGTTCACTTGATTGCGCAAAGCGCGCTTCTGTCAATCGCGCGAGTGTTTCGGCCCAGTTGTCGATGTCACAATCCACGCCGTTGCTGCCTTGATAGGGATCATCGGCGCGCGCGGCGTCGGGGGCAGTTAGACCAAATGCGATGAGCGCAGCCTCGTAACCGATAACGGGAATGTCCGGGCGCTTCCTAGGCTCGGCACCCAAAGAAGCGGTCGATAGCTCCACAAGTCTTGGGGCTTCGGCTTTTCCGTCACGAAATGTTTGCAAGTAGGCATGCTGCCTTGGCGCGGGCATACTAACGATTTCGTCTTGGCCGTCTCCTTCCAAAGCTCCCCGCATGAGCTCGAATGAGCTAATGCCGATTGCGCGGATGCCAAGCGATAGCGAAAGACCGTGCGCCGCACTTACGGCAATGCGCAAGCCAGTGAAATTCCCGGGCCCAACGCCGACACCTATGGCATCAAGCTCGTTCCAAACCGTGCCAACTTCACCCAGCACTTCGTCCAGCATGGGGAACAGACGTTCTGCCTGCCCCTTCTTCATGTCCTCATGGCGCTGCGCGACAATCTTGCCCCGCAAAAGCAAAGCGGCCGCGCAATGCGCGGCCGATGTATCAAAAACAAGGATCGTTGGGTCAGGCCGCAACCGGACGCACCTCAACCACTTCTGGAATGTAATGACGCAACAGGTTCTCGATCCCCATCTTGAGGGTCAGAGTGGATGATGGGCAACCCGCACAAGCGCCTTGCATGTGCAAATAAACAACGCCGCGATCGAACCCATGAAAGACGATATCACCTCCGTCCTGTGCCACGGCCGGACGAACGCGGGTATCCAGCAATTCCTTGATTTGATTGACGATCTCGCCATCTTCACCGGTATGTTCGGCGTGACCCGAAGCGTGGGCTCCTTCGCCCTGCATGACCGGTTGGCCGGATTGGAAGTGTTCCATAATGGCGCCCAGAATTGGGGCCTTCACAACGTCCCAATCGCTGCTGTCCTCTTTTGTGACCGTCACGAAATCAGCACCGAGAAAGACGCCTGTGACGCCGTCAACCGCAAAAATCCTCTGTGCAAGGGGCGATCCGTCGGCACTGTCCGCCGACGGGAAATCAGCAGTGCCTGCGCCGAGCACGTTCTGCCCAGGCAGAAATTTCAAGGTCGCCGGGTTTGGTGTGGCTTCGGTTTGTATGAACATTTCAAGCTCTCCGATCAGGTAATAAGATATGCGGTCTGGCATCGTCGCTGTCAATGGGTTTGGAATGATTCTAAACTTGCGCGCAAGACATCCGGCCAAGGTCTGCGCACTAGTTTATTGCGTCGTACAGCAGACGGCAGGCAATGACCGCCAAAAGCGCAAGAATGATCCGGTCAAACAAGGCCTTGGACAAAAATCGCGCAAGCCACGCACCGATGGGCATCGCACCAAACAGCGGAACAGCAGCAGCCAACCCAAGAGCCGCGCGTTCCGGCGTCATGACACCAAGCGACCACAACGTTGGAAGCTGCACCAGGCTCATTGTTCCGAAAAAAACGCCAATCGTCGCGATGAACGCTTTGCGCGGCAACTGCATCGCATTCAGGAACGTGACCGAGACCGGGGCCGAAACACCGCCTGCACCCTGCATGAGACCGCCCAGCAAACCTGCGGGAACCGCGAGCCGATCACCGGCCTGCCGGCTGAGAACCCAATCCGGGCGCGCGAAGCGCTGGCCAATATACAGGAAAACCACCAGCGCAAGGCCACCCAACAGCACATCACCGGGCACGCGAACCAGAACGAAGGATCCGATCAACGCGCCTAATCCACCGGCGCCTGCAAAGCACAACAAAAATCGTGCTGGCAAGACGTCGGCGCGATAAAGCCAACTTTGCCAGATGTTGCCCAGCAGGCTAGGGATGACGAAAATCGCAACGGCGAAAGGAACATCGTAGAGCAGCGCTAGTAACGGCACGACGACCAACGGCGCACCTGCACCCACAGCGCCTTTCAAGACACCCCCCGCTACCATCGCCGCGGTCCCAAGCATTAAAACGATCCAATCCATGCTGTGACACATCCCTTTGAGACTTCAGGATGTCGAGCGGAAAGTCGCGATGTCCCACGCTGCCCAAAGGTCCCGACCATGCACACGATGATCGTCGCTTCGAGCCCAGACCTCCCGCGTTACTACAAACCAGCGCATGTCTGCACTTGAGTTCCTGGGAAAGGTTCCGCGACGGAAAATGCGCGCCAAGTCGTGTAAAGGACGTACAATTCACGAAAGGAAGCGAAATGACGTCCACTTTGCCAACTCCGGCAACTCTCTTGGCCGTTTTCCTTTCGGCCACTGCGCCCTACGCCGTTGGCGCCCAAAGCAGCGCCCCAGCGCTGCGCGACCTTTCAGGCCATGAAGTGAACGAGAGACAGTTACGCAGTGCCGTCGCATCGAGAACCCTGACATGGCTTACAGGAACTTCCGCCAATAATGACTATATTTCGGTCGGCAGAATGGCCAACTTTTTCGGCTTTGTCGCACTCCGTGTGTCGAGCGGGCAAAGCTTGACCCGGGCTCATGTTGCACGCGACACACTGGCCGTTCTTGAGCCATCCCAGATCGACATTCTGATCACCCTTTTGGAGGCGCAAGTCTCGGCGCATCAAGCGACCCAAGAGGCACGTGTTCAAATTAACCGTGCGCTGGAACGGCTCCTCGTCGGGGAAAGTGGCGATAAGGCGCGGTTCTTGGCGCTTGGTCGCACGTACGGAGCCTCCGAAGCTGAACTTGGCCGTGTGATTGCTCAGAGCTTTGGCGAGATTGCAGTGACGCTTACACCGGAACAGCAATCGACGCTCCGGCTGATACGCGAAGGTCACTCAGCCGGTGAGCCGGTTGACGTTCCAAGCAAAGGCAACGGTCAACGGCGCCCCAATGTGGACCGGCAAGAGCTTGTGAACCTCGCAGCACGGTTTCTGAGCTGGACTACAGGGTCAACAGAATTCAACGATTTCGAAGTTGTGGGAAAACCGAGCCAACACTTCGGATTTGTCAGCCTCCGATTGGCGTCCGGCCACGCTGTGCGGCGCGGGGCCGTTGCACAACAGGTGTTGGACATCCTCGAACCAGACCAGAGGCGGCGGCTGGATATTGCCGTGCATCAGAACCTTGATGCGTTCGATGAGTTTCTCGCCGTACGCGGGGAACTGATGCGGCAGCTGGAAGTCGCCCTTGAAGGACGCGTGATCGACACCAATGAGGTTCAACGTCTTGGTGCGGCGGTTGGTGAGATCGAGGCCCGAATGACCTGGGCGCAAGCCATGGCGATGTTGACGATACGGGACGCGCTTTCGGAAGCACAGTTGACAGAGCTTCTGGCGTTGCGGGCGACATACACGACCTCGACTTCAGGGACAGTCCCGCAAGACCCCCTGGACCTCGGCCGTCAGTTGTTCGCGCAATGTATCCTCTGTCACGCGACGTCCAAAGACAACGCCGTTGCCCCAAGCCTTACCGGCATCGTCGGACGTCCAATCGCCGCTGATGAAGACTTTGAACAATATTCACCCGCGCTGATGTCATTTGCTGAGGTAGAGCGCATTTGGAGCAATGCAACTCTGGACAGATTTCTCAATTCCCCCCGATTGGCTGTTCCTGGCACAACGATGGGTTTCGACGGTTTGGACTCAGCCCGCGATCGCGCCGCGCTCTTGGCCTATTTGGCGACACTTGAGTAGCCTCGTGAGGACCAAAGTGGATCAAAAAGTATCCTCAGCGAGCGGTGGCTTCGTCCCGCAGACGGGGCATGCCAGGCACGCCGCCTACTCTGCCGCCTCCGCGTAATTTTCCAATGGCGGGCAGATGCAAACGAGGTTGCGATCTCCATAGGCATTGTCGACACGGTTGACTGGCGGCCAGTATTTGTCGACGCGAAACGCGCCTGCCGGATAGCAGGCTTCTTCCCTAGTATAGGCGCGGTCCCAGTCGCCGACGAGGTCTTCGACAGTGTGCGGCGCGCGCTTTAGCGGATTGTCGTCCCGATCGGCCTTGCCGTCTTCGATTGCCGCGATCTCCTCGCGGATTGAGAGCATCGCATCACAGAAGCGGTCAAGTTCGGCCTTTGTCTCGCTCTCGGTCGGTTCAATCATCAAGGTGCCAGCGACCGGCCAGCTCATTGTGGGTGCATGAAATCCGTTGTCGATTAGGCGTTTGGCAATGTCATCGACAGTCACCCCTGCGGTGTCGTCAAACGGGCGTGTATCGATTATGCATTCATGTGCAACGCGACCAGCTTTGCCCTTGAAAAGCACATCGAATGCGCCTTCCAATCGCTTTGCGACGTAGTTTGCGTTCAGGATCGCGACCTTTGTGGCTTGGGTCAGGCCTTCGCCCCCCATCAGCAACAAATAAGCGTAAGGAATGACCAGTATCCCGGGCGAGCCATAGGGCGCAGCAGACACGGGGCCTTCACGCCCACCCGTTTCGGGGTGACCGGGAAGAAATGGTGCAAGGTGGGCTTTGACACCAATCGGCCCCATGCCCGGACCCCCGCCGCCATGAGGAATGCAAAAGGTTTTGTGTAGGTTTAGGTGACTAACGTCCGAGCCGATCTCACCCGGTTTGACGAGGCCGACCATCGCATTCAAGTTGGCGCCATCCAGATAGACTTGGCCGCCAAAGGTATGGGTGATCTCGCAGACCTCGCGCACGGTTTCTTCAAAAACCCCGTGGGTAGACGGATAGGTGATCATACAAGCCGCAAGACGGTCACCAGCGGCCTGGGCCTTCGTGCGAAAGTCCACAAGATCGATGTCGCCACTTTCGGTACATTTGGTGACAACAACCTCCATCCCGCACATTTGTGCACTTGCCGGATTGGTGCCGTGGGCATTGATCGGAATGAGGCATATGTCACGGTCGGTATCGCCGCGTGCGCGGTGATAGGCCTGAATAGTCAGCAACCCTGCATATTCCCCCTGTGCCCCCGAGTTAGGTTGAATCGACATCGCATCGTAACCAGTGATCTCGCACAAACGTTCCGTTAAATCCGCGATGAGCCGTGCGTACCCCTTCACTTGATCGGCGGGCGCAAACGGGTGGATATTGGCGAATTCCGGCCAGGTGACGGGCATCATCTCGGCTGCTGCATTTAGTTTCATTGTACACGAGCCAAGCGGGATCATCGCGCGGTCCAGTGCCAGATCCCGATCTGCAAGGCGGCGCATATAGCGCATCATCTCGGTCTCGGCCCGGTTCATGTGGAACACCGGGTGGGTCATGAAACGGCTTTCGCGCAAAAGGTTCTTGGGCAAGCGAGTATATGCCCCCTCGAACTGATCGCGCCGCAAATCCAGACCGAAGGCGCGCCAGACAGCTTCTAGAGTGGCCGCGCGAATGGTTTCGTCAACGGCGATCCCAATCTTCGTCTCGCCGACCTGTCGGAAGTTGATCTTTTCGCGGCGACCGGCGTCCATGATGACACCCTGCAGCGGGCCCACATCGACCGTGACCGTATCGAAGAAGGTGTCCGGTTCGACCACGTACCCGCCCGCCTCAAGCCCAAGAACCAGACGTTCGGTCTTTCGGTGGATTCGTTGCGCAATTGCGCGAAGACCTTCCGGACCGTGAAAGACGGCATAGAAGCTTGCCATGACGGCCAGAAGCGCTTGCGCCGTACACACATTGGATGTGGCCTTTTCGCGACGAATGTGCTGCTCGCGCGTTTGAAGCGATAGGCGATAAGCCTTGTTTCCACGCGCATCCACCGACACGCCAACCAGGCGTCCAGGCATTGCCCGCTTATAGGCATCGCGGCACGCCATATAGGCGGCATGCGGCCCGCCCATGCCCAAAGGAACACCAAACCGTTGTGTCGATCCGACTGCAATATCCGCCCCCATTGCGCCCGGCTCTTTCAGCAGTGTCAGAGCCATCGGGTCGGCAATCACAATGCCCAGCGCCTTGGCGTCATGAAGGGCGGTGATCTGGTCGGTGAAGTCACGCACGTGCCCATAGGTGCCGGGATATTGGAAGATTGCCGCAAATACCGTTTTGGCCTCCAAGTCCTCGGGGGCGCCCACGATGCAGTCGATACCCAAGGGCCCCGCACGGGTTTGCATTACAGCAATGTTCTGAGGATGGCAGTTTTCATCAATGAAGACGGCTTTGGCTTTCGACTTTGCGACGCGCTGCGCCATCGTCATTGCTTCGGCCGCCGCTGTCGCTTCGTCTAGAAGTGACGCATTCGCGATCTCAAGTCCTGTCAGGTCCGACACCATCGTTTGAAAGTTGAGCAACGCTTCAAGGCGACCCTGGCTGATCTCGGGTTGGTACGGCGTGTAAGCCGTGTACCACGCCGGATTTTCCAATATATTTCGCAGGATAGCCGGTGGCGTAGTGGTGCCGTGGTACCCCTGTCCGATCATTGTCGTGAAGACCTGGTTTTCCTTTGCAAGTTCACGCATTTCCCACAAGAGCTCGCGTTCCGACCGCGGCTTTTCGAAAGACAGCGGCTCGGATTGCCGGATTTCCGCCGGAACCGTCTGATCAATCAGCTCGTCCAAAGTTTCGACGTCAAGCTTGGTGAGCATCTGCGCCATCTCGGCAGGCGACGGCCCGATGTGACGCCGATTGGCAAAATCGTAGGGCAGATAGTCAGTCGGGGTAAAGCTCATCGGGGTCTCCTTGCGTTGGCGAATTCCTGGGAAAAACGTCTGCGCCGCTTAGCTGATCATTGCGGTATAGGCGTCTTCGTCCATGTAGGCGTCGACCTGTGCCGTATCTTCGAGCTTGATCTTGAAAAACCAGGCTGCCCCCAACGGGTCTTCGTTCACAAGCCCGGGATTGTCCGCAAGACCAGCATTAACTTCGACAATCTCGCCATCAACAGGCGCGACAATGTCCGAAGCAGCTTTCACGCTTTCAATTACCACTGCATCATCGCCCTTGGTCACCTGCGTCTCGGTTTCCGGCAACTCGACAAAAACAACATCGCCCAATTGCTCCGCGGCGTGTTCGGTGATGCCGACAACGACAACATCGCCTTCAATGCGCAACCATTCATGATCTTCCGTGTATTTCATAAGTCTCTCCCTTTTCAGCGTTTGAAATTTGAAGGACGGAACGGCAGTTCGGTCACGACAACCGGCAAGCGCTTGCCGCGCAATTCGCCCAAGAGTGTTGTTCCGGGCGCCGCATGCTCGGCCGCGACGTACCCCATCGACATTGGCGCCCCAAGCGACGGACCAAAGGCACCCGAGGTCACTGATCCGACCTGCGCGTCGCCTGCAAAAAGTTCAGTTCCTGCGCGCATAGGGGCCCGACCTTCCGGAAGCAAACCCACCCTGCGACTGTCCGCGCCGTTCTCCAATTGATGAAGGATTACATCGGCACCAAGGAAGCCGCCTGCGCGGTCGCCGCCCGAACGACGAACTTTTTGGATCGACCACTCAAGTGCCGCCTGCACTGGGGTTATCGCCGCGTTTAAGTCGGTACCATAAAGACACAGGCCCGCTTCCAGTCGCAGGCTGTCACGCGCACCAAGCCCGATGGGCGTCACATGTTCTAGCGCAAGCACCGCTTCAGCCAAATCACAGGCGCGGTCGTCGGCCACGGAAATCTCGAACCCATCCTCGCCGGTGTACCCAGAGCGCGTCACCCAAAGCGACGTGCCCTGCCAATCGAACGCGGCGACATCCATGAAACGCATCTCGCCGATCTTAGGCAAAAGTTCGGCCAAGGCAGCCTCGGCCTTTGGTCCCTGCACGGCAAGAAGCGCGCGGTCTTCAATCGGATCAATCTCGCAACTGTCTGACAGGTGGTCCAACAGATGGGCCACGTCCGCCGCTTTACGGGCCGCATTTACAACCAAAAGCAGGTGATCCTGTTTCCGCGCAATCATCAGATCATCCAGAATACCGCCTGCGTCATTGGTAAACAGTCCATAGCGCTGGCGCCCCTCTTGCAATCCCAGCACATTGACAGGGACCAGCGCTTCAAGCGCCCGCGACGCGTCTTCCAGATTGCCTGACTTTGGACGCAACATCACCTGCCCCATGTGGCTCACATCGAACAGACCAGCATGATCACGGGTCCAAAGATGCTCCTTCATCACACCCGGCCGGTATTGAACCGGCATGTCATATCCGGCGAAGGGCACCATTTTGGCGCCCCACGAAACATGCAGGTCATAAAGCGGTGTACGGTTCAGGTCGGACAAGGCAGTCCCCGTGATCTTGAGGCCGACACACGAAGCGTCGGGCGCGTTCGGGCAAAAGCCATGCCCGGCGGCGCCCCCTCTGTCCTTTTGCCTGAGATCGTTATCCCTTCGGCGCCCCATGCGGGGTCTCTCCAGAGTTTCAGGCGCGTCACGGTCCTTTGGCCTGAGAGTTTACCGGGGCGGTTGCTCCTTCGGCACGAGGCCATGCCCCGATTCTCCCGCGATGCGCTCTTTCTGTCTAAGCCGCCAAAGGGCGATCTGGCAAGAGCTTGTGTTCGAAGCTCACGCAAGCGAGAAGCGCCTTTATGACCAAATCATATGTCTTTGGGTATGGCAGCCTCGTGAATCCTGGCACGCATGACTATGGCGACGTTCAAGCCGCGCGCTTGACTGGCTGGCGCCGCGTCTGGCGGCATGTCGAAGGGCGAAGCGTCGCATTTCTGACTATTACCCGGGATGCTGAGACTGAAATTGCCGGTGCTTTGGCGCAAGTTCCCGGTCAGGACTGGGCCGCACTGGATCAGCGCGAGCGGTCCTATCTTCGGGAAACCGCGATTGGGGTCACGCATGACAGCGATGCAGAGGACATTCGATTTTATCACGCGCCCGAGGATTTACACCGACCTTTCTCCGGCCACCATCCCATACTGTTGAGCTATCTGGACGCCGTCGTTCAGGGTTATCTGAAGCTTGGTGGAGAAGACGCTGTCCGAAACTTTTTTGACACGACTAGCGGCTGGGAGGCCCCGATCTTAGATGATCGGGCGACCCCCCGTTATCCTAGACATCAAACGCTTTTGGACGTGGAACGACAGCTTGTGGATGCGTCGCTGGCACAACGCGGGGCCATTTTGACAAGTTGACTAACGCCGGTGGTGAAACAGGTTCAATTGGCGAGCCTGGCGGGCGAACGGTTCCCTCGGTGCCGGAGTATCCCCTTCGGTTTCAGCGATGACCCTTTGTGCCAGCAGAAAGGCAATCAGTGCGAAGATCACACCACCAACGGCTTGCCCGATCAAAACACCCGGCGCGCCGAACAACCATGCGCCCAGCATAACAGTCGGGACCGTTCCAAGAGTGTGACGCCCCCAGTTTGTCAGCGTCGAATAAAACGGATGGCTTAGATTATTGAACGCGGCATTGGCGACAAAAAGGACGCCGTTGAAAAACCACAGCAGCGAGAGAGGCCCGGCAAACAAGAAGACCAACGTACGGGCGATCCCGCCGTCGTCCAGCTGGAACAGCCAAGACAGCGGAGTGCGCAACGCGAACAGGGCCAACGAAATCACCACTGTTACGCCCAGTGTGAACAACAAGGCTTCATTAAATGCCGCACGCACGCGCTCGCTGTTCCTGGCCCCCGCATTCTGCCCGATGATTGGCCCAACGGCGCCGGACAAGGCGAAGATGATTGCGAAGGCAACGGGGGTCAGGCGACCAACAATCGCCATTCCGGCGACAGCCTCTTCACCGTACTCGGCCATGGCGCGCGTGACATAGGCCTGCCCGACCGGGGTCGCAAGCTGGGTTAAGATAGCCGGTACAGCAATCGCGAAAACTGGCCTGAAGTCTCGTGCCAACGTCTTGGCCGTTGGCTGGCCGAACCCACCATGGAACCGGTGGATTGCCGACAACGCCATCCCGGCGATCGTGAAGCGTGCCGCAATCGAGGCCATCGCAGCCCCGGTCAACTCAAGGTTCAGGCCAAAGATCAGGATCGGATCAAGCACCGCGTTCACAACGCCGCCCACGATCAAAACGTTCATCGAGCGCCGTGCATCCCCATGGGCCCGCAGGATCGCACCGCCAACGATGCCGACCAAAAGAACCGGCAGGCTTGGCAGGATA
>JBCCCA010000055.1:0-16340 GCA_039033735.1 Pseudomonadota bacterium
CGTGGGGCGAAAAGGGCACCAAGAAGTTTGTCCAGATCGATATCGAGCCGACCGAAATGGACTCGAACCAGAAGATTTCCGCTCCGCTGATCGGGGATATCGAGAGCTGTTCAAAAGCGTTGCTGCAAGCAATTGGGTCCGACTGGAAAAAACCGTCCGAAGATTGGACGGGTGCGGTCAGTGCCAAGGTTCAGGCCAATGTCGAACGCATGGCGCCCAAGCTGCGAAACAACAACTCGCCGATGGACTATCAGGGGTCACTGGGAGTTCTGAAGGACCTTATCGCGGACAACCCGGATGTCGTGCTAGTCAACGAAGGGGCTAACGCACTGGATCAGGCACGCTCGATCATTGATATCCACAAGCCTCGAAAAAGGCTGGACGTCGGTACGTGGGGCATCATGGGGATCGGCATGGGCAGCGCGGTGGCCGCGGCCATCGAGACCGGCAATCAAGTGCTGGCGGTTGAAGGCGACAGCGCCTTCGGGTTCTGCGGGATGGAAATCGAAACTGTCTGCCGCTATGACCTGCCGGTTTGCATCGTGATCATGAACAACAACGGCATCTATCGTGGCGACGGTGAAAACTGGGGCGGCGGCGAAGACCCGTCGACCACTGTGTTTGTCAAAGACGCACGCTATGATTTTATGATGCAGGCCTTTGGTGGCGAAGGTCGGCACGTAACCAACCCCGATGAGCTGCGCCAGGCGGTGAAGGAAGCTTTTGCCAGCGGCAAGCCCACGCTCATCAATGCAGTGATCGCCGAGGACGCCGGACGGGAAAGCGGCAATATCGGCAATCTGAACCCAAGTTCCGTGGTGGCGCAGGCGCGCTATCCGCAAGCCAAGAAAATCTGAGTAAGGATTGAGCCTATGAAAGCTCTTGAAGGTGTAAAAGTTCTGGATTTCACCCATGTGCAGTCGGGCCCGACTTGCACGCAATTGTTGGCCTGGTTCGGCGCAGACGTGATCAAAGTCGAACGTCCCGGCGTGGGCGACGCGACGCGTAAGCAATTGATCGATGTGCCGGGCGCCGACAGCCTCTATTTCACGATGCTCAACCATAACAAGCGGTCAATTGAGCTGAATTCCAAGAACGAAACCGGCAAGGAAGTCCTGACCCGGCTGATCGAGGAATGTGACGTCATGGTCGAAAACTTCGCGCCCGGCGCGCTTGATCGGATGGGCTTCACTTGGGAACGCATTCAGGAGATCAACCCGAGGATGATCCTGGCCTCGATCAAGGGGTTTGGGCCGGGGAAATACGAGGACTGCAAGGTTTATGAGAACGTCGCCCAATGTGCGGGCGGTGCTGCGTCGACGACAGGTTTCCGTGAAGGCCCGCCCTTGGTAACGGGAGCGCAGATTGGTGATAGCGGGACTGGTCTTCACCTGTGTCTTGGAATCGTGACGGCCCTGTTCCACCGCGAGAAATCGGGCCGTGGCCAGAAGGTAAGCGCAGCGATGCAAGACGGCGTTCTGAACCTGACGCGGGTGAAGCTGCGGGATCAGCAGCGCCTCGAAGCGGGGCCGCTCAAGGAATACAGCCAGTTTGGTGAAGGCGTTCCCTTTGGCGATGCCACACCACGGGCGGGCAACGATTCGGGTGGTGGCCAGCCGGGCCGCATCCTTAAGTGCAAGGGTTGGGAGACGGACCCGAACGCGTACACATATTTCATAACCCAGGCCGCTGTTTGGGAGAATGTGTGCGATGTGATCGGTGCGCCCGAATGGAAAGACGCCGAAGGCTACAAGACACCGCCCGAACGACTGGACAAGCTGAACGAGATCTTCGCGCGGATCGAGCAGTGGACCATGACCAAGGACAAGTTCGAGGTTATGGAGATTTGTAACCCATTGAACATTCCCGTCGGACCCATCTTGTCGACCAAAGAGTTGATGGAAGACGAAGGTTTACGTGCGACCGGGACTATCGTGGACGTCGATCATCCGGAGCGTGGGCGCTACGTCAGCGTCGGTTGCCCGATCAAGCTAAGCGACAGCCCGGCCGAGGTGACGCGCTCGCCCCTTTTGGGCGAACATACGCTGGAAGTACTTAGCGATGTGCTGGGATATTCGGGTGAAGACTTGCAGAAGATCGTGGACAGCGGCGCTGTGGGCGAACCCAAGGCGCTGGCGGCTGAATAAAAAGATACAGCGGGGCAAACCCCGCTCTACGAACAACGCGGCAGGGCGGGTTCACCCCGCCACGCCGCAGCACCAAGGGAGGGGCGCGCATGCGTCTTATTGTGATGGGCCAACAGGCGTTCGGAAAGGACGTGTTGGCAAAGCTGCTGGACAATGGCACCGATGAGGTGATTGCGGTCTATTGTGAGCCTGATCGCGACGGCAAACCCGTCGATCCGATCAAGGAATTTGCGCTTGAACAGGGACTTCCGGTCGAGCAGCCCGCCAATTTCGATGATGCCGCTGCTTTGGACACGCTGAAAAGCTATGGCGCTGACCTAATGGTAATGGCGTTCGTCAACGTGTTCGTCCCGGAAGCGGCCCGCGATGCCCCGACCCATGGCTCGATCTGTTTCCACCCCTCGCTCTTGCCGAAATACCGGGGGCCAAGTGCGGTCAATTGGCCGATAATCATGGGCGACACCAAATCGGGATTCTCGTGGTTCTATCCCAGCGACGGGCTGGACGAGGGCGACAGCTTGTTGCAATGGGAGTGCGAGATCGGGCCAAATGACACAGTGATCGACCTCTATTTCAAAAAGATTTATCCACCAGCCGTGGACAGTGTGTTGCAGGTTTGTGACCTCTTTCGCGGTGGCAATCCGCCTCGGATCGTGCCGGACGAAGCGCAGGCAAGCTACGAGCGGCGCTGCACGGCGCGGCATTCGAAGGTCAATTGGCACGCTCCTGTAGCGCAGGCCTACAACCTGATCCGCGGAACCAATCCGGCCCCTGGGGCATGGACAACCTACAAGGGTGCAAAGCTTGGGATCTTTGATGCCGCGCGGGCACCTGGCGATGGTATTTCGGGGCGCATTCGCGCGATCACAGAAGACGGGATCGAAGTGCAATCCATCGGGGGGCGCATCCTTGTGAAACGTGTCCGGCCCGAGGGGGGTGGCAAAGCCCCAGCAGCGGAATGGGCCGCCGAGGTCGGGCTTGCCGTCGGCGACGAGCTGGACAGCTAGGAGATACACCGTGCCGCTGAGCAAACTTCATACAATTATGTTGCCGGTGCGCGGGGACGGGAAGGGCGACAACGTCTTGGCTCACGCAGCTGTTCTAGCCCGGCGATTTGGCGCGCGGGTTCGCGTGGTTCATTGTCATCCGAAATCCAGCGATGTCCTGTCTTATGGTGTGGTGATCCCGAAGATAGTGCGGCGCCAGATTGAAGAGGCGATGTCTTCGGCCGCAGGTGTCACGGAAGCGCAGTTACTTGAAGAGTTTCGGGGACTTGCAGCAGAATTTGGATTGGCTGAGCAAGCCTATGAGCCAGGCAAGGCCACAGCCCGGTTCATCGAGTTCGAAGGCAAACAGGTCGAGGCCGTCCGAACCCACGGGCGGTTGGCTGATCTGATCTGCGTGCCGCAGCCAGACCCCAAGTTGAACCTTGGCATCAATACCCTGAAATCTGCGCTGTTTTCGTCCGGCCGCCCCGTGATGATGTGCCCCGAGCAGGACCACGTGACAGATGACTTCGCAGATCATGTCGCGATCGGATGGAACGGTTCATTGGAAGCGACGCGCGCCGTGGCTATGGCGATGCCTTTGATCGCTTCGGCGCAGCGCGTAACGATTTTGTCTGGCGGGCTTTCGCAACCGGCAGCGGGTCCAGAACAACTTCAACGGTACTTTGAACTCAAAGAGGTGAGCGCGGAGCTGCGCAGATTCGAGGCGAAAAGCGCTAATGTTGGCGAAAGTCTGCTAGATGAAGCGAAATCTGCGGGCGCCGGTACGCTTATCATGGGCGCCTATCATGAAAGCTACGAACGCGAGTCACTTTTTGGTGGAAACTCACAATCGGTAGTGCAAAGCGCCGATTTGCCCGTAGTATTAGTACACTAGGCGGAGGTATAAGAAAACATTATTGCGCATAATGATAGCTAAACGATAAAATATTGCCAGGTGGGGGAGAAAGGCTACTCTCGAGCAGATAAAACTAATCAACTAGGGAGACCAAAGATGCGTTTTGTAAAGACAGTTGCGGTGAGTGCGCTAGCGCTTTCAGTGTCCGCTCCGGCGGCAATGGCCGAGTGGCAACCACGCAAGCCAGTGGAATTCATTATTATGGCTGGGACCGGCGGTGGTGCCGACCAGATTGCACGTTTGCTGCAAGGTTTGATCGAGAAGAAAGACCTCAGCCCGCGTCCGTTTATTCCGATCAATAAGCCAGGTGGGTCTGGTGCAGAAGCCCTGCGTTATCTGCAGGACAAGGCGGGCGACAACCACACAGTGATGATGACGCTGAACAGCTTCTATACCACACCGATCATTCAGGAAGACCTTGGTGTCGATATCACCGAGTTCACGCCCATCGGTCTTATGGCGATGGATACGTTCCTGCTGTGGGTCAATACCGACCGCGACGACATTACCGACCTCGACAGCTATGTTGAAACGGTGAAGGGTGCTGGTCTTGACTGGAAAGTGGGCGGCACAGGCTCGGGTCAAGAAGACAGCGTTCTGACAGCGATGATGGAAGCGGCGTTCGACTACGAAGTGACCTACATCCCCTTCCCGGGCGGTGGCACCGTGGCCAAAAACCTTGTGGGCAATCAGATCGATTCGACCGTCAACAACCCGGCCGAGCAGATGGAATTCTATCGCGCGGGCAACTCGAAGCCGCTGGTGCAGTTCACTGGCGAGCGGATGGCGGCCTTCCCGGACGTGCCGACGGCAAAAGAGCTGGATGTGGACATCGAGTACTACATGCAGCGTTCGGTCAACGGTCCTCCGGGCATGGATCCGGAAGCCGTGGCTTGGTACACCGAGCTGTTTGGTGAACTTTTCGCCAGCCAGGAATGGCAGGACTTCTGCACATCTGATGGGCTGACCTGCGACGAGTTCATGCAAGGTGCAGATCTGGCCGCGTTCCATGCAACGCAAAAGGTGGCGCACGAGGAACTGATCGAACAGGTCGGCGCTGCTGCGATCACCGGCGAATAAGGCAAGACAGGGCGGGGCTATCAAGCCTCGCCCATTTAGCTATCTGAAAAGACTGACTAATTTCTGCGCGCGAAAACAGCGCTATCGGGAGGGGTGTGCATGACGGTACGAACGGCAGAGTTGCTGATGGGGTTCGTGACCTTGTTGGTCTCGCTTGGCCTGATGTGGAACGTCTATTCCGATGGTTTGCGGATTGGCTGGGTGGATGGGCGCGGTCCCGGCGCGGGCATGTGGCCCTTCTGGCTTTCGCTTGGCATGGCGCTGGCCTCGGTCGCGACAATCGTGCGGTGGTTTCAGGGCAAGACGCCCGAGAGCCAGTCTCTGGAGCCTTACATCGCTCCCGAGACCTTGTTCCTTGTTGTCGTGTCGGCCTTGTCGATCTTGCTTCTGCTGATCCTGATGAACATCATCGGCACCTATTTGTCCCTGATGCTTTTCATGCTGTTTTATGTGCGCTTTCTTGGCAAGCACACGTGGGGCATGACGTCGGCCTTCGTTCTTGGCGCTCCGATCTTTGTCTATCTGTTGTTTGAGGTCGCTCTCACCAAATACCTGCCGAAGGGATGGCCGATTTTCGAGGAAGGATTCCTCTGGCTCGACAACTTCCGCTGGGAATACTTCTGAGGATCGACTGATATGGAAACGATACTGGTATCCCTTGGTGGTGGTCTGCTGCAAGCCTTCGAGCCGCTGAATCTGTTCATGATTTTCGCGGGCTGTCTTGCAGGCCTTCTGGTCGGCTGCATGCCGGGTCTAGGGTCCGTCAACGGGGTCGCGATCCTGTTGCCGGTCACCTTTCTGGTTCCGCCGACGGCGGCGATCATATTCCTGGCCGCGCTTTACTACGGTGCCATGTATGGCGGCGCGATCAGTTCGATAACGTTGGGGATCCCCGGCGCCTCCACAGCGGTTGCGACTGTGTTTGACGGTAGGCCCATGGCGCAATCGGGACAGGCCGACAAAGCGTTGATGGCAGCCGCGATTGCGTCGTTTATCGGTGGGACCGTGTCCATCGTGCTGTTCACGCTGTTCGCCCCACCTTTGGCAACCTTCGCGCTAAAGTTCGGACCACAGGAAGAATTTGCGCTGATGCTGCTGGCATTTGCGACTTTCATCGGATTGGGCGGCGACGACATCCCAAAGACCATCTTTTCCATCTTGCTGGGATTGGTGATGGCGGCGATCGGCTTTGACATCATCAGTGGTCAGCCCCGCATGATATTCTTCGATATGGTCGAGTTCCAGCGTGGCATTGGCTTTCTTGTACTGGCCATTGGCATCTATGGAATTGGCGAAATGCTTTGGACGCTGGAAAGCACCAAGGGCCAGGTGCAGATGCACAACGTCAACATCACCTGGAAGCGGTTCAAGGGGAATTTGCGCGAGATTAAGCTGTATATCAACTCGACCTGGATTGGGTCGGTTCTAGGCTTCTTTGTGGGCACCTTACCTGCAGCGGGTGCCACACCTGCGTCCTTGATGAGCTATGGCCTGTCCAAGACCTTCTCGAAGGACCCGGACAGTTTCGGGAAAGGCAATGTTGCGGGCGTTGCTGCGCCCGAAGCAGCGAACAACGCGGCGTCCACCGGGTCGATGCTGCCGATGATCACGCTTGGCATCCCCGGCTCGCCCACCACGGCAATCCTTCTGGGGGGGATGATCATCTGGGGCCTGCGTCCGGGGCCACTTCTGTTCACCGAAAGCCCGGATTTCGTCTGGGGCCTGATCGGGTCGATGTATGTTGCGAACCTGGTGACTGTCCTTTTGAACCTTGCCCTGATCCCTGTGTTCATTCGCGTTCTTGCCATGCCGTTCACGCTGCTGACTCCCATCATCTTCATGCTGTGTGTCTTGGGCGTCTTTGCCACGACCGACCGCATGTTCGACACCTGGATCATGCTGATCCTTGGTGTCTGCGGATATCTGTTGCGCAAGCTGAATTACCCGGTTGCGCCCGCCGTTCTGGCGATTGTTCTGGGCCCCTTGGCCGAACGTTCACTGCGCCAATCTCTGATTTCAAGCCAGGGGGATGTGACGACTTTCATCACGCGTCCAATCTCGTTGACCTGCGTGATCCTGGCGCTTCTTTTGGTGTCGTACCCGATGATCCAAAAGGTCATTCGGCGCCGGAAGGTAGCAAACGCATCGTAAGATTTTACAACATTACAGATTTTAGTGCTGTTTTGTAAACGATACACACATGAACCCGAATCCAGTAGGTTTTTTGCGTCCGCGCAATTATGTTTCGTTAACGATAGAAAGTAGGGTGAAATATGTCTCGCAAAATCCTAATCCTCGGCGCCTCGTACGGTTCTTTGCTTGGAACAAAGTTGTTGATGGCGGGTCATAACGTAACGCTTGTCTGCCGCAAGGCGACGGCCGAGCTGATCAATGCCGAGGGTACCGAGGTGCGCATTAAGCTAAGGGACGAAGACCTGCATCGCCCTTTCCGATCTGATAACTTACCTGGGGCGTTGGATGCAATGGAGCCTGGCGCCGTTCAGCCCGAGGCATATGACCTTGTCGTTCTGGCAATGTCCGAACCGCAATATGCTGGAGCTGACGTGCGCACACTGTTGGCCCGCATCGCGCTCGCAAGGGTCCCGTGCTTGTCGTTGATGAACATGCCGCCGCTTCCTTACCTCAAGCGCATCCCCGGCCTTGATGCCGAAAAGCTTGCTGCTTGCTTCACATCCCTTGAAGGCTGGCGGGATTTCGAACCGGGTCTTGTGTCGCTGTGCAGCCCGGACCCGCAGGCATTCCGTCTTCCGGACACTGGCGCCAACGTGCTTCACGTGGGCTTGCCAACGAACTTTAAAGCTGCACCGTTCGAAGCGCCCGAGCATAATGACATGCTGCAAGAGTTGGAGGCCGATATTGATGCCATCCGCGTTGATGGCAAAGAGGTTCCGGTCAAACTCCGCGCCCACACGTCGCTGTTCGTTCCGTTTGCCAAGTGGGCCATGCTGCTGACGGGCAACTACCGGTGTGTTCAGCCCCATGGCGTCCGGCCAATCCAGGAAGCCGTGCACAGTGACATCGAGACGTCGCACGCGATCTATCAGTCGGTCACTGACCTTGTGATAAAACTTGGCGCGACACCTGACAGCCAAGTGCCATTTGAGAAGTATGCCAAGGCCGCAGAAGGTTTGCTGAAGCCCTCGTCAGCAGCGCGCGCCATCGACGGTGGTGCCCAGTAGATCGAACGCGTCGATCTGCTGGTGCAACTCATCGCGGAACAACTTGGCATGAGCAACACGGTCGTTGACGCCGTCGCATCGACCGTGACGATGCGACTGGCCGGAAACCGTCAAGCCGCTGCCTAAAGGGTTCAAGTCTCAACGATCATGAATGGGCCGTACCCGAACAGGGTGCGGCTCATGCGTTTTGGCAAAGGTCTCAGCTTTCGTAACGGGTGTTGCCACGCCGGTCTGGACTGATTGGCAAATCGACAAAAAGCGGTTGATGCGCGCGCTGTGAACACGCCTGCCGTGGGCAGAGATGGCAATTGATGCCAATCTGGCTGAACAGGTTTTCGCTGTCGAGGTTGAAGGACCGCGCATAGCCAATTTCATCGACGAACCGGAATTCGCACCCTAGCGCAAGCGCCAGCCGGCGATCCTGCGAGTCGCGGCTGAAGACGGGGCGGTCTGTTGTGCGGCTGATCGTAAAAAAGCGTTCACCCTCGGGTAGTTCGACGAACTGGGGCAGGATCACACCCGGCGTTCGAAAGGACGTGTGAATGTTCCAGACCGGGCAGGCGCCGCCGAATTCGGCTAGTGTGAAAGTCGTGGAATTAAAACGTTTCGTCACGTTGCCAGCCTTGTCGATCCTGAGAAAGAAAAACGGCACCCCGGTTGCATTCTTGCGCTGAAGCGTTGTCAGTCTGTGGCACACTTGTTCGAATGACACGCTAAATGCGGCTGCGATGCGGTCGACATCGTACTTCGTCTTCTGCGCGGTTTGCAGCACCTCGTCATAGGGCATCAGGAAGGCGCCCGCGAAATAATTCGCCAGTTCAACCTGACATCGGGCCAGGCCCGTTGGAGACGAGATGCCGCTGTCCGAGACAAGTGCTTGAAGCGTATCGCCAGCTTCCAGCAGGCACAGGATATGGGCCAGCTGAAAAGTGCGGTTCATATAATCCAGCGCCTGAGACAGGAACACGGTCGACTCGTCGCGATCGAAGATACGAAGGGCTTCGCTCATGTCTTCGACCGTCTTGATCTGCACGGTCACATTGTGTTGCTGCTCAAGTCGTTCCTTGAGCATGGCATAAACATCGTCCGGCGCGCAGGGCTGTTCTATGCGAATGCTTTGCGCGATGCCCTCCAACTCGGGGAAATGGTTTTTATGGTCGCGAAAGAAATCATGGATGATCGTTTCGGGTGACGAGGCCAAAAGGTTCTCGGGCATCCGTTCTCGCCCCTGTCGCAGCATTTTATCGAGCGTGGTGCGGTGGGTACGGTAGATTTGCAGAAAATTGTCGACCAACCCCGGCGCGTGATCGACCGCGGCGCGCAATTCCTGCAAATCCGGAACCTCTTGAAAAATGGGGTCCTGCAACATGCTGCGCAGCTCGGCCAGAACACTTGAGCTTGGGTCCTGCACCAGTTCCCGCCAATCGATCGAATATTTGTCCGATAGCGCCATCAGCATCTGAACCGAGAGGCTGCGCTGGTTGTTTTCAAGCAGGTTCACATAGGCCGGGCTGATTCCAAGCGCCTTGGCCATTTCGGCCTGCGTCTGTTTATGGGCGCGCCGCAGCTGGCGAAGTTGCGGGCCAACAAAGGTTTTTTTCATAGAGGTTTCACCTCGATTTACAAATTTACATATCCATTACCATGAAACGCACACTTACAACACACAAACCCAGTTTTGTATGCTTAATCTTTTGGCGCGTGCTACTGGTATACCATACACCGAAGACGTTTTTGGAGGGAGGTGTCCTATGGACGGACAATCAACACGGGACTATGAAGTTGACGATTTTTTCGCAGCGTCTCTTGCTGAAACAGATCCGGATTTGGCGGCAGCGATTGGTCGAGAGCTCGGGCGTCAACGCGATGAGATCGAGCTGATTGCGTCCGAAAACATCGTGAGCCAGGCCGTCCTCGATGCTGCGGGTTCAGTTTTGACAAACAAGTATGCCGAAGGGTATCCCGGCCGTCGCTATTATGGTGGATGCCAATTCGTCGATGAAGCCGAAAACTTGGCGATTGACCGGGCTAAGGCGCTTTACCACTGCGGC
Organism: Pseudomonadota bacterium; assembly: GCA_039033735.1. Classification (GTDB taxonomy): domain Bacteria; phylum Pseudomonadota; class Alphaproteobacteria; order Rhodobacterales; family Rhodobacteraceae; genus JAJDOD01. The sequence continues at coordinate 10,384 of JBCCCA010000055.1, forward strand.
TTCGCGAATGTTCAGCCAAGCTCGGGCAGTCAGGCCAATCAGGCAGTATTTCTGGCGCTGTTGAAGCCGGGCGACACGATCCTTGGCATGTCGCTGGACGCTGGCGGTCACTTGACCCACGGCGCGCGTCCCAACCTGTCAGGCAAATGGTTTAACGCCGTGCACTATGGTCTGGGTGCCGACGAACGGATTGACTATGACGCCGTCGAAGCCCTTGCCAACGAGCACGAGCCGCGCGTCATCATTGCCGGCGGCTCGGCCTATCCGCGCGAGATTGACTTCGAACGTTTCCGCCAGATTGCAGACAGTGTCAGCGCGTATTTGATGGTGGACATGGCGCATATCTCGGGCCTTGTTGCGGGCGACGTGCATCCAAGTCCGCTGCCGTTTGCCGATGTCGTGACGACGACAACTCACAAGACATTGCGCGGCCCACGGGGTGGGATGATCCTGACTAATGACGCGACCATCGCGAAGAAGGTAAACTCGGCTGTTTTTCCGGGCCTTCAAGGTGGCCCTCTGATGCATGTCATTGCAGGAAAAGCGGCTGCGTTTGGCGAAGCGCTGACACAAGACTTTAAGGATTACTCGCAGCAGGTCGTTGATAACGCACGGGTCTTGGCCTCGACGCTGAGAGCCGGAGGTGTTGACATCGTTTCGGGTGGCACAGACACGCATCTGATGCTGGTGGATTTGCGCCCCAAAGGTGTCACCGGTGATCTAGCCGAACAGGCTTTGGGCCGTGCGCACATTACCTGCAACAAGAACGGCGTGCCCAACGATCCCGAGAAGCCGACCGTGACAAGCGGCATTCGGCTGGGCACCCCTGCGGGCACGACCCGAGGGTTTGGTCAGGCCGAATTCGAACGCATCGGTAATATGATCACCCGTGTTCTGGACGGGCTTGCGGCGCATGGGCCCGAAGGCAATGCGCACGAAGAAGCCGCCGTTCGCGCTGAAGCCATGGCCCTATGCGGCCGTTTCCCAATCTACCCCGGAAAAGTCTGAGAGGAGCAGAGTTATGAAAATCGGTTACAATGGATTGGCCGTACCCGGCCCCACCAACATGCCATTCCAGATCCGTCAGGCTATGGATGTGGCGCTGCAAGATCACCGCGCGCCGGATTTCCCGGAGTTTACCAAGCCGCTGTTCGAGGATTTGAAGGAAATTTTCAAAACCGAAACAGGGCGGGTTTTTGTCTATCCTTGCTCCGGGACAGGCGGATGGGAAGCTGCCATCACCAACACGTTGAGCGAAGGTGACAAGGTCCTTGCTTCCGTCTTCGGTCAGTTTTCGCTTCTATGGGTCGATCTCTGCCAGCGCTTTGGGCTGGACGTGGATGCGATTGATGTCGAGTGGGGCAAGGGCGTTCCGCTTGAGGAATACCGCGCGAAGCTTGCGGCTGATACCAACCATCAAATCAAAGCCGTGCTGGCAACGCACAACGAAACCGCGACCGGCGTTACCTCCGACGTCGCAGGGGTTCGCGCTATTCTTGATGAGCTGGGGCATCCAGCTTTGCTGTTCGTCGACGGCGTAAGCTCGGTTGCATCAATCGACTTTCGTATGGACGAGTGGGGCGTCGACGTCATTGTGTCGGGATCGCAGAAGGGCTTCATGATGCCCACGGGTCTGGCTGTTATCGGGGTCAGTCAAAAGGCAATCGATATGGGACCAACGGCTGGCCTGCGCCGGTGCTTCTTTGACTTCCGGGATATGATTGCAACCAACGATCAGGGCTATTTCCCCTACACACCAGCGGCCACACTATTGCATGGGTTGCGGGCTTCGGTCGACATGCTGAAGGAAGAAGGCCTGGACAACGTCTTTGCCCGCCATCATCGTATGGCGAGCGGCGTGCGCGCCGCTGTTGACGCTTGGGGTCTGCGGAATTGCGCGCAGGGCGCCGAGTGGCACTCGGATACGGTGACGGCCATTCTGGTGCCCGAAGGGTTCGATGCGAATGATGTGATCCAGACGGCTTATCACAAGTACAACCTGTCGCTTGGCGCCGGTCTGAACAAGGTTGCCGGCAAGGTTTTCCGCATTGGCCATTTGGGCTGGTTGAACGAAATTATGGTGCTGCAGTCGCTGGGTGGCGTTGAGATGGCCATGCGGGATGTCGGCATTCCGTTTGAGCCCGGTATCGGTGTAGGCGCGGCCGTACGTCACTTCACGGAAACTGCGATACCCGTACAAATGGCGGCAGAATGAGACAGGCGCCGGACACAGCACCATCGGGCGAAGTGACACGTGGGAATACAATGAAGATTGTCTTTCTTGATCGGTCCACAATCGGTCCTTCGGTTCAGGTGACGAAGCCTGCCTTTGACCACGACTGGATCGAGTATGACCGCACGACGCCCGAACAGGTGATAGAACGTCTGCAGGGCGCGGACATTGCTGTCTCGAACAAGGTGCCGATCCGGCGCGACGCGATTGAGGCGCTGCCGAACCTGAAAATGATCTGTATCCCGGCCACTGGGTACGATGCTTTCGACATCGAGGCGTGCAAGGAACGGGGGATTGTCGTCTCGAATGTGCGGGGTTATGCCGTCAACACGGTGCCCGAGCATACGTTTGCATTGATCCTGGCATTGCGGCGCAGCCTTGTTGGCTTCCGTCAGGATGTGATAGATGGCGAATGGCAGAAAGCGGCGCAGTTTTGCTTTTTCAACCATCCGATCAAAGACTTGGCAGGCTCGACGCTAGGCATCTTCGGCGAGGGGGTGCTGGGGCAGGGCGTGGCGACTTTGGCGCGTGCCTTCGGGATGAACGTGCTGTTCGCGGCCCATAAAGGCGTGGATGGGCTTGGCCCGCTGTACACGCCTTTCGACGAAGTGGTCGAGCGCGCCGATATCCTGACGATGCACGCACCTCTGACGCCTGGTACGCGCAATATGATTTCGGATCGTGAATTCGCCTTGATGAAGAATAAGCCTTTGATCATCAATGCGTCACGCGGCGGGCTTGTCGATGAAGCCGCACTGGTCAGGGCGCTTGATGCCGGGCAAATCTCGGGGATTGGGTTCGATGTTCTGACATCCGAACCGCCGCAACCCGACAATCCGCTTTTGCAGGTGCTTGATCGGCCGAATGTCATCGTGACACCCCATACAGCCTGGGCCAGCGACGAAGCCATGCAGACGCTGTGGGATCAGGTTGTGGATCATCTTGAGAATTTCCAGAACGGCACGCCGTCGAACCGGGTCGTCTAGTCAGGCTCAAGATCATTGCCGCATGTGACGCCGCTTATGAGCTGATAGGCCAAAAGATCGCCTATGTCTTCGGCACGTCGCACGCGGTGGTGCCGCAAGCGGGGCAGTCGGCGCAGGCTTTTGTGGGCCGCACGCTCTATCGCGACAGCGGCCTCCAGATCGATGAACGTGAAGCGCAGTTCGTCTGTCCCCGTGGCCTGGGCCACGCGAGCCATGTCACTGGGCAGGACGGTCCCGATTCTTGGGTATCCGCCTGTTGTCTGGCATTCGGCCATCAGCACATAGGGCGTTCCGTCGCCCGTGATCTGGATGTCACCGGGCACGATCACCTCGGACAGAACGGAAAGACCTGCGGTGCAAGCAAAGCCCCCGCCGTTGCTGGAAAGCCGAACGCACATGCGGTTGCTGCGCGGATCGCGCCTGAAGCCGGTGTTTTCGAACCGACCTCGCTCGGCTGGTAAAAACAGGTCTGTTTGCAAACTGGGGACAACGCGGATCGTTCCACCGCCCAGCCGTTCTTCGGGTGGAAGGGCAAAGCCCACATTGCTGCCAGTAAGGTCGGGTTTGAGCAACAGTTTCGTTCCGCTTTCCATGGCTGTCCCAAGGCCCGCCGAAAGATGCGTGCTTTGAGCACCAAGCTGGTTTGGCGCGTCAAAGCCTCCGCCAACATGAAGATAGCCATATGTCCCCGTGGTTGCGCCCCCGATGGTCATTCGTGCGCCGGCTTGCAAAAGGTGGCTGGCATTCCATTTCAAGAGTGTGCCGCCAAGATCGCAGCGCATCGGTGCGCCGGTCAGCGCAATACGCGTATCCTGGGTCACTTCGAAGACGCCGCCATGCCCGGCCAACTCCAACGCAGCGGTTTCGACCGGCTGGTCAAGCAATGCTGCCCCTTCCGCCAGTGCGATGCGGTCCATGGCCCCGCCGCGCGAGACGCCTTGCGCCAGATGCCCGCTACGCCCCTGATCCTGCAAGGTGATATGGCCGCCGCCTCGATGTGCGATCAGATGTCTCATGGGATCGGCTCATAAGTTGCGCCTCCATCCGGCCCGCTATCCTTTAGCCGGGCGAAGACGCCGGGATCTATTGCGGGGAACAAAACCTCATCCCCGGGGTTCAGAACAAAGGGGGTCGCGCTTTCGGGGCGGAAGGCCTGGAAGGCGGTCTGACCGACATGCCGCCACCCGGTTGGGGCCGTGACCGAGAAGAGCACGATCTGCCGGATTGCCACGGTGACCGCACCCACGGGCACACGCGCGGTCAGCCCGGTCTGGCGCGGGATATCCCACGTGGGCGCCAACTCGCCCAGATAGGGCTGGCCCGGTGCAAAGCCGATGGTCTGTACGCGGACACGGCTTGTGGACAGGCCAGTTATTGCATCGGCAACCGTCAACCCGGCCAGCTCCGCGGCTTCTGCAAGTTTTGGTGCAAGCTCGGTTCCGTAAAGCGTCGGAATGCGCCACAGCCGGCGGCCTTCGGGCAATGAAGCGGCGAACCAGTCTTGCTCCCGAACCAGGGGGCTCAGCATCTTTTCGATCTGGGCGTGATCATAAGACAAGGCATCGAAGCGCAAATAGGTCGAAGCGAGCGAGGTGGAGGTTTCGGCGACGCCCTCCAACTGCGCCGCCTCCAGCGCACTCCGAAAGGCCAAGGCGGCGCGGTTTGCAGCCTCGCTCAGGTGATCTCCAAAGCGCACCAGAAAACCGTCCACACCCACGGTGCAGACCTGAGGCCAATGTGCGCGTGTCATTGCAGCGCGTCCGGCAGGAACAGTGCAATCTGCGGGAAAGCGATCAGGGCAGTGACCATTGCTAGCATCGCAAAAATGTAGGGAATGGAGCCCAGCATCACGTCGCTCATCTTGCCGCTTTTGCGCGCGCCATGGACGACGTACAGGTTCAGCCCGACAGGCGGTGTGATCAGTGCCATCTCGATCAGAACGATCATCAAAATGCCAAACCAGATCGGATCGAAACCTTGCGCCACAACAAGTGGAACGATGATCGGGATAGTGACGACCATGAGCGAAAGCGTCTCAATGAAGAACCCAAGCACGATATAGATGCAGACGACGACAAGCATGAACCCAAGGGGTGACAGGCCAAGCCCCTCAAGGAAGTCCTGCAATTCGCGGCCGATCCCTGCCGAGGCCAGCGTGAAGTTCAAGAAAGACGCGCCGATCACAACAAGCATGATCATTGATGTGATCTTGACTGTGCCAAGGACCGCTTCACCGAACATGTTCCGGCTGATGCCGCCAAAAATACCGGCGATCAGCAGCGCGCCCGCGACACCGACAGCGGCGGCTTCGGTTGGTGTGGCCCAGCCTTGATAGATCGTGCCGATTATGATCGTGAACAGCAGGATGATCGGGATCAGCTCAAGCAATGCGCGCAGCATCTGGGGCAGCGGAAACACCCGGCGTTGTCCGCCCAGCGACGGGCGTACGCTACAGATCAATGCTGTGATCAGGATAAAGGCCAGGGCCAGCGCGATACCGGGGATCAAACCCGCCAGGAAAAGCCGCGGGATCGAGGTTTGGGTCAGGAACCCGTACACGATCAGGTTGATTGACGGCGGGATCATGATGCCAAGGGTGGCTGCGTGGACTCGGTGGTGAAAAACATTGAGGTATTCGATCTGCCGACGGCAGACTTTACCGTGAGCGACACCGTAGGCTGTGCGCCAGATATCAAACTCTTCACCGATTTAAGCCTTCCCGCTGCCAGTCAATGGGA
>JBCCCA010000056.1:0-16041 GCA_039033735.1 Pseudomonadota bacterium
CAATGTATGGGGACTGGATCGGGTTCCAGCCCGATGTCTGGTGGCATGAGGAGTAAGAACAGATGAAGAAACTGGCAATCTTTGCGGCGTTGATGTTGACCCTTGCGGGCTGCAATACGCTTGAAGGCTTTGGCGAGGATGTCTCGGCAGGCGCGCGTGCCGTCGATCGCGCGATCTAACCGGTTTTAATGTCGCCGCGCCTTTGGCGCGCCGAGCCGGTGGGGGGCTTTGCCCCCCAGACCCCCCAGGATATTTTGGCCAGAAAGAAGTGCTTGAGACGTGAAAGCGCATTACAGCCGCTAAGTCCGCGCAAAAGGTTGCATCAGTGGGGATCTGCTGGCGCGATTTGCAGTGAATGGTGTGCGCATTATATTAGAGGTCGGCAGGCCTGAAACAAAAGGAGGCCTGCGCACCACGGGCTTTCAGTGCGCTGCCCCGTCATACCGGCAGAAGGGCAAGCGTTGCCCGTCCCGACGGGTTGTCAAAAGAGAGGCGGCCCTTCTCGGCACCGATTAACCAAAGATTAGGAAAACCCCGCCTAGGCTTTGGGCAGTCACCAGAAAAGGACGCTGTGCTTTATGTCAATTGTCACAAGTTGGCGGTCTCTTGTTGAAGAGGTCGCAAAGACGTTTCCCGAGGTCGATCCCACAATGCTGCAGCGGAGCGAGGGGGATATCGGTGCCCTGATCAAACATGTGTCGCAAAGACATGAATTAACTTTTGCGGAAGCGGCCGAGGTCATCACCTTCCGTGTGCCGCAATATGTCGAGCCGGAACGCCTGTCGGCCTGAGATTTTGCTTGCATGACTGCCATCGGCCTGCGAACGAAAGCGGGCCATGGTAAAGCTCGACATCATCTCGGACCCGATATGCCCCTGGTGTTATATCGGCAAAACGCATCTTGATCGGGCGCTTGAAGCGCATCCGGATCACCCGTTCACAATCGAATGGCACCCGTTTCAGCTGAACCCGGATATGCCAGCCGAGGGCATGGACCGTACTGCCTATCTAGAGGCCAAGTTCGGAGGACCCGAGGGCGCAAAACAGGTCTATGGACGGATCGAGGCAACTGCGAAAAATGCCGGGCTGGATGTGTCTTTCGACAAGATCACACGCACTCCCAATACGATTGACGCACACAGGCTGATCCACTGGGCCGGGTTGGAAGGACGACAAACAGCAACTGTAACCCGGTTGTTCAAGGCGTATTTTGAACAAGGTGAAGATATCGGGGATCACGGTGTTCTGCTGACCATTGCCGAAGGTGTCGGCATGGACCGCGCCATGACGGAACGCTTGCTAGAAGGCGAGGCCGACCGCGCCGATATCCAGTCGCGCGACGCCCATGCTCGGGAGCGCGGCGTCACAGGCGTGCCCACCTTCGTGATTGCCAACACTCATGTCGTGCCTGGCGCACAGCCGCCCGAATTGTGGCACAAGGTTCTGGAAGAGCTGGCCGGCCAGCAAAGCACTACGTGATCACCGCCCATCTTCCGTCAGGCTATGCCCTGGCCTGCGTTTTCAAATGGACGGGCCTGAGCTTTGCGGCCGCACTTGTGGGCGCGACCTTTCCCGACCTCGATCTGATATGGTTCTATTTCGTGGATGACCGGGCGTTTCATCACCACCATTACTGGGTGCACGCCCCGGCTTTTGCCCTTGGCTGCTCGGCTCTTGTGTTGCTGGCCACGCGCGTCCACCCTGTGGCGGTTGCCTTTGCGGCCGGTTGGACCCTGCATATTCTTCTGGACGCACCCGTGGGCGGGTTGATGTGGTTCTGGCCCTTCGACAGCACGCTTTTCACACTGATTGACGTGCCGCCCACCCGTTCGCATTGGGTCTTGTCCATCCTGACCCATTGGAGCGTGCTAATGGAGCTTGCCGTCTGGATCACAGCGATGCTGTTCTTCATGCGGCGGGACCGAACGCCATGACCCGGGATAAGCTTCCAATTTCGCAATTCGAGTTGGTTTCGCTGCTGGCCATGCTTTCGGCAACCGTCGCGTTTTCTCTGGATGCCATGTTGCCCGCCCTGCCCCAGATTGGCGATGCGTTAAGTCCCGACGCACCCAACAAAGCGCAGCTTGTCGTTGGCTCGTTCGTCGTTGGGCTAGGAATTGGAACGTTTTTTACCGGCGCGCTCAGCGATGCCTACGGGCGGAAACCGGTCGCAGTCGGGGGCGCAGTCATCTATTGCATCGCGGCCCTTGTGGCGGCCTTGTCCCCCAACCTCGAAACGCTGTTGGCCGCGCGTTTCGTTCAAGGTTTGGGGGCCGCGGGTCCGCGCGTGACGGCAATGGCGATCTCGCGCGATTTGTTCTCGGGCCGACGCATGGCACAGGTCATGAGCTATGTGATCTTCGTGTTCACCCTGACCCCCATTTTTGCGCCAACCCTTGGATGGTTGATCGCACTGGCCTTTGGATGGCGCGGTATCTTTGCGTCTTTCGCAGTCTTTTCCTTCATCTCGATGTTCTGGCTATTGGTGCGGCTGCCCGAAACGCTGGACCCAGACAAACGACGACCGTTCCGGCTTGCGAAGCTAATGGAAGGCGCGCGCGAAGTGCTGGGCAATCGCCGCGTGGTGCTGGCCACGCTGGTTCAAACGCTGATCTTCGGCACGTTGTTCTCGGGTCTCGCCTCGAGCCAACAGATCTTTGGCGAGGTCTTTGATCGGGAAGACAGCTTTCCGCTTTGGTTCGGATTGATGGCGCTTCTTGCGTCAGGCTCGAACCTGATCAACGCAAAGATCGTGCTGACGCTAGGGATGCATGAAGTGGTGCGCAGGGTCCTGTTGGCGCAAGGCGGTTTCACGTTGATCTATTTGATCTTACAAACCTTTGGTGTGATCCCGGACAGCCTGGCCTTCCCCCTGGCCTTTCTTTGGCTGACATCGATTTTCTATCTTGCAGGTTTTGGCATTGGAAACATGAACGCATTGGCGCTTGAACCGTTGGGGCATATGGCCGGGCTGGCCGCGTCGATCATCACCGCTTTTGCGACAATCGGGGCTGCGATCATCTCGGTCCCGATCGGGCTGTCTTTCGACGGCTCGGTGCTGCCTTTGACGCTTGGCGTGGGCCTGTGTGTGGGATGTGCTCTGTTGATCCTGCGATCGGTCGAGGCGGACAGCCAGGCAACAGCCTAGGTCACGCCCCAATCGGCGGCCTGCATTTCGCGCAACCGACTGGCGGTGCGTTCAAATTCGAAGCTGCCTGCCCCTTCAAGATAGAGCTTCTCGGGCGCATCGGCCGCAGTGGCAATCAAGCGGACACGCGCCTCGTATAGCGCGTCGACCAACGTCACGAAGCGCCGCGCCTGATTGTAATTCTCGGACGACAGGCGCGGAATGTCCTCAAGGATCAAGACACGCACCACATCGGCCAGCGCAAGGTAATCCGCCGGACCCAAAGGCTGACCGCACAGGTCGTAGAACCGCGCACGCGCAACCCCATTGGAAAAATCCGACAGATGCACGTCGCGCGTTTTCACACGGACGATCAGCTCTTCGGACACGCCGCCCGAAAGATCGCGCCAAATCTCTTCAATCGCCGCTCGCGCTTCGCGATCTGCGGGATGGAAATAGACCTGTGCTCCCTGCAACCGGTCTTGCCGATAATCCCGGGGCGATATCAGTTCATGCACCACAAGACGCGTCTTGATCAGGTCGATGAATGGCAGGAACAGCGCCCGATTCAGCCCGTCTTTATAAAGATCATCCGGCACCCGGTTTGACGTCGTGACCACGGTCACGCCCTGGGCCATCAACATCTCGAACAGCCGCCCGACGATCATCGCATCGGTGATATCGGTAATCTGCATCTCATCCAGGCAAAGAAGCTTCAAACCCTCGGCGATGTCCTTCCCCACCGGTACAAGTGCATCATCGACACCAGTTTGCCGCGCCGCATGAAGCTTGTTCTGAACCTCTTGCATGAAGGCGTGGAAATGGACGCGGCGCCCGCCCACCAATTCATGAAAAAGATCCATTAGCATGGACTTGCCGCGCCCCACGCCCCCCCAAAGGTACAGGCCGCGGATGGGTTCGGGTTTCTTTGCAAAGAATGCCTTTAGGCCCGCAGGCTGGACCTCGCCCAGACGATGCGCAATGCGGTCAAACTCGGGCAGGACAGCACGCTGCGCCGCATCGGGCTCAAGCTTGCCCGTCTTAACGCGCGCCTCATAGGTATTGGTGACAAGTCCCATCCGTTGTTTGGAAACGGCTTCTTGCTGAAAATTCAAGTAAAATCGGCGCCGAGACATGACAGAACTGCATGGCGGATCTGCAGAAAGCACCCCTACATGCTGCACCTGCAGCATCCTATATCTGTGCGGAAAGGAGACATCATCATGTCCGCACAAGAATTCAAGAGCTTCGACCACACCGCCCTCGAGACCCGCGCCCGCCGTATGCGCGCCGAGTACATCGCGAGTTTCTTCAAGCGTCGCAACGGCTAAGCCGCCCTTCCGCTTGGACACATGACGGGGTATGGGAGGGCATGACCTCCCGCCCCGTTATCCGCCTTAAGCCAAAGATTGACGCGCGCCCGTTGCAGCGCGGTTTTCCCTGGGTCTATGCCAATCAGCTTGTGACGGACCGGCGCACCCGTGCGCATCAGCCCGGCAGCATCGTCACGCTTGAAGATGCCGAGCGTCGCGAGATCGCGACAGTCACGATAAACCCGAATTCGAAAATCATCGCCCGCGTCCTGGACCGGAAACCAGATGCCGAAATTGACGGCGACTGGCTTCGCTCCACGGTCGCGCGCGCGCTTGCTTTGCGCGAGGCCATTTATGACACGCCGCACTATCGTTTGATCCACGCCGAAGCCGATGGGATGCCGGGTGCAGTGGTGGACCGGTTCGGCGATGCATTGGTGATCCAGCCCAACGCGGCCTGGATCGACGCGCGCCTACACGCATTCGCAGACATTCTGGCCGAGCTGACTGGGGCGACATGTATCTACAAGAACGCGCACGGCCGGGCCCGATCGCTGGAGGGTCTTGATGACGTCTCGAGCTTGATCACTGGCACGCTTGATGGACCCATCCCGGTGCCGATGAACGGCGCCACCTATATGGCAGACCTTCAGGGTGGACAGAAAACTGGCCTGTTTTACGATCAACGCCCCAACCACGCCTTTGTCGCCAAAGTCTCCGAAGGGCAGGATGTGTTGGATGTGTTTTCGCATGTTGGCGGCTTTGGGCTTGCCGCGCTGGCCCAAGGGGCAACCTCTGCTTTGTTGGTCGACGGATCGGACGCGGCCCTGGGCCATGCCCGCGACGGCGCAGACGCCACCGGCGTGTCTGACCGCTTGAGAACCCGGAAAGACGATGCCTTCGATGCGCTGGCCGCTCTTGGCACTGAGAGCGCGCGGTTTGGGTCGGTGATCTGCGATCCGCCAGCCTTTGCGCCATCGAAATCGGCGCTTGATGCCGGGTTGCGCGCCTATGAAAAGGTCGCGCGCCTGGCGGCGCCTCTTGTTAAAGAAGACGGGTTTCTGACATTATGCTCCTGCAGCCAAGCTGCTGATATTGCAGCATTTCAAGCCGCCTCACTGCGCGGCATCGGGCGCTCTGGACGGGCGCCGCAGCTTCTGCGCATCGGTTATGCCGGCCCCGACCACCCGCGCCTGCCTGCCCTAGATGAAAGCGGTTATCTCAAAGCGCTGACCTTCCGCCTCGCATGAAGGTGCTGATCGACGCCTGCGTGCTGTATCCCACCGTCCTACGTGAACTGGTGATGGGCCTGGCAGGGACAGGATATTTCACCCCGCTTTGGTCGGCGCGCATTCTTGAAGAATGGCGGCGCGCAGCCGCCCGCCATTCGGATCGAGACAACGTCATTGCCGAAAGTGAAATCGCAACGATAAAGGCGCGTTTTCCAAACAGCCTTGTCACGGTGGACCCGGGCACCGAGCAACGTTTGATCCTGCCCGACCCGGACGACATCCATGTGTTGGCCGCCGCCATTGACGGCGGTGCAACGGCCTTGATGACGCTCAACCTTAAGGACTTTCCCACGAACACCCTCTCGGCCCACGGAGTAATACGTCGCGATCCGGACGGGTTCTTGTTGGAAGCCTTCCATTCCGACGAGGTCGCAATGCGCCGCGTCACCCATACTGTAATCAACACGGCCGAGCAGCATGGGATCGACGTGTCGAACCCCAGATCACTTTTGAAAAAAGCCCGCCTGCCCCGGTTGGGGAAAGCGCTGTACCCGCGCCAGTCGTCTATCCGTCTGTGACGGATTGCCAGCGCGCTTCAAGTGCCTCGATGGCCGCGATTCGTTCATCAGTTTTGGGATGGCTCATCAACCAGACGGGCATCCCTGCTCCGCGCATGCCTGTCAGGTTTTCCAGTTTGCGGAACAGCGACTTTTGCGGGTCCGTGCCGATTCCTGACTTGACCAGCAGCGCGGACGCATAGGCATCTGCTTCGTACTCGTCCTTCCGCGACAAGCGCGCCGCGATCAAAGTCGTCAGGAAATTGGCGATGTAGACGCCGATTCCCGGAAGGAAACGCCCCAACAACATGGCCAACGCAGCGCGAATGGCGTTCTGGCCGGAAAAGTCGATCATCCTGCGGCGAGAATGGCCAAGAGCCACATGCCCCAGCTCGTGGGCAATCACGCTGGCCAGTTCTTCGCCGGTGACATCGCCCTGACGGTACTTCTGGTAAAACCCGCGTGTCAGGAAAATCCGCCCGTCCGGCGCGGCAAGGCCGTTCACCGGCTCGATCTCGTACAGATGCACCTTGATCCGCGGCAGGTCCAAAGCCGCCGCCATCCGATCCGTCAGCTGCTTCAGCCCGGGGTCCGCAAGTTCCGTCGACTTCGCGTCCAGCTCGGACTTGGTGCGCCAGACGGAAACCCGGTACATCACAAGGCCATACAGGACGGCCAGCAGGATTGGCATAAACTTCAACATAGGCGGGATATGGGGCGCGACAGACCCGTTGGCAACATTTTTGGGCTGTAACGTCGCGCCAAATTGGAGCGGGCACGCGGCCTAGCCCAAAAGCTTCATGCCGCGAGTCAATCCGTCCAGTGTCAGCGGCACCATGCGGTCTGGCCCGATCACCTCGCGGATCATGTGTGTCGACTGGGTATAGCGCCAATGCTGTTCCGGCGTCGGATTGATCCAAAGCAGGTCGGGCCACTGTTCCAGCGCCCGGCGCAGCCAAACCTCGCCTGGTTCTTCGTTCCAATGCTCGTTCGCGCCACCCGGGACGGCGACCTCATAGGGCGACATCGCCGCATCGCCGACAAAGATGCACTTCCACTGCGATCCAAACCGGTTGATCACATCCCATGTCGGATTGCGCGCATTCCAGCGCCGCTTATTTTCGCGCCAAACCCCTTCGTACAGGCAGTTGTGGAAATAGAAATACTCAAGATGCTTGAATTCGCTTCGGGCAGCCGAAAACAGATCCTCGACCATCTCGACGAACGGATCCATCGACCCGCCGACGTCAAAGAACAGAAGAACACGAACAGCGTTGCGCCGTTCGGGCCGTGTCTTGACGTCAAGATAGCCATGTTCCGCAGTCGAGCGGATGGTTCCGTCAAGGTCCAGCTCGTCCGCCGCCCCCTCGCGCGCCCAGTTGCGCAGGCGTTTCAGCGCCACTTTGATCGCGCGGGTCCCGATCTCACGCGTGTCGTCCAGGTCCTTGAATTCCCGCCGATCCCAGACCTTGACTGCCCGTTTGTGACGCGACTCATCCTGACCGATCCGCACGCCTTCGGGGTTGTATCCATAAGCCCCGAAAGGCGATGTTCCCGCAGTCCCAATCCACTTCGACCCACCTTGGTGACGTTTTTCCTGCTCGCGCAGCCTTTCGCGCAGGGTATCCATCAGCTTGTCAAAGGACCCGAGCTTTTCGATCTCGGCCCTTTCTTTATCTGAAAGATATTTCTCGGCCATCTTCCGAAGCCATTCTTCGGGAATGTCCACCATCTCGAACACGGCTTCGGGCGGGATGGCTTCCACGCCTGCAAAAGCTTCGGAAAACGCCCGATCGAACCGATCCAGATGCGCCTCGTTTTTGACCAGCGCAGTCCGCGCCAGAAAATAGAAACCGTCAATGTCATAGGTGACCAGATCGGCGCCGACGGCGGCCAGAAAATCGATGTACTCCCGTGGGCTTGCGGGCACGCCCGCGCGCCGGAGCGTCTCATAGAATGGCAGGAACATCAGGACACGAGGTGTTCGATGAGGAAGGTCAGGAACATCCCCACCAGCATGAAGGCAATCGCATAGCCCGTCGCATACTGAGCCATATCCAGCTTGTTGCCGTCGCGCTTTTTGGCCGTGCTATAGCCCAGCAAACCGCCAATGACACCCGCCACCAGAACGATCATATCGGAGCCTCTTCCGTTTGCCGATTGCGGGGCGAGATTGCCATGATCTCGGCCGCGCGTTCCCGAACAACAGACCCACGACCGAACCCATAGCGGCCCCAGGCCAGCGCGTCCTTCTGCGCCCGCGCGGCTTCATTGGACTTGCCCTGCAATTCCAGTGCTTCCGCCTTGACGAACAGCATCAATGACAAAAGCGAGGCATGTTCGGCGCGTTGTACGGTGCGTAGGTGAACATCGATCAGCTGTTCCGCCAGCGCGCCGCGCCCCGCCGACAGCTGAAAGGCGGCAACTTGTAGCGCGACATGAGCTTCCTGTAACGCGCTGTCAGGACGGTTCTGATAGATACTGCCCGCCGTCAGGAAAGCGCGCATCGCACTTGCCGGGTCCGTCGACAGGCTTTGGCGTCCCAGCACATAGTAGGAAAACGCAAGCCGCGGGTCTTCCGGCCCGGCCCGCGCGGCCAGCCCGACCGCGCGCCGCGCCGCTGCAAGTTTCCGGGCTTCGGACCCGCGCGGCGAAATCGCCTGTGTGATGGCCCGGTTCCAAGCCCCAAGCTGAATAGAGGGGGGTGCGATATCGCCCCGCCCCCCACGCCGGTTTACGCGTGGCAGGATGCTGGGCAGTCGCTGTGCGACCTGCTGCCGCGACATACCTGCCTTCAAGGCACGATCATAGGTCACGCGCAGTATCAGCATGTCATAGCCGGTCAGGACGGCGTGAAAGTTGTCGTCATTGAAGATCGACGTCGACAGGCGAAAAATGTCGTTGACCGGGCCAAGGCCTTGCGCGATTTCTTCGTGCAGACAATCGCGAATTTCCTGCGGGCTGACATCGTTTGGCAGGAAAATAGCCATGGATTTCCGCTCGGAGAGACGATTCCAGAAGGTCGTCGGGTCGTTGCGACGTTGGCGATATTCAGACCAGCTTGATACATTGGGGCGCACGAAACAGGCCGCACTTGGCGCGATGCGTTGAATTTGCCGCTGCGGCATCGGTTCGACCGTGATGGTCGCCACCTCATCGGCCGCGACCTTCGAGATATCCAGACCCGCCTCGCGGCGAAGCCGCACCAGCAACCGGTCCAAATCCGCTTCAAGGGTTGGCGGCGCGTCGCCCAGCACCCGCACCGTGATCGGCCCTTCGAACCGTGTAAATACCGGTACCGAATCGCCGTTTTCCAAAGTGAAGGTCAGTTCAAGGAAATCGCGCGCCAATTGCGCATTTGACGTCGCGGGCCGGATCGGAGCTGGACGCGCAAAAGTCTTCATCGGCGGCAACACAAGCTGGGGCGTCTCAAGCCGCGTCGTTTCTTCGGTTGAACAGGCGGCAAGGAAAAGAAGTGCCGCACACACGAGCCGTTTCATACAGGCCTCGCGTATTTGATGAAGGGCGTTACTGTGCCGATCCGGTCATACAGGTGCCGCGCCGCGCTGTTGAATTCCTGCGTCAACCAATAGACGCCAGGTGCGCCGGCGGCATCCGCACGTTCGTACACGGCTTCGATCAAGGCACGTCCAACGCCACGGCCCCGCATTTCGGGCACGGCGTAAAGGTCTTGCAGGTAACACACGTTTTCAATCTTCCAGCCATGCCGATGAAACAGGAAATGCGTCAACCCAACCGGGGTGCCGTCCACCTCGGCGATCAAACCGTGCAGATCCTGTGGGTCTGTCCCCAGCAGTCGCGCAAAATACGTGTCATAGACATCGTCAGACAGCGTCGTTTCGTAAAAGGCTAGATAGGCGCGCCAAAGGTCGCGCCAATGCGGTTCATCCGCGGCCGTGAGTGAACGCACATGGCAAGTCATGAGCGATATCTAGACCGCGGAAGACACAAGCGCCAGTCCGCGACAGACGAAATCCTGGCGACCGAGGCCAATGCGCCAAAGTCAAGCCGTCACGTCATGGGTGTATATCCAGGCCAGGCTGTCGCGCACCCGATCTGGGGCCACCGCGCCTGCAAGACGAAGCAGGCTGTGGGCGGCGAAACGCGCAGGCGGAAACCGCAAGTGATAATTCCGCGCATTGCGGGTCGCAGCGTCCGTGACGCGCGTCACACGGTCTTGTCGCAACGCCTGATAGGCCGGAAGCGCCTCGGCGACCGGTGCTTCATTCAGGCAGCGCGCCAGGGTCCAGGCATCTTCAAGCGCAAGGTTTGCCCCCTGCGCCAGAAAGGGCAGCGTTGGGTGGGCCGCATCCCCCAGTAACACCTGTTGGCCGGTGTACCAGCGATGCGCCACGCCATGGCGAAACAGCCCCCACAGGAAAACATCCTCAACGCCCGACAGCCACGCGGGGACAGGTCCCTTGAACCCGTCGAACGCCGCCCTCAGGTTCGCGGGATGATCCTTGTGGCTCCACCCTTCCTCGGCCCAGGCGACCCGTTCTTCGACCGCAACGATGTTGCGGCGGTTGTCGCTTAGAGGATAGCTGACCAGATGACGGCCCGGCCCCATATAGACACGGGCCTCGGGATTGCGATCTTGAGTGTCTTCGATGACCGCGCGCCACGCGACCTGACGTGTGAAGAATGGTTTTGACGCCTCGTCCACCCGCGCCCGCATCGCGGATTTCAACCCATCGGCCCCGATCAGAAGATCATCCTCGCCCAGGGCACGCCCCTCGGGCGGTGGAGATATCTCGCGGCCCGTTTCAACACGCACCCCCTGTGCCCGCGCCGCCGCTTGCAGCACATCAATCAAATCGGCACGGTGGACGGCAAGCCAGGGCATCTCGCGAAACCCGGACAGCATATCCAGCGCGACGATATCACGCCCGCTTGGCCCGTCGATCAAGCAGACGCGCTCGATCTGAACAGCGCGCGCTGCAAGCGCATCCGCAGCCCCCAGCGCCGAGATCACGCGCATCCCGTTCGGACTGATCTGAATGCCTGCGCCAACCTCGGCGATGGCTTCGGCACGTTCGGCGATGCAGACGTCGTGCCCCTGCGCAGCCAAGGCCGTGCCGACCGCAAGCCCGCCGATGCCAGCGCCGCTTACCGTAATGTTCAATCTTTCGGTCATACCCGTGCCCTAGCCCGAAAGAGACAACGCCCGCCTTGAGCCATGTCAACGCGGGCATCGATCTCTCTGACAGGTCGCGCGATATCAATCGTCGCGATGCACTTTTTCGGCGCGTTCGTGACGTTCCTGTGCTTCAAGGCTCAGTGTTGCAATCGGGCGCGCATCCAAGCGCTTCAGCGAGATTGGCTCACCGGTTTCTTCGCAATACCCATACTCGCCCTCATCGATGCGGCGCAGCGCGCTGTCGATCTTGGCAACGAGCTTGCGTTGACGATCCCGCGTTCTGAGCTCAAGCGCCCGGTCCGTTTCTTCGCTGGCCCGGTCGGCGATATCCGGGATGTTGCGTGTGGAGTGCTGCAGACCCTCGATCGTGGTCTTGCTGTCATCCATCAAGTCCGCCTTCCAAGTCTGTAGCTTGCGGCGGAAATACTCGAGCTGCCGGTCATTCATGAACGGCTCGTCCTCAGCGGGGCGGTAATCATCCGGAAGGAAGACTTCGGCTTTCATCGCGTTCCCTTTTTTGTTGGTCATACTGACACACTCCGGACGCGGGCAATTCGTTGTTAAAACGTCCGGCCTCTGATCTTGGGCGGCTGATAGCCTATCGTCTGAGCCTTGTCACTACGCTATCGGTCCGCTTTAAGACGAAAGCGCGGTCGCGTCACGGCCACCACATTCCGGAAGATAGGGCGACCGCAATGAAGTTCGAGGGCACTGAAAGCTATATCGCTAATGATGATCTGGCCATTGCGGTCAATGCAGCGATCACCCTAGAGCGCCCCCTTCTTGTGAAAGGCGAACCCGGAACCGGCAAGACCGAGTTGGCGCGCCAGGTTGCTGGATCGTTGGGGCTTCGAATCATCGAATGGAACATCAAGTCCACCACCCGGGCACAGCAGGGTCTCTACGAGTATGACGCCGTCAGCCGCTTACGGGACAGTCAGCTGGGCGACGCGCAAGTCAATGATATCAAAGCCTATATTAAGAAGGGCAAGCTGTGGGAGGCGTTCGAGGCCGAAGACCGCGTCGTCCTTCTGATCGATGAAATCGACAAGGCCGATATCGAGTTTCCGAACGACCTCTTGCAGGAACTCGACCGGATGGAGTTCTTTGTTTACGAGACCGGCGAGACTGTGAAAGCGCAACGGCGCCCCATCGTCATCATCACGTCCAACAATGAGAAAGAGCTGCCGGACGCCTTTCTGCGACGCTGCTTCTTCCACTACATCCAATTCCCCGATTCCGAGACGCTGAAAGCCATCGTCGAGGTGCATCACCCGGGCATCAAACAGCGTTTATTGTCGACCGCCCTTGAACAGTTCTTCGAGATCCGCGAAACGCCCGGGCTGAAGAAGAAGCCGTCGACATCGGAAGTGCTGGATTGGCTGAAGCTGATCCTGGCCGAAGATCTGGCGCCTGAGGACCTTCAAAAAGCGTCGAAAGATGCGCTGCCCAAGCTGCACGGGGCGCTCTTAAAGAATGAACAGGATGTGGCTCTGTTCGAACGTTTGGCGTTTATGGCCCGGGGGCGTGGCTAAGGCGATCCCCGTCTATGTTCCACGTTCTGACCCACAACATTCTGCCGGTCTTTGGCATGCTGGCGCTTGGCTTCGTGATGGGGCGCATAGGCACCGCGCGGCAGGAGGAAGCCCGCGCTTTGAACCGCATCGCGTTTTTGGTCTTGCAGCCACCCCTGATCTTCATGCTGCTGACGGGACTTGATCTGCCCGCTGTCCGGTTGGACGCAATCCTGATTTACGCCACAGTCGAAGTCATTGCTTTCACAGTCGCATTCGCCTTGGCACGAATCGTATTCCTGTGTGAGATGGCTGAAGCTTTCCTGTTGGCGATGTGTGTCGTCTTCGTAAACTCACTGCTTTATGTCTGGCCGATCTCAACGCTGATCTATGGCACCGAGGGTGCGCGCCCCATCAGTGCCATCGTGGCGCTGGATGCCTCGGTGTCCTTTGCCTTCTTCATCATCGGGATCGAGTTTATCAAAGGCGGGCAAGCCCGCGTCACCTTGCCAAAACTGCTGCGCAATCCCGTGTTGATCACCATCGTTTTGTCGCTTGGCTTGAATGCCGGTCAGGTTCCGATCCCGGACCCTGTTTTGACGGCAGCGGAATTTGCCGGGGCCGGGGCAGCCCCATTGACGCTATTCGCGCTTGGTGTCGTCCTGTCTGCCGCATCATTACGCCCCAGTCCGCCCGTTGTCGCGATCAGCGCACTGAAGCTGGTCGCATTCCCGGTGTTGGTCTTTGTGGGCTTCGCGGCTTTCTCGCCCGAAAACCCTTGGCAGAATCAATTTCTGCTGAATGCGGGCGGACCCGCTGGGGCGATGGCATTCTCGCTGGCCTTGCTGCATGGCGTCCGAACAGATCGCATTGCGCCGGTTATCATCTGGACGTCCATGCTTTCGTTGTTTTCGTTGGCCTGGTTGGCCTAGCGGCTTAGTCCCACAGACCAAAAGTAAAGAAACTGCCCAGATTCTCGATAATGGCAATCAAAAGCAGCACGCCGCAGATCAGGACTGCAATCATCCAGAAGAAATAGAAAAGGACCGCCGACGCACCAAGGCCTGTGCCATAAACAGCATAGTGCCAATTCTCGCGTTTGATGCCCGAAATTACGGCGAGCACTACGGCAACCACGCCCAATGCGGCCCCCGCATAGCCAAGGTACACACTGAAAGGCACGGGCTGCGGCTCGACGACCTGCACTTCGGGGTCCAAACCAAAGAATGAACGCCACGAGGCGCGCGCCATATCACCCGCGATCTCACCAATCTGGGTGCCAACCGGAGGTGCAGGCTCAGACAACGGCAAACCTATATGCATAAGAACCAGCATGAGTGAAAGTGCGCCAAGGGCAACTGCCCATAGGCCCCACGAACGAAGTGGATTATGCGGATCGGGTGACGTTAGGTCGGTCATATGGGTCATGGACTTCACATGGGCGTGAACTGCGGCGGTTTATAGGCTGATTTTGGAAACAATAGCGTCAACAATCAAGACACGACGATGGCACTGCGATTTCGCGTTCATAAAATATTCAGCATGCCGGCGCGATCTGGTAGGTTGTGACAAGAGTTCTCGTTGCCGTGGATTTGCAGATATGTTAGCGCTACCATGATCTAGGTCAGACCCCGTCGGAGGACACAATGGCTCTGAACGAAACCCTTTCCCGCGTCACCGAACGCATCATCGAACGCTCGGCCCCGACCCGCCAGACATACCTTGATAAGATCGCGCGTGCCCGCGATGCCGGTGTCAAACGCGCGCATCTGTCTTGCGGGAACCAAGCGCATGCCTATGCGGCCATGGGCGACGACAAATCGGCACTCATTGCCGAGCAGGCCCCTAATATCGGGATTATAACGGCGTATAACGATATGCTTTCGGCACATCAGCCGTTCAAAGATTACCCCGACCGCATCAAGGATGCGGCGCGCAAGGTGGGCGCCACCGCGCAAGTCGCAGGCGGTGTGCCCGCCATGTGCGACGGCGTCACACAAGGTCAGTCGGGCATGGAATTGTCGCTGTTTTCCCGCGATGTGATCGCACTGGCCACCGGGGTCGCGCTGTCCCACAACACCTTTGACAGCGCGGTCTATCTTGGCGTTTGCGACAAGATCGTACCAGGATTGATCATCGCCGCTGGCACCTTTGGCCACCTGCCTGGCATCTTCGTGCCCGCAGGTCCGATGACCAGCGGTCTGCCCAATGACGAAAAAGCCAAGATCCGCACCCAGTTCGCCGCCGGAGAGATTGGCCGCGACAAACTGATGGAGGCCGAAATGGCCTCGTATCATGGCCCGGGCACCTGTACTTTTTACGGCACTGCGAACACGAACCAGATGCTGATGGAGTTCATGGGCCTTCACATGCCGGGCGCGAGTTTCGTGAACCCCGGCACGCCCCTTCGCGACGCACTTACCGAGGAAGCCGCCCAGCGCGCTGCTGCGATCACGGCACAGGGCAACGATTACCGCCCCGTGGCCGACATCCTTGATGCGCGCGCGTTCGTGAACGGGATCGTTGGATTGATGGCAACAGGCGGCTCGACCAACCTTGTCTTGCACCTGCCTGCGATGGCGCGTGCTTGCGGTGTGGTTCTGGATATCGAGGATTTCAACGACCTCTCTGCCGCGACGCCCCTGATGGCCAAGGTCTATCCAAACGGTTTGGCGGATGTGAACCACTTCCATGCAGCCGGCGGTTTGGCTTACATGATCGGCGAGCTGCTAGACGAAGGCTTGCTTCACCCCGACACCAAGACAGTCGCAGGCGACGGGCTGGCGCACTATACAACCGAGCCCAAGATCGAAAACGGCATCGTCACCCGAGAGGACGGGCCGAAGGAAACGCTGAACGACAAGATTCTGCGCCCCGTTTCCGACCCGTTCCAAAGCACGGGCGGATTGCGCGAACTGACCGGGAATACGGGTCGCGCAGTCATGAAGGTCTCGGCCGTCGCGCCCGAAAATCGGGTGATCGAAGCCAAAGCCCGCGTGTTCCACAGCCAGGACGCCGTGAAAGACGCGTTCAAGAACGGCGAATTTACCGAGGACACAATCGTCGTAGTCAGATTTCAAGGACCGCGCGCCAATGGCATGCCCGAGCTTCACAGCCTGACGCCCACCCTATCGGTC
>JBCCCA010000057.1:0-15908 GCA_039033735.1 Pseudomonadota bacterium
CCGACAAGGGACGCCCGAAATCCACAGCGGCCCGCGCCGCTTTCGGATCATGGGGCAGCCAATGTTCGAACTTTTTCTCAAGCACCCGTGCCGCTTCCTTGTGATGCGCGGCCTGCATCATCGGGCGCTTCTCGTGATTTATGACAACTTCGATTTCCAGCCCGGGATTGTCCGCAAGATAGAAGTCGATCAGGCGACGCGTGGCCCGGATCGAGGGCACTGTCGTGTCGGTGACAACCACGATTTCGTCTGCGCTGGAAATGACCGGCTCAACCCAGTCGACAAGGGCACGCGGCAAATCGATGACCACATAGTCATTGGTCGCGCGCAAGGCATCGATCAGGGTCTCGATCTGTTTTGACGAGATCGCTTGAAGCGGCATGAAATCCGCGGGCGCCGTCAGAACACTCAGGCCGCCTGGCGTCTCCGCCAAGGATTGCTCGACCCAACGCTGGTCCGGCATGACGTCGCCGGTCGCAAGCTGCAAAAGCCCCTCTTGTGGATCGACATCCAGAAAATCGCCCACGGCCCCGAATTGCAAATCAAGGTCCACAAGGGCCACGTTGTTCGACGGGTCACGGCGAAATCTGTTTTTCCGAACAAGAAGCTGATCGGCCAGATTGACGGCCACAGTGGTAGCCCCGATCCCGCCACGGGCTTGGGCCACAGCGATAACCGTCCCTTCCTTGCCGCCACCCGAACGGGCGCCCGCCGCCTTTTGGAGCCATTTCTCCATCTGGCGGGCAAGCTCGTCACCTGTGACCGGGAAGGGCAGCACATCGTCCACCCCCGCGTCTGTCAGGGCACGCGCGCGGGCCAGCGAAATCTCGCGGTCCGCCAAAGCCAGAAAGATGGAATGCTCGCTACGCTGCGCATCAAGTGCCTTGATCGCCGAAAGGTCATCCTTGTTGCCGGGGTCCGTCGCGAACACGACAATGTCGTTCTCGGCGGCCATTTTCACTGCCGTTCCGTTCAAGTTGGCCACTGACCGATTTTCGGATGTCAGTCGCACGCGCGGCTTATCCGTCAACGCGATTGTCACCGCATTTGCGACGCCCTTGTCGTCGGAAATCAGTAGAACTGATGTCGACCTAGCCATTACTTCCCCCTCGAACGTCGAAACGCATTACCCATTGTTCCCTTGCGCCAAATCTTCCGCCGGCATTGACACTGATAAGTCGGGAAACGGTATGTCCGCCTGCCCGTCCGTGCCGCTATCGGCAATATTGTCCGGCGTCCCGCCCCCTACGATGGCAGCCAAACCTGGCAGCGGTGTAATAAAGTCGAACCGCAACTCGGCGCTGTCTTCGATCGACGGCACATCGTCCTGCGTTACAACGGCAACTTCAACCATCGGCGTGTAAGGACCGCCAAGAAACCCAAGGTTCTGGTCGAAGCTGTAAGTCACGCGGATGTTCTGAGGCGTGGCGTTGCTTGGCAGAATCGGGTTGATGATGCACCAAATCTCGTCCGCAGTCGAAGCGCTTGCCGCATCGCAGTTGATGGGCGTTGCACTCAACACACAAGCGCGCAGGCCGGGATTAGCGCAGACACCGCTGTCGGCGCGGCACAAAGTGCCATAGGCGACCGCGTCATTCGTGCCCCGTTCATGCAGCTCCGGGACACCGTCACAGACCGGTTCCCGCGTGACCGCGATCCGTGCGGCCCGTTGTATCGCCTTTTCAGTCATCACCCAGTTGAAGCCAAGGCGTCCGAAGTCCAGCAACGCAAAAAAGATCAGCAGGAACAACACGATCACGATGGAATACTCGATCAACGACGCACCACTTTCGGATCGGCGAAACCGCCCGATCTGAGATATGGTTCGCGCAACCCTCATAGCCCGTAGATCCTGGATTGATCGACGACAATGCTGACCATCTCGGTGTTTGTCCGATTGCCGAAGAACTCGAATACCGCACTGAAGGGAAGCACGACCGTCAGTGTTGCGCGGACTTCCGCGATGGCGGTCGGGTCCGTTCTGAGGTTGAGGTCAGGACAGGTGTACCGCGCCTGCACATTCGTGATCGTGACGGCGGCAGGGAACAGGTTGGTCGCGCCGGTTCCGACATTGCGTGCAATGATCTGCTGGGCCTGCGCCATGCCGCCCGGGATTGCGACCGGCGTCGTGCTTGGGCCGGTGCAAATCGTCGGCTCGGTGATCCGCGCAAGATACCGCGTCGCATCACGCACACCGCTGACCGCGCTTTGATAGTTCCAATAGATACGCGCGCCTTCGACAATGGCACCGAAGCACACCATCATGATCGGCATGACGATGGCGAATTCCACCGCTGTCGCACCGCGCTGATCGCGGCGCCAGGTCCGAGCCATATGAAGAATGCGACCGATCATCTGAAAAGCTGTACGACCTCGCGGTAACTGCCGATATCTTCTACCGGGATGCGCGAGATGACCTCAACATTCAGATCGAACCGCTGCGGAAAGCCGCCGACATTCTCGGTCGGGGCCAACTGGAACAGGGTGTAGAAGTCGATGATGGGCACGTCCTCATCAAAACCGACCACGGCGTTCCCACCGCTGGGGCAGTTGATGCCGCCGGCCAGCAAGACCCGGCGTTCAGGGTCGGGCGCCAGTGTGTTCAGGTTGCATTGCGGCAGCCCGTTATCCACACGTCCATGCGCATCGGGGATGATCGGGTTGAACGGATTGGGGGCAGGATTGTTGGGCCAGTAGTCATCCCACGAGGTGTAGTCTTCGACCGCTTCGCCTTCGCCGTCGTTTTCGGCTTCATAGGGCTCGCCAATATATGGCGGCGACATGATACCACCGTTTGCTGCACGCTCGATTTCGCGCAGATAGAATTCATAACGCGTCAGGTTCGGCTCGGGAAAATCGAAAAACGAACCGTCGACTTCGAACCCGTCACCATCATCGCCATCGTCGCCATCATCGTCGTCGTCGTCATCGGACCCGGCAATCGCCAGCGAGTAATTCGTCTCGACATACGTGTCGCGCCCATTGCTCCAATCGCCATCGCCAAATCGGCCCCCAAGGCAGCCGCTTGGATGACAGTCATCCAGCGGAAATGCCATCGTGTCGTCCGACGGCTCACCCGGCGCGCAGACGCCGCCCGACCCGCCGGGGACGCGCCCGCTGATCGAATGCGGGCCCGGTGCATAGAAAAGGTCGTTGAAGAACTGGATCATCGACTGATCGAAAATGTCGAAGGACATGTCGAAAGCCGCGCTTTCCTGCGCGGGACGCTGACCTGTTTGCGTGCTGCTGCGCCGCGGTTGGAAACAGGCCGCGACGCGGGCGCGCGCGGTGATCAGACAGGCCTGTCGTCCCGCTTCGTTTGGCAGCCCGGCGCAGGCGCCCGTGGGGTCTGCGTCGACGTCGACAAACCCGAATTCGCCCGCGCGCCACCGGCGGCCTTGTCTTGCGGTCCGCAGGTTGATCGCCTGCCCCGTGACAAGTTCCAGCGGGTTGCCCGCACCGCCTTGCGGCAAGCAGAACAACAAAGGCGCGACATCACAAGTCCACGCTGTGTTCCCGGCAATCGCCACCGCGCCAATGGCCTGATCCGGCAGGTCACTTGCGCTGAACACCCCGGCAAAAATCCAGGGGACATCAACCGTCGCAAGACGGACGCCGACATAGTTTGCAAGTTCCGGATCAGGCGTGCCGCCAAGGTCGCTGGGGGGTAGACCGTATTTGTAACTTGCCGACGCGGGATCAGACAATTGCGCGGCATCGAACGAGGCGGGGGCATCCGTGTCAGGCAGGCTTTCATAGAAGACGATCTGGTCAAGCGCGATCGTCACGTCCTGCCCGGCTGTTCCTGATTTCAGACGATCATTTGTCGCCGCGATCACGGTGTTGGCGGCACGCGTCGCGTTTGCGATTGCGTTCTCGGTTCCGTCCAATTCGCCCGCTGCGGCCAGAACGACATTGTCCACGAAAGATTGCATATCCGTCTGGGTCGACGCGCGCCGTCCGAGATCAAAGGATAAGGCGACGATGCCAAGGATGGTAAGCACGCTGACCGCAAAGAACACCAGAAGCGAGCCGTCCTCGCGCGACGCAAAGCGATTTATATGTGTTTGGTGGCTCACATCAGGGCCCTCGGGGTCAACTTCCGTTGTCCCGAAGCTCCTCCGAGGTGCCATCGAGTTCGACTTCCTCAATGGCTGTGCTGCCCCGGCGTACCTTGACCGTCGGCTTCTGAACCGGGGCTTCGATGATCGGGGCATCGCTTGGGATGATGTCGCTCATGCTGATGCTTTCAAGCACCTGCTCACCCTCGTTGACCGCGTCAACATTGCGCAATGTCAGGCTGAGCGTGCCGGCGCGCTGTGCCAGCGCCAGCTTCTGTCCCTGGACCGGCGTCACTTCGACTGTGACGGTCCGAGCGACTGTTGCTTGTTCGTTAAGTTCGTCGCTTTGCTGATCAACGCCGACGACGCGAATGTTCTGCAGAATGGTTATAGCACGCAACCCGCGCTGATCCCGGCTGGTCAGTACCACATCCACGAAGTTTCCGGGCGTCACAAAGCCACCAACCGACGTTGTCGCATTAACGCTGATCGCCATGGCGCGATTGCCGGGGCGCAGTGTTTGCACGATCGTCACGCGTTCGCCGAAATCGGATATCTTGGCGCCCAGAAGTATCTCGCCTTTAACCATAGCGCGTTTTGCGCGACGAGGTTCTTCGCCGTCCTGCGGAACGATCACCGACAGATCGGTGAAGACACCAGCCGGAACGGCTTCGGCGGGCCACTGGATCGTGGTAAGTTTGTGTGCATCGACCGTTGTGCCGAAATCAATGTCCTGATTAGCCACAACAACACTGACCAGCGCAGGCGCAGTGCGATCAGCGGAAGCCGTCGCCTGTTCCACAGCCAGAAATTCCTTTGATGCATAGACCGAACCCGCCGCGACGGCGACCCCGAGCATCGTTATCAACAAGGATCGAATACGCATTTACACACTCCACGAACATCGGACGCGGCGCGTGGGGCCTTAGAAAGCTCCCGCTGATGCGTCGATAATACCAGCCACATTGCCACCGAGGCCTAAGACGACCGCGCCGATGATCGTCACGACGATCAAGGCCACGGCGTATTCCACGATGGTCGCTCCTGCGGCGTCACTGACAAACTTAACCAACTTTTCGCGAAGATGTGCCATGCACGCCCCCTTTAAGTGATTGTTCGGCCCTGATGTGACGACAAAAGGACCGGTCCGCAGATCGGCCAAACAAGAAATGCCTTATTCGAAGCACTCTCCTTCAAGGCTTGTTTCCGCGCCAGCATCCGCTGCAACCTGCAACGCTTCTGCCGTCGTGTCACAAGCAGCTTCGGTGACACCGCCTGCATTCTGACCCAACGCGATCACCCCAGCACCGCCAATGATCGTCACCACGATCAAAGCAACGGCGTATTCCACAAGCGAAGCCCCGTCTTCGGACTTGATAAAGTTTCCAAAAAGCACACGCATCTCATTACTCCTCACATACGCTTATTTGAGTGAATGCAGCGCATTTTGGATACATCCACCCCGAGACGACAACTGTCCCTTGCCAATCCCTGGGCGCAGAATAACCGCTGCATGGGGCGTGATCATCGTCTGGATCGGTGAAAAAAACAATCTGTGGTTGTATGTAGGCAGGAAGTTAACGAAATTTTGTCAATTTTAAGGAGCAACCAGACAGTTTTGCCACATTCGACGCTTGGGCGATTCTCTCATTTCGCTGTGGGCAAAAGTGCCGACAAAGATAACTCTCGTCATTTCCTTAGGATACTCAATTGTAAACCAGCTACTTTTAGCAATATTATTCATATACTTAAAAGGACTTTCAGTACCCGCGCACTGCCCAAGTCAGTCTGTGGATAAACAGGTGAGTTCTTTTCTCGCAAGACCCCGACGAGAGCCATGCTTTTGACATAATTTGACACATCCGAGACCGCGACGGCGCGCGCACGAAACGCACACTGGGTGAAAAAACCACCCAATCGACCACAAAGGGACATGATTTCGCTTGGGACCTGTGCAACAGTTAACTCGTTCAGTGAAAGGTAACGTCATGAGTGATCGCAAGTCCGCCCCCACCCAACCGCCAGCTCCGAAACAGGAAGCGCCCGTCAAATTTGACGACTGGGCTGC
Organism: Pseudomonadota bacterium; assembly: GCA_039033735.1. GTDB lineage: Bacteria > Pseudomonadota > Alphaproteobacteria > Rhodobacterales > Rhodobacteraceae > JAJDOD01. The sequence continues at coordinate 6,130 of JBCCCA010000057.1, forward strand.
CATCTGACGGCGAAAACAGGCTTTCGCGCGCAGCCCATCTGACCCTAGACTTGGGGCATGTCGAACGAATTGCGCACGATCAGAAACATCGGCCCCGCGATGGAGGCTGCCTTGCGTGCTGTTGCCGTCAAGACAGCGGAACAGCTTCGCGAACTGGGACCGGATGCGGCGTATAAGCGCCTTGTTGACAGTGGCGAACGGCCCCACTTCATCGCCTACTATGCTTTGGTCATGGGGCTACAGGGGCGGCCCTGGAATGATTGCCAGGGAAAAGAAAAGGAAGACCTTCGCAGGCGTTTCGATGCACTCGTCGCGACCAAGCCGCCATCAAACCAAAAGTTTCTAAAAGAACTGGACGACCTGGGCATACGTCTGGGCGACCTGCCCACCCAGTAGCCAAGACCGCCTAGATACTTCTTATTTCCAGTAGGTTGCGGAACTTTCCTCAGTCAGAAGATCATCACCGTGTCTTCATCATCCTCGACCATCTCCATCGGGTTCTCTGACACAGGCTCGATCCCCGGGATCAAGGCTGCGTCGGGAATGACAGCAGCACTGACCGAGGTGCTGACATTGCCGCCCTCGTCGATGACGTCAAGCTTCACGTTCTCGGACCCGATGGTGACTTCCGTCTCGTAAGGCATGTCAAGATCGCCACCTTCGAACACGACGGTATAGGTGCCGGGCGGAAGCGCCAGCGTGTAGCCCCCGGATTCCCAGGTTGCCGTCGCAAACGTGGCCTCATCGTTAAACGCGGTGATCCGCACATCACCTTGACCTTCACCCATGTCATAGAACTCGTCGCCGTCGTCGTCTTCGATGACAACCCCCGTTAAATAAGTCTGCCCCCGGTCGCCGAACATCTCGGTCACAAAAGTCGATCCATCATAGCCGCGGTAGCTGCCATAGTCGTAGCCGACACCGATCTCGCTCCAACGGTCCGACATAAAGTTCTGCTGGTGTCCGTCTGAATCCCAAAGATTATCATGATGCCCCTCAGCACGCGCCTGCTGATCAAAACTCGTCCGGGTCGAGCCGACCCAGCCAATGTTCTCGCCCACAAAGCGCGATCCGTGGCCCGCCTCGATTGCGCGATCCGACGGGCTTTCCCCATCCAGATTCGTATGTGCGAAGAAATTCCGGTCATCCATGTCCTGTGAATGCGCATCCGACGCGTCGCTTAGGCTTTCGACCACGGCAAGGGCTTCTTTCGGTGCGGTCGTAACGCCGGCGGCAAATCCATCATCCTGACGACCCAATTCGCCCAGCGGGTCCAGGCGGGCGCGATTCACCAATTCGACGATCAATTGTTCTTCCGCAGTCAGACCAGACCAGCCGATATCATAGGCGCTGGCGGGCAGATTGGGGACGTCAGCGCCAACGGATGTGTCGTTTCCACCGCGGGGGGTACTTACGTCAGCATCGTCGCCGGGATCAACGGGTGTGACAGGTGTGGGCGGCGAAAGTGCCGATGCAGGTGCTGCCGGGGCCGAGGCGGGCGTGGAGGGTGCCGGTGCGTCATTATCGTCGTCGCTGTCGTCCGCAACACTGCGACCGGCGGACGAGCCGCCCGAACCGCCGCTACCACCACCAACGGCGGCCAAAGCGCCAAGCAAAACAAGGAATAGATAGCTGGGCATCAACGCGTCTCCTTACCGGCAGGAGGCAGACGCAAATCGGGTCGCAAGCAGACAAAGCGCACGCGTATGGCTCCACACAGGGCCCCCACTTGTGGGTATCAGCCCGTTAACCCTTGTAACAAGTGCGCAGTTGGAAACAGTTGGGTGCGAGTGTTTACGAAACCCGTATGCCGCCGACCTGTTTCAGGGAAACAAGCGGGGCTCCGCTTGATTCCATATTTCGCGGGTTTCAGCCAACCAGTTCGAGGCCCGCGAAGAAATAGGCAATTTCTTCGGCGGCTGTTTCGGGCGCATCCGACCCGTGAACCGAGTTCTCACCGACGCTTTCGGCGAATTCCGCGCGGATCGTGCCGGCCGCGGCGTCAGCGGGGTTCGTGGCACCCATGACTTCGCGGTTTTTCGCGATTGCGCCCTCGCCTTCCAGAACCTGCACGACAACGGGTTCCGAGGCCATAAACTCGCAAAGTTCATCATAAAACGGACGTTCGGCATGAACCGCATAGAACACACCTGCCTGCGCTTTGGTCAAATGGATGCGCTTTTGTGCAACGATGCGCAGACCCGCATCTTCGAATTTGGCGTTGATTTTGCCCGTCAGGTTTCGCTTCGTCGCGTCGGGTTTAATGATCGAAAGTGTGCGTTCGGTCGCCATGGATCTGCCTTTTCTAACAGCGGTCGGCGCCCCATGCGCCTCCGCCTGAATTTCGCGGCCCGCCTACCACGGGTTCTGTTTGATGAAAAGCCTGAACACATGGGGCTCGGCGCGACCCTTTCGCCGTTGCAATCCAAAGCGTTTGCAGGTTCACTTCAGTCTAGATCAACGTCATCAGTTGCGCGCCTCGTGTCAAACGCCAAACCCGTCATCGAAATCCGCGACCTTCACAAAAGCTACGGCGTTTTGGAAGTGTTGAAAGGCGTGTCGCTGGCCGCCCCAAAGGGCCATGTGATTTCCCTGATCGGCTCGTCCGGGTCAGGCAAGTCCACCCTGCTGAGATGCGTGAACCTTCTGGAAAACAGCCAAAGCGGCGAAATCCTGATTGAAGGCGAACCCGTGCTGTGGCGCGGGTCCGGCCACGACCGGCATCCGGCGGACAAACGCCAGGTGACGCGGATGCGCACAAACCTGTCAATGGTGTTCCAGCAGTTCAACCTCTGGTCGCACATGACAATCCTGCAAAACGTGATGGAAGCGCCCGTCACGGTCATGCGACGCGATCCGGCCGAGGTGGATGCGAAAGCGCGTGAATACCTCAGCAAAGTCGGGATCGGGGATAAATGCGATGTATGGCCATCGCAACTGTCCGGCGGACAGCAGCAACGCGCCGCGATTGCTCGTGCCTTGTGCATGGAACCGCGTGCGCTTTTGTTTGATGAACCGACAAGTGCGCTGGACCCGGAGTTGGAACAGGAAGTCGTGCGGGTGATCAAGGCTTTGGCCCAAGAAGGGCGCACCATGATCATTGTCACCCACGACATGGCGCTTGCACGCGATGTCAGCGATCATGTGGTTTTTCTGCACAAAGGCTTGATCGAAGAAGATGGCCCGCCCGAAACCCTTTTCGGAGCGCCAAAATCCGAAAGGTTGCGGCAGTTTTTATCTGCTGTGGCTGCTTAGACCTCAAAAGGAGAAAAAGAAAATGAAGAAACTCATCCTATCCGCAGCCGCGCTCGCCGTCATGGCGGGCATGGCATATGCTGACGGGCATTCGGTCGTTCGCATGGGCACCGAGGGCGCCTACCCTCCGTGGAATCTGATCAACGATGACGGCGAAGTGGATGGTTTTGAACGCGAATTGGGTGACGAGCTGTGCGCGCGGGCCGAACTGACCTGCGAATGGGTCACGAACGACTGGGACTCAATCATCCCCAATCTGGTGTCGGGCAATTACGATGTCATAATCGCTGGTATGTCGATCACCGATGAACGTGACGAGGTCATCGATTTCACACAAGCCTATACCCCGCCCGATCCGTCGACCTTTGCGGCCTTGTCCGAAGACGTGGATTTGGCCGGAGGCGTGATCGCCGCGCAGACCGGCACCATTCAGGCAGGCTATATCGCGGAAACCGGCGCCACGCTGGTAGAGTATGCAACGCCCGATGAAACCGTCGCGGCTGTCATGAACGGAGAAGCGGATGCGGTCCTGGCCGATGACAGCTTTATCCAGACAGCAATTGCCGCGAACAGCGATTTGATGGCTGTGGGCGATCCGGTCGCCCTTGGCGGCGGTGTCGCTATGGGTCTTCGCGAATCCGACGGCGACCTGAAAGCCACGTTTGATACCGCGATCCAATCAATGAAAGATGATGGTTCCCTCAACGATCTGATCGCCAAATGGGAAGTCTCCTCCCAGTGGTAACTCAAAGAGGCGCAGGGGCTGACACAGTCCCTGCACCACGTCCCGCAACGGGACGCCCGGCACGGTACACCACCTGATGTTCGCCTACTGCAGCGACCCCAGCGTCCTTGAAGGCCTGGCCTGGGTCTCTTGCTATCTGACCAATGGCAAGCATATGACCGCGTATCTGTCGTTCGGAACCGTCATGCTGCTTTTGGCGATCACGGCACCGATTTCGCTGTCTTTCGGCTTTGCCGGCGCGACGGCCGCACGAAGCCAGATCGCCCCGTTGCGCTGGCTTGGCCACGGCTACACCTCCATCGTGCGCGGCGTCCCGGATATCGTGTTCTTCCTGTTCTTCGTGATTGCGCTGGACCAGGGTTTCGAGTGGCTGCGCCATCAGGCGCTTTGCCCCGAATGGACGGACCCGGTCCGGCAAGGCAACGATTTCATCGTATGCCCAGATGCCAAGCTGCCACTATCCAACGCTCCGCAATGGGTCCACGAAGTCTACGGCTTTGCTTTGGCGGTGCTGACATTCTCGATTGTGTTTGGCGCATTCGCCACAAACATCCTGTATGGTGCGATGCGATCCGTTCCGGCCGCTCAGATGGAAACCGCCGAAGCCTATGGCATGACCACGTCGCAGGCCTTTTGGCGCATCCTTATCCCACAGATGTGGATCTATGCCCTTCCGGGGCTGTCAAACCTCTGGATGATTTTGGTCAAAGCGACGCCACTACTGTTCTTGCTGGGTGTCGAAGATATCGTTTACTGGGCGCGCGAGCTTGGCGGCTCGAAAGGCCCGATTTTTGACTATCCGCACCCGGATTGGCGCATCTGGTATTTCACGGGTCTTTTGGTCTTTTATCTGGGCCTCACAAAACTGTCAGAGACAGTTTTGTCACGTCTCAGCCAACGGCTGTCCCGGGGACAAGCCACATTACGCGGCGCGGCGCAGCCCGCGGGATGACATACAAGGCGACAAACACAGCCGACAACTGCCCCGGGCCGTGGACTGCCTGCGACCCGAGAGGCGTGGATTAGAATGTCCTGCTGGGAAACGATTGCCGAGTATGGGTTGCGCTCGCTTGGGGTGGGCGAACGCCTTTTGCCGCGTTCCGATTTTACGCTTTGCCAACAATTCACACTGATTGGATCGGGGCTGATCTGGAACATCTATTTCGGTGTCCTGGCCCTGGCCGCCGGGTTCTTCTTTGCAACCGCTCTGGCCTTGGGAAAAGCCTCACACAGCGTTTGGGCACGCAAGCCGGCCGAGTGGTTCATCTTTATCTTCCGTGGCTCGCCACTCTTTATTCAATTTTTCTTCGCCTACGAGCTTTTCGTGCTGCTCCCGCGCGAAGGGATCGAGATATTTGGCATCACCACCGAAACCCGCTGGCTCACCCGCGCATGGGCCGGGGCGCTTGTGGTCTTATTTCTGAACACATCGGCCTATTCCGCCGAGATTTTCTACGGTGCACTTCAGTCTGTCCCCAAAGGCGATCTGGAGGCGGCCGATGCGTACGGCCTGACAGGGTGGAAAAGGTTTCGCCGGATCACCTGGCCAACCATGCTGCGCCTGGCCTGGCCCGCCTATACAAATGAGGCCATCTTTTTGTTTCATGCCACGACGCTTGTCTTCTTCTCTGGCTTTCCGGCCTGGCAGCAAAGCGGCGACGCGCTTTACTATGCGAACTACTTCGCGGACAAGACCTTCAACCCGTTCATCCCCTATCCGATCGTCGCGTTTTACTTCATCCTCCTCAGTCTTTTGATCATCGGGCTGTTTTCGCTCGTGAACCGCCGTCTGACGCGTCACATGCCCGAGGCTCGCAAACCCATCCGGTACCGCCCGCAAGTGATCCGTTAACCACGAATGGCAAAATGTCCCGAAACCGGAGGTTAACCGGCCTTGTGCGGCCCAATCTCAGCAACCCCTTAAGACAGAGCGCAGTAATTTAGGGGTGGGTGGACGGAGGCAACACGGGCGTGTTTTTGCTTCGCACGACCTATTCTCCAATAACACCGCGGATAAGCGACCCGATCTCTTCGATCAAATCCGCTGTAATCGTCAATGGGGGCGACATCGCAATACTGTCTCCTACAGGTCGTACAATTAGCCCAAGGTCCCAAAGCGCCGCATAAACCGCGCGGGCACGTGTTCCCACACTGCCGTCGGGCGCAAATTCAACCGCCCCCATCAGACCAAGGTTGCGCACATCCACGACGTTCGGCGCATCTTTCAAGCTGTGCAACATGTCTTCCCAAGCCGGCGCCATTGCCGCTGCATTCTCGAAGATGCCCTCATCGCGATAGACATCCATCGTCGCCAGACAGGCCGCGGCCGCCAGCGGATGACCAGAATAGGTGTAGCCATGAAAAAGATCGGGCATGGCTTCAGGACCAGTCAAAAGGCCGTCCCGGATTTTGCCTTGCGTAAATACACCGCCCATGGGCACCGTAGCATTGGTCACGCCCTTCGCCACCGTGAACAGGTCGGGCATTACATCAAAATACTGATGCCCAAACGCCTGTCCAAGACGCCCGAACCCGGTAATCACCTCATCGAAGATCAGCAAAATTCCATGCGCATCGCAAATCTTGCGCAGCCGTTCAAGGTACCCCACCGGCGGCGGCAACACGCCGCCCGCGCCAATCACCGGCTCGACGATCACCGCCGCGACACGGTGGGCCCCATAGGTGTCTACGATCTGCTGCAAATCGTCTGCCAGGTACGCACCAGCCTTTGGCTGACCCCGGGAAAAGGTGTTTTCCGGCAAGCCCGTGTGCCGCATATGCTGCGCATCAGGATAGAGCGTTCCGAACTGACCTTTGTTCAGACCAATGCCGCCCACGGACACGCCCCCAAAATTGATCCCATGATAGGCCTTTTGGCGACCAACAAGAATGCGCCGCGTTCCCTCACCCCGGGCCGTATGATAGGCCAATGCAATTTTCAGTGCCGTATCAACGGCCTCGGAACCGGAGTTCGTCAAAAACACCTGATCAAAGCCCGGCGCCATCGAGACCAGACGCGCGGCAGCCTCGAAAGCAATCGGATGCCCTTGACCGAAGGAATGCGCGAAATCCAACTCGCCCGCCTGGCGCTGGATCGCCTCGGTGATACGCGGGTGTCCGTGCCCGGCATTCGAACACCAAAGCCCGCCTGTACCGTCGATGCGCCTGACCCCGTCGGCCCCGATATAGTGGCAGCCTTCCGCGCCTGTCACCAAGCGCGGGTGGGCCTTAAACGCGCGCGAAGACGTGAAGGGCATCCAGAATGCATCCAGATCGTTCGGGCGTTTGGGCTGCTCGTTCATTCCGTCCTCCAGTTCACCTTTGCAAGCTGGGTCGTGCCCAGGCTGGGCACACCGCGTTCAAGTGTCAGGGAAGATCGCGAAAAAGCAATGGGTGTTCTGATCCCGGTATCGCCCTCGGGTGCGATCACCATCCGGCGCCATTCGGTCTGCGGGTCGGACAAGGCCTCCTGAACCGTGTTTATCGGACCCGCCGGGACACCCGCTTTCGTCAAACGGTCGATCAGCGCGTCGCGGGACCACGTCCTGGTTTTTTCCGACAGCGCATCAAACACCTGGGCGCGCCCTTCGACGCGCGCCGCATTCGTGGCAAACCGTTGGATCAGATCGGCATCAAGACCCAGCACGCCGCTCAGAGCGCGGAATTGCCCGTCATTCCCGGCCGCAATAACAAACGGGCCATCTTTGGCTTCAAACATCTCGTAGGGCATCAGGTTGGGATGCGCATTGCCCTTACGTTTCGGCGTCTTGCCAGTCGCGAAATAGTTCTGTGCTTGATTGGCCAGCACACTCAGCATGCAATCAAAAAGCGAGATGTCGATATGCTGCCCCCGGCCCGAGACCCCGCGTTCTGCAAGTGCCGCCTGCACCGCGATCACCGTATACAGCCCGCTGAAAATGTCCGCAAAAGCCACGCCCATCTTGGTGGGCGGGCCGTCCGCACTACCGGTGGCATCCATGATACCCGACATCGCCTGGATCAACAGGTCATAGCCTGGCTCGGAAGCACGCGGCCCGGATTGTCCGAAGCCTGTGATCGAACAGTAAACAAGCGCAGGGTTGGCCGTCGACAGGGTATCATAGTCCAGCCCGAACTTTGCCAATCCGCCTTTCTTGAAGTTTTCGATCACAACATCCGCCTCGGCGGCAAGGGCCGCCACACGGGCGCAATCCTCGGCGTTCTTCAAATCCGCAACCACACTGGATTTGCCCCTATTGCAGGATTGGAAATAAGCGGCCGAAGGTGTGCCGTCCTGATCAACGAAAGGTGGCCCCCATCCTCGCGTGTCGTCACCGGCCGGACTTTCCACCTTGATGACATCCGCCCCCAGGTCCGCCAACGTCTGCCCCGCCCAGGGTCCCGCCAGAATGCGTGCAAGTTCGAGGACCCGCAGTCCTTGAAGGGGTCCGCTCATATCACGCCCTCGCGAATTGGATCGGCGCCCGATCGGCATCGCCTTGTCAAGCGAGGGGCGTCAGCGTAGACCCGCGCTCGCATCGGAAAGGGAGACCGCCCATGGGGATCGACAGCGACAGCGACGTGACCGCCAACCTTCAGATTGGCCCGACCAGCCTTGGTATGGTTCGCATCTTCGTGGAAGGAAGCGGCATCGAGATCCCGATGGATTTTGAACCGGACGAGGCCGAAGAGATTGCCGAGGAAATCCGCGCTGCCGCTGGGCGTGCCCGGGCGACGGCCTTGAAAGGCAAACGCAAAAGCTAGGCCGCCTGCCCGCCTCATAATATGGCCATTGTCATGCCAGGGTCGCGCGCCGCGTGCCAGCGCAGTGCAGCATGGCGAGCAAACTTCTGCAGAAGCGACTTCCGCCGCGCAGCCGCCAGCTTCGCCTCAGGACCCATTCGCAAAATTTCGGCGTCATAGGCATCCGCGATCAGCAGCCCGGATTCCATTGGCAAAAGATCGGTCGGAAAATCCTCGTCGACAGCCCAAAAATACCGGTCACACCACTCAAGATACCCATGCCATTTGTGATCCGATTGGAAATCGGCCCGGCTGGATTTGCATTCGACGATCCAAACCTCGCCCTTCGGCCCAAGCGCCATCACATCGACACGCAAGCCCGAAGTCGGGACCATTTCCTCGACCGTCACAAAGTCAAGACTGGCCAGATGCCGACAGACCCCGCGTGCCAAAAGTTGGCCGGGTTTCATGGCTTCAGAGGGAACGAGGGTCATGGCCTAAAGTGTGAACAAAAGGTAAACAAATTTCAAGAAGAAAGCGACGCGTCGCGGCAACAGTCAGGCGAACCAGGCCGTTCGCAAAGCTGTTGCCCAGTTCGGCGCATCCTTTTCCTCGGCCAGGCGGATCATCTCGCGCGGGTCATAAGGGACGGATCGCAGACTGACGATCCAATCGCCCTGCCGTTCTGTCAGGATTGCGTATCGCGCGTCCGGCGCGCCGGTTTGCTGGATAAAGTTGGGCTGGATTCGCGTATCCAGATAGGCAGGGCAACCGACACTGCCGACATTCACGATACGCCGCCCGTCAGGCAAGCGCACACTGCGCGGCGTATGGGTATGCCCACACAGCATGATGTCAGCCAAGATATTGCCTGCACGCTTTTCGACTTCGACCAGATCCCGCGCCATTGTCCGGTTTCCAGTGGCGCGATAATCCAGCCAGTCTTCATCATCCGCCGTGGGCGTTGCATGACACAAAAACACGCCGTCCTGTTGATGGCTCAATGGCAGCGTACGGCACCAAGTCAGTGTCGCCTCGGGCAGGTCGTCAATGACCC
>JBCCCA010000058.1:0-15900 GCA_039033735.1 Pseudomonadota bacterium
CAGGCCAGCATATGACCATGGTCACGGTAGGTGGTGATGCGTTTGTCACCTTCTTCGGTATTGGCTTCTAGCCCAACCACCACGGCTTCCTGCCCGATGTAAAGGTGGCAGAAGCCGCCGATCAGGCCCATGCCGTAAAGCTGACCGGCCTTTTCTTCGAACCGGCGGATTAGCAGCATTTCCCGATAGAATTTAAGCAGGTCTTTTTTCGACACGTTGGATTTCCGTGTCGATTTCGTGGCGCGTTTGGCGGCCATGGGGTCTGTCCTCCCTCGGTCCTTAAAAGTAGTTCAGCGTTAAACTATTCCTTATCCGACCTTGCGTCATTTTGCACGTGATAATCCGTCGCGGGACGGCAAAGCTGCTATGCGCATGCTGCAAGGATGGGACGTGGCAGGACGAAAGGGCGTGTTCTTGTCGGTCATAGAATGTTGAATCGTTCGCGGATTGCGCTGTCTTGTTCGGGCGTCAGATAGGCTGGATGATGGGTTTGAAGGATGTCGCGCGCTCGCGCGTGGGCCACAGCCCAGGCGTCCTGCGCGCCGTTTCCTGACCAAGTGCGGGGATCGTCCCGGTTCGCGAGTGAGGGATAGAAATAGTCACGTTCCATCGCAGCAAGCGTGTGATCCCCGCCCAAGAAGTGCCCATCACCGAGAACCGCTTTGCAAATAGCTTCATAGCCCAGATTGTCGTCCGTGACTTCGATCCCGCGGAGCGCGCGGTAAGTGTGTGAATGCATCTCGTCATCCAGGACGAAAGCCTCGAAACTTGCGCCCAGGAGGGACGCGGTCATGCCCGAACTTTCATAGATCAAATTGCCGCCTGCCAGCGCGGCGGCCAGGGATGTCAGCCCTTTTTCCATACCATATTGCGCGTCGATGGCCTTGGCATCGGTCATCGACGAGGCGACGCCAGAGGGCAGGTCAAGCCAGTTCGACAATTGCGCCGAGGCTGCGTTTAAAACAGCCGTCTCGCCACTGCCACCCGAGAAAGCGCCGGTGCGCAGGTCGATCACCAGGGGCCAGTTCGAAAAGATCATCGGATAGCCCGGCTGTATTGCATGTACCATCATCAAGCTGGCCAGCGTTTCGGCCAGAGATTGCGCCAGGAAGCCCGCCAGCGTCGCGGGCGCGGTTGCCCCGGCCTGAGCGGCTGTGATGCAGGAGATCGGAATGTTGTGAGCGACACATTCATACACCACGTCCACTGCATCTTCGCCATAGCGCAGGGGCGAGATCATTGGGCTGATATGCGCTTTAAGGAAGGGGCGCTTTCCGAATTCGCCGGGGCCGCCTGCCGCGATATCCAACATCTCGACAATGGGTGCGACGTGGGCTGCCAAGGTGAAGGACGTCGCGACGGGCTTGGTCGTGTTCTTGATCAACGCATAGGCTGTGTTCACGTCGAGGTCGTAATTGTCCGGCACGTCGGTGGCCACACAACAGCGTGTGTACCAGCTGACATTGGCCAGCGTGTCCTGAAGACGGGAGAAGGCGTGCAAGTCCTCGAGCGTTGATGGGCGATAGGTCTGGGTCTGCATATCAAGGGTCTGGACCGCCGCCCCGCCCGTACCGAAATAGACCTTTGATCCCCCCACTTCGATCGACCGGGCCGGGTCGCGCCCGTGCAATGTAAAGGTCTTTGCCGCCGACTTGATCGCCGTTTCAACCAGTTCCACCGGAAACAGGATACGCCCTGCGCCATTGTCATGCGCCCCGATCGCACAAAGGTCGCGGTGCAGCCTGTCGGGCACGTCGCCCACGCCGAGCTGGCTCAACAGCTTTAGCGCCGTTTGATAGATGCGCTGCATTTCGGGGGTCGAGAGGGGTTTATAGGCACCGCCGATCTGGCCAGGCGGGCAGGGATCGATCAAAGGTTTCGCCGCACGTTTGGCCAGACGACCCTTTCGACCGCTTCGCTTCTGATGTGATGCCGCCATTGGTCGCCCCCTTGCAGTCATTAGTTTAACAGCGACGCTGCCAATCCAAGCAAGGTTTTTTGATCTTCCCGTTTGCCGTGCACAATGCAGCCTTTTGCGTTCCAGCATGCACTTTCGGGAATTCAGCGGTCGCAACGGGCGGCTTGTGGGGCGATTCAGGAGCGGCTACGGTTGTCCGACGTCCAACCGGAGGTGCATGCCATGCCCCGCGATACAAACCTGATCCTTTGCCCCGTCAATCTGCGGCATGCCAAGATCGATACGCTTCCATATCGCGAGGCGATTGCAATGGCACGCCGCCGCAGCGCTAAATTGCTTGTCACAACGGTCGCGCCCGAGATGGAACGCAATTTGAACATCAAGGATTCCCGCGCGTTCTGGGGTGAAGGGCTTGAGAATTTCGTATTGGCGATCCCGGCAGACGGCGTCGAAGTCGAACAGACTGTCCGGCTGGGCGCCGTGCACCGTCAGATCGTGAAGCTGGCGGACGAACGTGAGGCGGATGTGATCGTGATGGGTTCAGCCAACCCTAAAATTCAGGACTATATCCTTGGCACCACGGCAAGCCATGTGGTCGCGCATGCCAAATGTTCGGTCTATGTGGTGCGCAGATAGGGGCGTCTGTGCGTTTTGTCGTGTGAAATGGCAAGCCAGCCGGGTTTATTCCAAGATCAATCGGCAACTTTGCCCTTGATTTGCCGCCCTTTCCCCCCCATTTTCCGCACGCCCGGAACTGCCGGGTAAGTTAGCAAGGAGAGACCATGGCCAAGGAAGAATTGCTCGAATTCCCCGGTGTCGTGAAGGAACTTCTGCCGAATGCGACATTCCGGGTCGAGCTTGAGAACGGCCATGAGATCATCGCGCATACGGCAGGAAAGATGCGCAAGAATCGAATTCGGGTTCTTGCCGGCGACAAAGTCCAGGTGGAAATGACCCCGTACGACCTGACCAAAGGTCGGATCAACTACCGTTTCAAGTGAGCGCGCGACCGCGCCTTGTGTTGGGCTCGGCGAGCCCTCGCAGGCTTGAGCTGTTGGCGCAGCTTGGCATCACACCGGACGAGGTGCGCCCAGCCGATATCGACGAGACCCCTGCAAAAGGCGAATTGCCCCGCCCGTATTGCAGCCGAGTGACCTTGGCGAAAGCCAACGCCATTCAGCGGTCTTCTGGCGAGGTTGTCCTGACAGCCGATACAACGGTTGCCTTGGGTCGGCGCATTCTGGGCAAACCTGCTGACCGGAGCGAGGCTGAAGCTTTCTTGCAGGCGATGTCGGGGCGGCGGCACCGGGTGATCACCGCTGTGGCTGTGATCGATGACAGCGGTGCCCGGACACGCGATGTTGTAACATCGGTGCGTATGGCACGCCTGTCGGATGATGCGTTGCAGGATTATCTCGATACGGACGATTGGCAGGGCAAAGCGGGCGGCTATGCCATTCAGGGGCCGGCGGGGGCGTTTATCCCATGGATTTCAGGGTCGTACACTGCTGTCATGGGGTTGCCGGTGCATGAAACGGCACGACTTCTGGCCTCTGCCGGCATAAAGGGGGCGGCATGAAGGGGACACTTGCAGTTTTTGACCGGATTGACGGTCGGGCCGCGGCGGCGCGCGTCGTGGATGGGCGCCTGGACGACCTTCTGATCGACCCGCCCGACGGCTATATCCGCCCCGGTGCCATCTATCGCGCCAAGGCGGGACGTCAGATGAAAGGGCAGGGCGGCATGATCCTTGAGACGCCCGATGGCCCACTTTTCCTTCGCCAGGCCAAAGGGGTCAGCCCCGGCGACACCCTGATCGTGCAGGTGTCGACCTTTGCCGAACCGGGCAAAGCCAACCCCTGTTCGCCACGTCTTCTGTTCAAAAGCCGTTTTTCCATGGTCACACCAGGGGCGGCCGGGCGCAACATCTCAAAGGCGATCCGCGACGAAGACCGCCGGGTCGAACTACACGAGTTGCTTGAAAGCCTGGACGTGCCCAAGGACATCGGTTTGGTCCTGCGCACGGCCGCAGATACGTCCGAAGACACGGTTGTCGCCGAAGATGCCGTCGCCATGATCTCGCTGGCGCAAGCGGTGATGAATGAACCTGTGGTGGGCCTCCCCGAGAAGCTCTTCGACGGGCTTGATGCGACCGACCTTGCCATTCGCGATTGGCCCGCACCTGACGTCACCGAAAATGGCGCGGGCGCGTTCGAGGCGACCGGCGTGGCCGATATGGTGGCGTCCTTGGCAAGCGCGCGCGAAGGGTTGCCCAGTGGCGGTTTCTTCTTTGTCGAGCCCACGCGGGCGTTGGTTGCGGTCGACGTGAACACTGGCCCAGACACCTCGCCTGCCGCCAGCTTGAAGGCGAATATCGAGACACTGCGCGCCTTGCCGCGGGCGCTTCGTTTGCGCGGATTGGGCGGCCAGATCGTGGTCGACCTGGCGCCTCTGTCAAAGCGGGACCGCAAACAGATCGAAAGCGTGGCCCGAGCGGCGTTTCGGGCGGATACAATTGAGACAACTCTTGTCGACTGGACCCCGCTGGGGCATCTGGAGTTGATCCGAAAACGTGAACGTGTGCCTTTGAAGGACCTGCTGCCGTGAGTTGCCCCGTCTGCCAGAAACCAACCCAGAAAACCTACCGCCCCTTTTGTTCGAAACGCTGCGCAGATGTGGATTTGGGGCGTTGGTTGAACGGCCGCTACGCCATTCCGGCCGAAGAAGAACCGACCGAGGCGCCACCGCGCGAAGAAGACGACCGACAGCACTGATTTTTTGCGGACGGGCTCTGGACAGCCCCTCACGCGGACACTAGAACACACCGACCCAAGCGGGCGCCACCCGCTTCCCGTGCCCGGGTAGCTCAGGGGTAGAGCAGTGGATTGAAAATCCTCGTGTCGGTGGTTCGATTCCGCCCCCGGGCACCATTTAAACCCTTAGAAATAAACGGTTTCTTGAAAACGACAAAACGGCCCGAAGGCCGTTGTCTCGTTTTTGTCTCAGTATTTTACGATTGGGCGAGCGTTTTTGTCTGACGGTCGTACATCACGATGCTCCCAGCAGATGCCACGTTGAGGCACATCGGAGTGTTGATTTCGACCTTCCGGTGTCCACGCATCAGCTCTTCAGGGACGCCGTGGTCTTCTGCACCTAGAATGTAGATGGCCTGTTTGGGGTGAGCGTAAGTTTCTAGCGGCTTCGCATCAGGCGTCTGCTCAATGAAGACCAAGTCTGCATCTCGGGGCGAATGCGAGATGAAGTCATCCCAATCTCTGAACTCGAAGAGAGGGATATTGCGCCAGGTCTTCGTCGTGTCAGTTCTCTGCTTCTTGTAGCGCTTCCCGATAGTAAAGATGTAGTCCGCGCCAAAGTTCATAGCTGAACGCCAGAGAGTACCTACATTGTCGGCTTCCTTGGTCTCGTAGATACCAATGCCGAAGTATCCTTTTTTCATAGATTTGATTGTTAGATGAACCAAAACCCAGACTGCCTTGTGAGTAGTCTGGGTTTCGGTCACAAGGCGATTAATTGAAGCTCGCGATTCGGTAGTATCATACCTCTTTGTCTCCATTTTGTCTCGTTATCTGGCCCGTAACCCATTGAAAGTAGAAGCATTTGAAATTGGGGGTATTCTTGGGGTTATCCACGAGGACGATTGATCCTCATACCCCCATATGCCCGATAATTTATTCAATGATTTCAATGCTGTGACTCTGAGTTGAAAATCCTCGTGTCGGTGGTTCGATTCCGCCCCCGGCGATGGGTTGCGCGTCTTTGGGGCCGCAGTCTTTGAAGAAGACTTCGGTGCCGTCAGAAGTTGTGAAGGTAGACATCTCTCTTGATCCTTTGAATGTAGGTTGTGCTTGGGCGGACGCGATGCTCGGCAGTAGGGCCTCAGCTGAAGCGGCAGTTGCCGTCAGCAGCACCTCGCGCCGGTTCAGCCCGGGCTGGGAAGGTGTCGAAGCCGTCACGGCTCTGCCTTAAGTTAGCGGGTGTCAGGCGGCGACTTGCACCACCATTTCCACCTCGATTTGCAGGTCCGGTCCTGCCAGAGCGGCAACGCCAATGCCGGTCAGGCTTGGCTGCGCGCCATCGAGGAAACCAAGGAGCGCGCCCATGGCGATCTCCATCGTCTCGTCCCGCAGGTCGGTCATATAGATGCGCATCTGAGCGATATCGTCGGTCGTTGCCTGAAGCGCATCGAGCGCTCCTTTCAGGTTCTCGATGACGATTGCGGTCTGCTCGGCCAGTGATGCCGGTGCAGTAGCACCATCAGGTCGCCAGGCCACCTGACCCGATACAAAGGCCAGAGGCCCGGGGTACGCGATGGAAATTTGGGAATACCCGACCTTGCCTGCATCCGGCAGGGCGGGCGGGTTCATACGATCGATTGCTGTGGACATGTCTTTCTCCTTTCATGGAATGTCATGCGAAGAGACTTAGACTCGGTATCTGGCGAATATGGTTCGCTTCAGTAGCGATTTACATGCTACAAAGCCTCATGATCGGATCGAAGGTGAACGACATCCTCCTCTTCCTCTCGGTCGTCGAGACCGGAAGCTTCGTTGCGGCTGGCAAGGTGTTCGGGCTTTCGCGCTCAACGGCCGGGAAGGCCATCGCACGGCTGGAAGATGGTTACGGCGCGCGGCTTTTGAACCGAAGCACACGGGCCCTCGACCTGACCGAAGAGGGAAAGCGCCTGTACGAACATGGGCAGGCCATTCGCGCGGCGGTCGCGGCCGCCGACGACAGCATCGCCAGTGATAGCGGTGTGCCTCGTGGCGTCTTGCGGATCACGGCACCGGATGCACTGGGGCGCAGGCTGTTGCTGCCCACAGTGCGTCGGTATCTGGAAACATGGCCTGATACGCAGATCGAAATGTCACTCTCGGATCGGGTGGACAACATCATCGAGAAAGGCTTCGACCTCGCAATCCGTATCGGCGTAAGTGCGCCAGACCAAGGGTTCATCGCGCGCACGCTTCTGCGGGATGAGGCTGTCCTGTGTGCAGCGCCTGCATATTTTAACGGGCGTGAGAGGCCGCTAAATGCCGAGCAGCTCACACGCCATGAACTGCTTCAGTTCGCAAGCCGCAGTGAACGGCAAGGCTGGCACCTGCAAGAGGAAGACGGCACCTGGGTCCGCGCTCAGGGTCAGGTTCGCCTGCGTCTCGACAGCGCCGAAGCTTTGCGGGCCATGGCACTGGATGGTCTTGGCATCGCCTTGCTTCCTCAGCTTCTGGTCGGAGCCGATATTGAAGAGGGCCGCCTTGAGCGGGTCTTGCCCCATCTGGACCACGGCCAGGTTCCGGTCCTCGCGCTCTACCCTCACAAGCGGCTGCTGGACCCCCGTGTCCGCCGGTTCATCGACTTGCTGAGTGAGGATTTGAGGGAGTTCCGGTCGAGCAAATTACGCTGATGCATTTCGGACATTCGTGGCGATGCAGAAGACTGTACGTTTGGGCTCAAAGCCGCCATCGGAGCTATCGCAGCAACTGCTCAGCAAAGCGAAACAACCCAGAAGAGGACGGCCCCATTGCGGACCCTCGCGCCGCGTTCAAGATACTTCGGCTGCAGCCAGCTTAGCCGCCATTCGCCGCGGTTGCGAAATCGATGGGGCGCCCGATGACTGGATCGCGGGACAAAAGTTGAGTTCGCTGAAGATGTCCCAATGGCCGCTTTCGGTAGCGGGTTGCAAAACGCCCAGAGATTACTCGTCGTTAAAGTTCAAATATTGTCCCAATCGCAGATGTGTCGTATCTGTTTGTCGGAAGTACTATGGAAGGCGTGAAATTGATGAAAAAGACGGCATTTCTAACCGTGTTTTCGCTGCTTTCCGCTTGCGCCGATTTGACGGCTCCAGTCTCGGAACTGGACGGAAAACCAGTTTATAGAGCTTCTTTTTCGACTGACATTGATGATCCAAATCCTTCACTCGATGAAGTTTACCGACTTAACAAGCGCAACGATGTTTGGTTCTTTCACGACTGTGTGAATGGCATGAAGGAAGTCGGCCGGTCTAAAGTGCAGGCTTATATCTATCCAACACCTTCCATAAGGCAATTGGCTTGGTCTCATACGGTGTTGTTTCAATGCGTGTAAACTTGGGTGTACCGAGCGCTTAGAGAAGTCCGCTTTCTGCGGATCGCAGACGTTGGTGCGAACCGCAGCATCCGACACATTGGGCTCTAAGCTGCTTTTGTATTTCTACCCCTTGGACGTCGTAAACCCAGAGGGAGGCCTGCGGATTAACTGGCGGTGATGTCACGTGTTCGGAGGTGTGGCGGCTTTGGGCGGGAATGGGCTTTGCCGTTGGCGTACGGACGCCGCGCGCGCGACGGGTTGTTTTTCGAGTAGATGGAGAAGGGTGTCCTCTGTTAGTTCGGTTTGGGCTGAAACTGGATTCACTTTGGGTGAGGCGTGTTCCCTCGCGTTGGGGGTAGCATGAGGTAAGGGCTTTAAATATCTGAAATCAAGTAAACTTTCGGAACATCTTCGTTTTGTCGAATATATCCTCCAGCTCTTCCATGCGGTCCTTGGTCCTCTCCCAGTTCAACACCTGAACCGCAGAGATCATGCTTTCCACCAACAACATTGTCGTGGTCGCTGAATCCCAGGCGGATGGCACGATGATCCGGCTGGACAGGGTGATATCGGCAAGCCGGTGCACCGGTGATCGCCACTGGTCGGTGAAAAGTACGATCTTGGCCCCGCGCGCACGTGCCATTTCCGCCAGCTTCAGTGTGTTGTTTTCATAGCGCCTGACGTCAAAGACAACGAACACGTCCCCGTCCGAGGCGTTCAACAAGTAGTGTGGCCAGGTGCTTGAGGTGGATTGTACATGCGTCAGGTTTGGCCGGATGACCTGCATGTGCAGAAAAAGGTATTCGGCCAAGGTGTGGGTGATCCGGCCGCCGACGATGTAGAGATGGCGTGACTGGTCAGCCACAAGATCGCAGGCTTCGTCGAAGGCGTCGGGCCCAATATGGGCCAGCGTGCTGCGGATGTTCTCGATCACGGCCTCGGTGAAGCGGTTGAGGATGTGTTCCGAAGGCGCGGCCTCGGCCCAGGTTTCGTGCTTGGCGATCGGCCCTTTTGCGATGGCGCCAAGCTCATCTCTCAGGTTGGCCTGAAATTCCGGATACCCTTTAAATCCGAGTTTCTGCACCATGCGCGCTACTGTCGGGACGGAGACCTTAGCGCCTTTTGCCAAAGCGGCCAACGGACCCAACCCAGAGGCGGGGTAATTCTCGAGGATCGACAAGGCCAACTGGCGCTCGGCGCGGGTCAGGTCATCCAGCTTGTCCTGGATACGGTCCGATATGGTCTGGTTGGCATCTGCCATAGGAAGTGCCCTTTGTTTGAACAAAAAATATCAGAGCGACGTCGCCTGTGATAAATTTTTCACAATTCTGTTGACAGGATGTCTGCTTGGCAAGACTTTTCGGGAGTGGGAGCTGCAATGAATCACTCGGACCTGTCTTTTGATGATACCCTTGTTGAGGTTCGAAACGCGGACGCGGCGTCCCCGTTGGTTGTCATTTGCGAGCACGCCAGTTCCTTTATCCCACCTGAGTTTGAACATTTGGGTTTGGCGGCTTCGGATTGGGAAAGCCACGTCGTTTGGGACCCGGGCGCACGGACGGTTGCGACAGAATTGGCAGCGCGACTGGGGGCGACGCTTGTTGCCTCCAAGATCTCCCGTCTTGTCTATGACTGCAATCGCCCGCCCGCGGCGCATGATGCGATACCGGCGCGGAGTGAAATGGTGGATGTCCCGGGCAATGCGGGTTTGACGGCGAGCGAGAAGGCGGACCGCGTGGCGCGCTACTACCGTCCGTTTCAAGATACGGTTGCACGTGTTTTGGCGGGCAAGACCGACCCAATTCTTGTTACTGTTCATAGTTTCACGCCGGTCTACAATGGTACGGCGCGCAATGTTGAGATCGGGGTCCTACACGATTCTGATGCACGTTTGGCCGATGCGTTGATGTCCGAGTTGTACGGTTTCGCGTCGATGACGGTGCGCCTGAATGAACCTTACGGTCCTGCCGACGGCGTGACCCACACGTTGCGGGAACATGCGCTTCCCGGTGGGCATCTGAACGTCATGCTTGAAGTGCGCAACGACCTTTTGGCGGACGAGGCGGCACAGTCTGCCATGGCGGCGGCATTGGCGGAATGGCTTGTGCAAGCTTTGGCGAAAGTAGAGGGGCGCGCATGCAAGGTCTGATGCGACGCTATATCCGGTTTGTGGATGCCCTGAATTACCGCATTGGGCGCATCGTAATGTACGGCATCTTCGTGATGATGGGCATCCTGCTTTGGTCGTCGATTTCCAAGACGTTCTTTGTGCCGTCGCTTTGGACGCTTGAAGTCGCACAGTTCGCAATGGTTGCTTACTATATGCTGGGCGGGCCGTATTCGATCCAGATGGGTTCTAACGTGCGAATGGACCTGCTTTACGGCGAGTGGAGCGATCTGCGCAAAGCTCAGATCGACGCGATGACTGTGCTGTTCCTGATCGTCTATCTGATCTTTCTGCTCTGGGGGGGGTGGGAGAGTTTTCAGTACTCGATCAGCTATGGAGGTGAGCGCAGTTCGTCGGTCTGGCGTCCCTATCTCTGGCCGATCAAGGCGATCATGCTTGTTGGAATTTTTCTTATGCTGCTGCAGGCCGTTTCGGAATTCTTCAAGGATATCCTGCGCATTCAAGGTCACGATATGGGGAAGAAGGTCTGATGTCCTACGAGGTCATCGCCATCCTCATGTTCTCGTCCATGATGCTGATGCTGCTGACAGGTCAGCGCGTCTTTGGCGCCATTGGGTTCGTGGCAGTCGTCGCTGCGTTTTTCCTTTGGGGCGACCGTGGCGGGTATGATCTTGGCTTCGCAGCCGCGATCAAATTGATGAAATGGTATCCGTTGCTGACGCTGCCGATGTTCATTTTCATGGGTTACATCCTGTCGGAATCGCGGATCGCCGACGACCTTTACAAGATGTTCCATGTCTGGATGGGCGGGCTTTCGGGCGGGCTGGCGGTTGGGACCATCGGCTTGATGGTGCTGATCTCGGCCATGAACGGATTGTCTGTCGCGGGCATGGCCATCGGGGCCACGATCGCCTTGCCCGAGCTTTTGCGACGGGGCTATGACAAGCGCATGGTCACTGGCGTAATCCAAGCCGGATCGTCGCTTGGGATCCTTGTTCCCCCCTCGGTCGTTCTGGTGCTGTACGCGATGATTGCCCGACAACCTGTCGGCCAGTTGTGGCTGGCCGGCGTTGTGCCCGGTCTGATGATGGCCGCCATGTTCGTCATCTATATCGTCATCCGCTGTCGCATCACGCCGTCGCTTGGACCGGTGCTGCCCAAGGAAGACCGCGACATTCCGATGGGTGAGAAGATCCGCCTGCTGGGTGCAGGACTGCTACCGCTCTTCATCTTCTTTGCAATGATGGTGCCCTTCGTGAACGGCTGGACGTCGCTGGTCGAAAGCTCGGCCATCGGGGCCATCGCCGCGTTCCTGGCGGCGGTGCTGAAAGGCCGCATGACCCGCGAGGTGTTCGAGACATCCGTCCGCAACACTTTGGGCATCTCGTGCATGTTCATGTGGATCATCCTTGCCGCACTCGCTTTCGGTGCGGTCTTCGATGGTCTGGGTGCCGTGAAAGCCATTGAGAGTCTATTCACCGAAAGGTTGGGATTGTCGCCTTGGATGATCCTTATCCTGATGCAACTCAGCTTTATCCTGATGGGCACATTCCTCGACGATACAGCAATGCTGGTGATTGTCGCGCCGCTATATGTGCCGCTGGTCGGCGCGCTTGGGTTCGACCTGATCTGGTACGGCGTGCTTTACACGATCACCACGCAGATCGCTTATATGACGCCGCCGTTTGGCTATAACCTTTTTCTTATGCGCGCGATGGCCCCACCCGAGATCACCCTGCGCGACATCTATACCTCGATCCTTCCCTTTGTGCTGGTCATGGTGGTGGCGTTGGCGACGATAATGGCTTTCCCCGAAATCGCGCTTTGGCTGCCGGGGTATGTCTATGGAAACTGAAAATGAAACGAGATCCCGGTTGCGGGACGAAATCCGTCGAGCTTCAACAGAGAGGAAAGTGACATGACGACAAGACGTAAGTTTCTCACCACCGCCAGTATCGGGGGTGTTGCTGCCCTTGCCAGCCCGTCCATCGTAAAGGCGCAGTCGGCGATAAAGTGGCGGTTCCAGACCTACGCTGGCGGCGCCCTGGGCGAGCATGTGACCAAGCCCGTCATCGACTACATTAACGCCAACGCAAATGGCGAGCTGGAAGTCGAGCTGTTCTATGCGGACCAGATCGTGCCCACGGGCGAGCTGTTCCAAGCGCTGCAACGGGGCACGATTGACGGGGTGCATTCAGATGATGACTCGATGGCCTCGCCGACGCCGCTGCGCCAATTCGGCGGGTACTTCCCCTTTGCAACCAAGCATATCCTCGACGTCCCGGTGCTGTTTAACCAGTACGGGCTGAAGGAGATCTGGGAAGAAGAATATGCAAAGGTCGGGGTCAAATGGCTCTCAGCAGCAGGTCAGGACCCCTGCAACTTCAACACCAAAAAGGAAATCACCAGCGTCGCCGATCTGGATGGATTGAAGCTGTACACCTTCCCAACCGCGGGCCGCTTCCTGGCCAAGTTCGGTGTTGTCCCGGTGAATATTCCTTACGAGGACGCGGAAGTCGCCGTGCAAACGGGCGAGCTGGACGGCATGGCGTGGTCCGGCATCACCGAAGACTATACCGTGGGTTGGGCGGACGTGACGGATTACTTCCTGACCAACAATATCTCGGGCGCTTGGATTGGCTCGTGGTTCGTCAACGAAGAGCGCTGGGCCGATCTGCCGGATCACCTGAAGTCGGTGGTGATGGCTGCGACCGAGGCCGGTCACACGTACCGCAATCAATGGTACTGGGGCGGCGAGGCGGCACTTCGCGCCAATGGCGACAAGCTGCAGTTGCGTTCTGTCCCTGCGGGCGAATGGGCTGAGGTTGAAAACGCCGCGAAGGAGTTCTGGGAAGAAGTCGCCCAGGAAGGCGAAGTGCATCAGAAGATTGTGAATATCTTCAAAGAGTACAATAGCGTCATCAACCAAGCGGGCGTTCCTTACAACTTCGAGTAAGGGCTACACTGCCAAAACTGTCGGCGTCCCCGGTTTCGGGGGCGCTTTCCCACCATGAAGGATGCGCTTGATGCCCGCTAATCTGACTTTTGATGCTCTGAAAAAGGCCGCGAAGACGGGCGAGATCGACACCGTTCTTGTTTGTCTTGTCGATATGCAGGGTCGCTTGATGGGCAAGCGGTTTCACGTCTCGAACTTTATCGAAAGCGCTCATGAAGAGACGCATTGCTGCGACTACTTGCTGGCCACGGACCTCGAGATGGCGACGCCGGACGGCTACGCCTCGTCCAGCTGGGAAAAAGGTTATGGCGACTACGTCATGAAACCCGATCTTTCCACCCTGCGGCGCCTGCCGTGGTTAGAGGCGACGGCGATGGTGCTATGCGACATCATCGATCATCACACGCACTCACCGGTTCCTCACGCACCACGCCAAATGTTGAAGGCGCAAATGGCGCGCGCCAAAGCCATGGGCTTCACGCCAATGATGGCGACCGAGTTGGAATTTTTCCTCTTCCGCCATTCATTCGATGAAGTTCGACGGAGCGGCTACCGTGATCTTGAGCCGATCAGCGGCTACAACGAAGACTATAATATTCTTCAGACCAGCCGCGAAGAACACGTCATGCGTCCGGTCCGCAATCTGCTTGTAGAGGCCGGCGTCCCAGTTGAGAATTCCAAGGGCGAAGCCGAGACGGGCCAGGAAGAGCTAAACATCCGCTATGGCGACGGGCTGGCGGCGGCCGATCACCACACGATTGCCAAGCAAGCGGTCAAAGACATCGCGCATTCGCAAGGGCATGCTGCCAGCTTCATGTCGAAGTGGCACCATGCAAAAGTCGGCAGCGCGGCGCATATCCACCAGTCGTTGTTCAAAGGGAAGTCCAACGCGTTTTACAGCGCCAAGGCCGAGCTTACGATGTCAAACACGATGCGGGCCTATGTTGCGGGTCTAATGAAATACACACCCGACATGACCGTCTTCATGGCGCCTTACATCAACAGCTACAAACGGTTCCTGCCGGGCACTTTTGCGCCCACCAAAATCGCGTGGTCCATCGACAATCGCACCGCCGGATACCGGTTGGTGGGCGATGGCACGAAGGGCGTGCGGATCGAATGTCGGATCCCCGGGTCTGACATGAACCCGTATCTGGCCTGTGCGGCGCAGCTTGCCGCCGGGTTGCAAGGTATCGAAGATGGTTTGAAGCTTGCGGCCCCGGTCAAGGGTGACCTCTACGGCATGGCGAAGATCGCCGAGATTCCCCATACGCTGCGCGATGCAACGGAGAAACTCCGTAAGTCCAAGATGCTGCGCGCCACGATGGGTGACGACGTCATCGACCACTACACCCGGGCCGCAGAGGTCGAACAGGAAGCCTTCGACGCAGTTGTCACCGACCACGAAATCCAACGTGGGTTTGAGAGGGCCTGAGACATGATAACGTGTACGTCCCCCATTGACGGGTCGATCTATGCCACGCGAGAGACACTCAGTGCAGGTGCCGCTCGCGAGGCTGTAAGCCGCGCCCGGTCTGCTCAAGCCGCTTGGGCCGCGCGCGCCCTTGATGAGCGGGTCAGGTTGGTGATGGCCGGCGTCAAGAATGTGGGCGACATGAACGACGAAATTGTGCCCGCGCTTGCGCACCAGATGGGCCGGCCCATCCGTTATGGCGGCGAATTCCGCGGGTTTAATGAGCGCGCAACCTATATGGCAGAGATTGCACAAGGCGCGCTTGCCGACATCGTAATCGAAGACAGCGGCGCCTTCCGCCGCGTTATCAAGCGTGTGCCGCACGGTGTGGTGCTGGTCGTTGCGCCGTGGAATTATCCCTATATGACGGCCATCAACACGGTTGCACCTGCGCTGATCGCGGGCAACACGGTGATGCTGAAACATGCGTCCCAGACCCCGCTTGTCGGTGAGCATATGGCGAAGGCGTTTCACGCAGCAGGCGTCCCCGAAGACGTGTTCCAAAATGTCTTTCTGGATCACCAGACAACGTCCGATCTGATTGCCGCCAAATCGTTCGGTTTTGTCAATTTCACCGGGTCCGTAGCAGGTGGTCAGGCGATCGAACGTGCGGCCGCGGGCACCTTCACGGGCGTTGGGTTGGAACTTGGTGGCAAAGACCCCGGCTATGTCTGTGACGATGCCGATCTTGACGCGGCCGTGGAAACGCTGATCGACGGGGCAATGTTCAATGCGGGCCAGTGCTGCTGTGGGATTGAGCGGATTTATGTTGCAGAACAACACTTTGACAGTTTGGTCGCCAAGGCCGTTGAAATCGTTAGCGGCTACAAGCTGGGCAATCCTTTAGACCCCGACACAACGCTTGGTCCGATGGCGCATAAACGGTTTGCCGACACGGTCCGCGCGCAAATCGCTGATGCTGTGGCAGATGGTGCAACCGCCAACATTCCGACGTTCTCGGAAGATGATGGCGGTGCTTACTTGTCGCCGCAAATCTTGACCAACGTCACTCATGATATGCGCGTCATGCGCGAGGAAAGCTTCGGCCCGGTCGTGGGAATCATGCCGGTCAAGGATGACGCCGAAGCCATTGCTTGCATGAACGACAGCGATTTCGGCCTGACTGCATCCGTCTGGACTAAGGATGTGAAACGGGCCGAGGCGATTGCCGATCAGATCGAAACGGGCACCGTGTTTATGAACCGCGCGGACTATCTTGATCCCGGGCTTTGCTGGACTGGTTGCAAAGACACCGGGCGCGGCGGCGGGTTGTCCGTGATCGGATATCACAACCTGACACGCCCCAAATCCTATCACTTGAAGAAAGCTTGAGTTCC
>JBCCCA010000059.1:0-15732 GCA_039033735.1 Pseudomonadota bacterium
CCACGCCCGGCCGCAACAATCGCTGCGGAAAGCCCCGCCGGCCCTTCACCCACGACAGCAACCCGCTTAGGTTTTGCTGTTTGATTGTAGACAAGTTCGGTCTCGTGGGCGGCTTGCGGATTCACAAGGCACGAGGCGATCTTCATCTCGAATGTGTGGTCCAAACAGGCCTGATTACAGGCAATGCACGGCGCGATGCTCTTCGCCGCGCCGCTCTTCGCTTTAACGACAAAATCTGGATCGGCTAGGAAAGGACGGGCCATCGAAACCATGTCGGCGCATCCGTCCGCCAACACCTTTTCTGCAACTTCTGGAGTGTTGATCCGATTAGATGTGATCACAGGAATGCCGACGTGACCCATAAGCTTCTGGGTGACCCACGTGAATGCACCGCGAGGTACGCTGGTGGCGATTGTGGGGATCCGCGCTTCGTGCCAGCCGATTCCAGTATTCAGGATTGATGCGCCAGCGTTTTCAATAGCTTGCCCAAGCTGAACAACTTCGTCCCAGGTTGACCCATTGGGGACAAGGTCGATCATTGACAGTCTATAAATGACGATGAAGTCGGAACCGACCGCCTCCCTCACCCGGTGCACGACTTCAATAGGCAGTCGCATGCGGTTTTGATACGTGCCGCCCCAGCGGTCGACCCGTTTGTTGGTATGGGTCACCAGAAATTGGTTCAGGAAGTATCCTTCAGAGCCCATCACCTCAACGCCGTCGTAGCCAACCGCTTGTGCTCGCCGGGCCGCTTCGACGATGTCCGCAATCTGCTTCTCAATACCGTCTTCATCCAATTCCCGGGGCGGAAACGGCGAGATGGGAGATTTCAACGGCGAGGGGGCCACGCATTCCGGTGAATACGCATAGCGACCGGCATGTAGGATTTGCATCGCGATACGACCGCCAGCGTCATGCACCGCGCCAGTGACCCGCACATGATTTTTCATATCCGTGTCTGTGAAAAGGCCGGCAGCTCCTGGCAGCACTCCCCCTTCACGGTTCGGCGCCATGCCACCTGTGACCATCAGCCCGACACCACCTTCGGCGCGTCGTGCGTAGTACGCGGCCACACGGTCAAAATCACCCAGTTCTTCAAGACCGGTGTGCATCGAGCCCATCAACACACGGTTCGGTAGTGTCACATAGCCAAGATCAAGCGGGCGAAACAAGTTTGGATAATCAGTCATGGCCGGACCCTGCCCAAGCGATGCACACAAGTCACCCGGAACGCCGCGTCAAATTAATTGCGCGCGCGCGTTTGCCGGGCGATGCCCCCAAACAGACTTACAAGACAGCCGCTATTCCGCCGGAATAGCCTCATCCAGACCCTGGATCGGAACATCGAGTTTGTTCAGCATTTCCCTTGGCACCACTTGCAGGAAGTGTTCCTTTTCTTCGCCCCAGTGCTGCAGAATGTTTGCGACTTTCTTTGACCCAGTCTCTTCCAGATGACGTTCAAGGAGAGTTTCCAGCTCGTGCATGTAATGTCCCCTGTTCACCGGTACTGTGACAATTGTCTCCACATTCATCATGGTTTGCGCGGACCCGTCCCTGTCATAAAGATAGGCCATACCACCGGTCATCCCGGCACCAAAGTTTGCCCCAATACCACCAAGGATCACGGCAATTCCGCCGGTCATGTATTCACATCCATTTGATCCACAGCCCTCGACGACAACCTTCGCACCTGAATTTCGAACAGCGAACCGTTCGCCTGCGCGACCAGCTGCAAACAGGTAACCATCCGTCGCACCATAAAGAACCGTGTTGCCGATAATGACATTTTCATCCGCCACCAGCGGCGACACCATTGGTGGACGCACGACAATCGTGCCCCCAGACAGACCCTTGCCGACATAGTCATTAGCATCACCGGAGACCTCAAGTCGCAAACCGGGCGCCGCAAACGCGCCAAGCGATTGACCGGCCGAACCCTGCAATTTGACGGTCAGGTGATCACGCTGAAGCGAGTTGCGCATACCGAACCGTTTGACGATGTGGCTAGAGACCCGCGTCCCGATGGTGCGGTGGGTGTTCTGTACAGCATAAGAAAGCTGCATCTTTTCTCCGTCTTCCAGGAAGCGTGCCGCATCTTTGACAATCTCTGCATCAAGCGTGTCTGGCACTGCATTCCGATCTCGCGTGCGATCGTAAACGATGTCCTTCGCGCCATCCACCGTAATCAAAAGCGGATTTAGGTCGAGATCATCCAGATGGGCCGAACCGCGGCTAACTTGCGTCAACAGGTCGGCTCTTCCGATTACCTCATCCAACGACCGCGCTCCGATGCTGGCAAGTATCTCGCGCACTTCGGACGCGTAGAACGTGATCAGGTTGACCACCTTGTCGGCGTTCCCTGTGAATTTCTCGCGCAAACGTTCGTCTTGCGTACAAACGCCGACGGGGCAGGTATTCGACTGACACTGGCGCACCATAATGCACCCCATAGCGATCAACGCGGCGGTTCCGATACCGTACTCCTCGGCGCCCATCATTGCGGCCATGACGATATCGCGTCCCGTACGCAAACCGCCATCAGTTCGCAAAGTCACACGGTCGCGCAGATTGTTCATGGCCAGAACCTGATGCGCTTCGGTCAGACCCATTTCCCAAGGCAGTCCAGCGTACTTGATCGAAGTGGCCGGAGAGGCCCCAGTGCCCCCGTTATGACCCGAGATCAGGATTACGTCCGCCTTCGCCTTGGCGACGCCGGCTGCAATCGTGCCAACGCCGCTGGCGGCAACAAGTTTGACAGTGACTTTGCAACGCGGGTTAATCTGCTTGAGATCATAAATCAGCTGCGCCAAATCCTCGATCGAGTAGATGTCATGATGAGGCGGCGGCGAAATCAGCGTCACACCAGGCGTAGAATGCCGAAGTCGCGCGATCAATTCCGTTACCTTCATCCCTGGCAGCTGCCCACCTTCACCGGGTTTCGCGCCCTGGGCGACCTTGATTTCCAGTTCTTCGCACTGGTTCAGGTACTCGGCCGTCACCCCAAATCGGCCGGACGCCACTTGCTTGATCTTGGCACTTGGATTGTCACCGTTGGGTTCGGGGACAAAATGCGCAGGGTCTTCGCCGCCTTCGCCCGAGTCAGATTTGGCGCCAATTCGGTTCATCGCGACATTCAGTGTTTTATGCGCCTCGGGGCTAAGTGCACCCAGCGACATGCCCGGCGTCACAAAGCGTTTCCGGATCGAAGTGATGCTTTCCACCTCTTCCAGCGCGATGGGTTCGCCCATAGGCTTGATGTCCAACAGATCGCGCAGGTGGATCGGCGGTGCAGACCGCATCTTGGCCGAATACTGCTTCCACATTGCATAGGATGCCCGGTCACACGCCGCCTGCATCAGATGCATCGACGTCGCTTCCCATGCATGAGTTTCACCGGACTTTCTTGCTTTGTAGAACCCGCCAATCGGCAGAACGGTGTCCCGAAGGAAACCTTTGGCGTGCAGGTCCTCGACTTTGTTCTGAATACCCGCGACACCAATGCCGGAAATGCGGCTGTGCATGCCGGGGAAATATTCGTTCACCATGGCGCGCGACAGGCCCACGGCTTCGAAGTTCAGTCCACCGCGGTAAGATGAGATTACGCTGATGCCCATCTTGGACATAATCTTCAAAAGGCCCGCATCAATCGCTTTGCGATATCGGGCCACCGCCTCAGTCAAACTGCCTTCGATCAAACCGCGGTTAATACGATCTGCGATCGAGTCTTCTGCCAAATAGGCGTTAACTACTGTTGCGCCGCAGCCAATCAGGACCGCGAAGTAATGTGGGTCAACACATTCTGCCGCACGCACGTTCAAGGAACAGAACGTCCGAAGGCCCTTGCGTGTCAGCCAGCTATGCACGGCACTTGTTGCCAGGATCATGGGCATCGCAACCATCCCGGGGCCTTGGTTTTGATCCGTTAGAACAAGGTGGCCCGCGCCGGATCGAACGGCATCTTCGGCTTCCGAGCGAATGCGCTCAAGCGCGGCTTGCAACGCACCCGGTCCCGCATCTGCCGCAAAAGTACAGTCGATTTCGACCATGGTGCCTTCAAAGGCCTGGCGCAGTCTTTCGAATTGTGCGTTGGCGACAAACGGACTGTCGAGCACGATGATCTCGGTCTGACTACTGTCTTGGTCCAACACGTTCTTCAGGTTTCCGAACCGCGTTTTCAGGCTCATCACGCGATACTCGCGCAACGAGTCAATGGGCGGATTGGTCACTTGGCTGAAGTTTTGGCGGAAGAAATGGCTAAGCGGCCGGTTATGCTTTGACAGAACGGCCGAGGGCGTGTCGTCCCCCATCGATGCCAGTGTTTCTTTCCCATCCTCAGCCATCGGCGCAAGGATTTGCTCGAGCTCTTCAATCGAGTATCCTGCAGCAACCTGTCGTTGCCGCAATTCGCTACCCTCAAAAAGGGTCTTCTCGCTCAAGCCCGAAAGCTCTTCGTCCAACTCGACGATCTTGCCAACCCATTCACCGAACGGTTGACTGGATGCTAGCGCGTCCTTGATGGCTGTGTCGTGGAACAGTTTGCCGTCCACCATGTCGACGGCAATCATCTGGCCGGGTCCAAGTGCACCTTTCTCAACCGCGGTCGCCTCGTCAGTAGGTACCATACCAGTCTCCGAGCCTGCAATCAGCAACCCATCGCCGGTCACGGTATAGCGCATTGGTCGCAATCCGTTCCGATCCAGACCTGCGCAAACCCAGCGTCCATCCGTCATTGCCAATGCTGCCGGACCGTCCCATGGCTCCATCACTGCGTTGCAGTAGTTGTACATATCGCGCCAGCTCTCCGGCAGTTCAATCGCCTGTTTCGACCAACTCTCAGGCACCAACATGGTTTTGGCCATCGGTGCATTGCGCCCTGCGCGCACAAGGACTTCGAACACGGCATCCAGAGCGCTTGAGTCCGACGCGCCGTTCGGAATGATCGGCTTTATGTCCTCGGCCGTGTCCCCAAAGGTCGATGACGCCATACGGATCTCGTGGCTTTTCATCCAATTGACATTGCCCTTCAGCGTATTGATCTCACCATTGTGCGCCAACATGCGGAACGGCTGCGCCAACCACCATTGCGGGAAAGTGTTAGTCGAATAGCGCTGGTGATAGATAGCAAAAGCGCTTTCGAACCGCTCGTCCTTTAAATCAGGGAAGAACTCGGCCACCTGTTCGGCCAACATCATGCCTTTGTAGATGATGGACCGGCAGGACAGGCTTGCCAGGTAAAGCTGCGGCACTTGCGCGGCAGCAGCCGCCTTCTCAATTCGACGACGGATGACGTAAAGTTCGCGCTCGAACGTTTCTTCGTCTACGCCTTTTGAGTTCGAAATCAGAATCTGTTCGATCTCGGGACGTGTTGCGTTCGCTTTTTCGCCAAGTACACCAATTTCCACCGGGACGTGGCGCCAACCGTAAATGTAGTAGCCCATCCGCAAGATCTCGGTTTCGACAATGGTTCGACACGTCTCCTGTGCGCCGAAGTCCGTGCGAGGCAGAAACACCTGCCCCACGGCAAGCAGTTCGTTCTTCCGGGGTTCGTGACCCGTCCGCTTGACTTGATCATAGAAGAACTGGGCCGGAATCTGCACATGAATGCCCGCTCCATCCCCTGTCTTGCCGTCCGCATCGACGGCACCCCGATGCCAAACAGCTTTCAGCGCGTCGATCCCGTTTTCGACGACCTTTCGGGACGGCTTCCCGTTGATCGCCACTACAAGGCCAACGCCACAGGAAGCATGCTCAGTATCCTTGGAATAGAGACTGTTTTTCGCCATCCACGCCCGACGCGTTTCTTCGGACGTGACCCAATCGGCATCATATTTGATCATGTGCTGTCTCCAGTATCCACGCCAGCGGCGGCAAGCACTTCGGCTTCGGTCATCCGCCTCCGCTCTCCCGCGAAGGCGTGGCTTTCGGGCTTGTGATCAATGTAAACTTCGGTGTCGAACTCCATGCCCGACATATCTTCCAGCGTTCCGGCTGCGATACTAAACATACCGTGCATCGGGCCTTCTGCCGTCAACCGCCAAAACACGCTGGACCCGCACAGCATGCAGAACCCACGCTCGGCCCATTCCGAGGACTCATAGACTGCCAGTTTGTCCGTCGGGACAAAACGGACGCCGCCTGGCGGAACCTGAATGCCCAGTTCAATGCCACCTGAAAACTTCCGGCACATGTTGCAATGGCATGCACCATAGCTGGTGGGTTCTTCGACCAACTCGTATTCGACTTCGCCGCAAAGGCAGCTTCCTGTTTTCGATGCCAATTTATTTCATCCTTACATCGTGGGGTCGTCAGACGGCCACGTTACCTGTCATTCAGCAGCGATTGCTGCCGTTGCAAAGCGTTCCAGAACCGCATCGGCCGCCTCGCGCCCATCGCGGATTGCCCAAACAACAAGCGAGGCCCCGCGGACAATGTCACCCACCGCGTAGACGCCTTGTAGGCTTGTCTCATGGGTCCGGAAGTCAGCCTTAATTGTGCCCCAACGAGTCACTTCAAGGCCGTCGACACCCCATAGTTTAGGCAGGTCTTCCGGTTCGAATCCAAGGGCCTTGATCACCAAATCAGCGTCCTCAACATAATCCGCGCCTTCAATGATCTGTGGAACCTGGCGACCTGTCGCATCCGGCGCCCCTAGACGCATCTTTTGGGTCACTACGCCGGATACCGCGTCGCCTGTGAAACCTTTCGGGGCTGAGAGCCAAACAAATTCCACGCCCTCTTCTTCGGCATTGGCAACCTCGCGCTGCGAGCCCGGCATATTGGCGCGATCCCTGCGATAGAGACATTTTACGCTGGTCGCCCCTTGGCGAACGGCAGTGCGCACACAGTCCATCGCCGTATCACCACCGCCGATGACGACGACGCGTTTGCCTTCCGCGCTTAGCTCTCCGCTGTCAAACTCGGGGACGTCATCCCCAAAGCTTTTACGATTCGAAGCGGTCAGATAGTCAATCGCACGGACGATCCCCTTAGCCCCACTGCCTGGCGCCTGAAGGTCGCGGCTTTTGTATACGCCGGTAGCGACAATGATCGCATCGTGCTTTGCACGAATATCCTCGAACGAGATGTCTTCGCCAACGTTGCAACTAAGCTGAAACGTCACACCGCTGTCTTCGAGTTGTTTGTTGCGCCGAACGACGACGTCTT
This sequence comes from Pseudomonadota bacterium, assembly GCA_039033735.1. Classification (GTDB taxonomy): domain Bacteria; phylum Pseudomonadota; class Alphaproteobacteria; order Rhodobacterales; family Rhodobacteraceae; genus JAJDOD01. The sequence continues at coordinate 7,165 of JBCCCA010000059.1, forward strand.
TCTCAAGCTTGAAACCAGGAATGCCATAAGTCATTAGTCCACCAGCGCGATCGTAGCGATCATAGATCGTTACCTGCACCCCGGCCCGGCGCAGCATGTCAGCTGCTGCAAGACCGCCAGGTCCTGCCCCGATTATACCAACACTTTCAGGCCTTTCTTGTGCAGGAACGATGGGTTGTACCCAGCCTTCTTCCCAAGCGGTGTCAGTGATGTACTTCTCAACCGACCCGATCGTCACCGTGCCGTGGCCTGATTGTTCGATCACACAGTTACCCTCGCACAGGCGATCCTGCGGGCAAATTCGTCCGCAAATCTCGGGAAACGTATTGGTGGCTTGGCTTACGTCATAAGCTTCCCGCAAACGGCCTTCGGCAGTCAGCTTCAGCCAATCCGGGATATTGTTGTGCAAGGGGCAGTGTGACTGGCAATACGGGACACCACACTGACTGCAGCGCGCGGATTGTTCTTCGGCCTTGGCCTTGGCGTATTCGGCATATATCTCGTGGAAATCTTCCTTCCGCACGCTGGCATCGCGCTTTGTAGGCATGTCCCGCCCGACTGTTACGAATTTCAACATAGGATTGTCGGCCATTCCGCCCTCCGATACCCGAGACGCACTGTTTAACGGATAATTTTGAAATTAAAAGTCACCATTACTGACCTATTTACAAAAAATACTCTTGATAGAGAAACGTGCGCCGCGATACTTCACTATTTTTCGGTCCGAACCGGTCTTAAATTTGATCTATCCTCAAATTCTCAATACGTTAGTGTGACGGTTATCGTCCAAACGAGACTTGTGGCATGCCAATTTTTCACCTCATTCTGGTAGCCATCGTGCAGGGTGTAACGGAATTTCTGCCCGTATCCTCATCTGGTCATCTGATTTTGCTGCCGAATCTCACTGGGTTAGCGGATCAGGGGCTTGTGATAGATGTGGCCGTTCATGTCGGAACCTTGGGCGCTGTCATTCTTTATTTTCGACGCGACGTGCTGCGTGCGTTTAGCGGCTTGTTGAAGATCGGCGACATGACAAATCCCGATGCGCGACTTGCCCTGGGCTTGATCGTCGGCACCATCCCTGTTGTGGTCGCGGGCCTTCTGCTAAAGCTTTCGGGTGCAGATGAAAACCTACGATCGATTGCAGTGGTCGGATGGACAACACTTGTCTTCGGAGTTTTCCTGTATTGGGCTGATCAGCACGGTCAAGACACTAAGACGGCAAAGGACTGGTCGTTGAAAGACGCTGTTATCATGGGGTTTTGGCAAGTCTTAGCACTGATCCCAGGAACATCACGGTCCGGGATAACCATTACCGGTGCGCGCAGTTTGGGCTATGCCCGCGAAGACGCTGCGCGACTGGCAATGCTGATGTCGATCCCAACGATCCTCGCGTCAGGCACGCTCATCGGATTCGAAGTCGCGAACTCATTGGATGCCGCTGCCGCACGCGACAGCATGATTGCAGCAGCCTTTGCATTTTTTGCGGCCCTAGCAGCCTTACATTTCATGATGCGTCTACTCAAAAGCGTTTCGTTCACGCCTTACGTGATCTACCGTATCGCGCTAGGCATCGTACTTCTTGCGATTGCATACAGTTAGCGAAGATTGCGTGCGCTTTCCTTCAGCTCGGCATATTGGCCCGAGGGGCGGAACTGCCAAAGATAGGACGGCACAATCGCTTCGATGGACTGCGGTGCGATTCCCATGTCTGACAAGTTCATCGCTTCATCGGACACCACATTGTCAGCGCGCAAAGACTTCACTTGATCCAACGTGATCGGTTGCGGTGCCAGCCCGCCCGTGACGGCGGACAAAAATCCTGTTACGCGGCCCATAACTGAACCCAGCCAAAACGGAAGCGATACAATCAAACGACGCCGACGCACGATGACAAGCATCTGTTCGATTAACTCGCAGAAAGTGCTCACATCTGGCCCGCCCAGTTCGTAAACACCGGCAGTAGCATCGCCAAGCACGCCCTTTTCCGCCGCGTGAGCAACATCGTCAACATAGACCGGCTGAAACTTGGTCGTAGCGCCCACAAGCGGAACCACGGGGCTGGTGCGTGCCATCCCAGCAAAGCGATTAAAGAACTGATCTTCCGGGCCGAAGATCACCGAGGGGCGCAGTATGATAGCCGAAGGAAAAGCTTCGAGGATTGCAGCTTCGCCTTTCCCTTTTGTCTGTGCATATCGGCTCGCGCCATTCACATCCGCGCCAATAGCAGAGAGGTGGACCATGCGCGCCACACCAAGTTCGGCTGCGATACGGGCAATCCGGGCAGCGCCTTCATATTGTACCGCATCAAAGTTATTCTTGCCGCTAGCATCGAAGGTGCCAACGCAATTTACGACCGCGTCGGCGCCCATCGTTGCTTGTCGTACACTTTCGTCATTGCGGATATTACAGAAAACGGGCTCAACTTGCCCCACCCGCCCATAGGGCCGAACAAAGTGCGCCTCGTTTGGGCGCCGTACAGCCACACGGACGCGCCACCCCTGTCGTGCAAGGCGTTGAGCAATGTAGCGGCCGACAAAGCCTGATCCGCCAAAGATAGTGACCAAGTTGGGCATGTCTGGCACCTCGAATTTGTTATCGTGTGCTTAGTCGTCGTCGCTCAGTCGGACAAGGTGCAAATCGCCGCGACCCTTCACAAAATGGGACCAAGTAAACACGTGCAGCACGTTGAGCGATCTCACGAAATGAACTCAAATTTGACAATAATTTGCATCAAGTTTTGGCACAATTCTAAGTTAATCAATTCTGCACGTTGTTTGAGTTGTGAGTGAGCCCATGAAGTATTCCATTTTTTCTCTGCCTGTTATCGCTGCCCTGATGGTGCCTGTCGCCTCGACGACTGCGCATGCAAATGGCGAACGATGCTCGCAATTCCTCATGTTCTCTATGTGCAACGACGTCAGTCGCTCGCGCGTGATCGACGAAGGTGACCAACGCCCTCAGCGGCCCGCTGAAGCCAGTGAAGAAAAATCAGAGCTTCCCACAGCGAATGCTTCCGCGTCCAAACTTGCGAAACGCGCCGAAAAGCAAGCAAAGCGTGCCGAGCGGCTTGCGGCCCAAGCCGAAAAAGCGGCCGCGCGGGCTAAAAAAGCTGATGAGCGCGCGCAAAAGCAGGCCGAACGCGCTCAGAAGGCTGCAGAACGTGCCGAGCGGGTCGCAGCAAATGCTTTGAAAAAGGCAGAAAAGGCCGCAGCGAAGGCGCAGAAAGCCATCGACAAACCGACAGACAAGAACATTGCTGCCGCGGAAAAAGCTGCAGATAACCTTGAAAAAGCGCAGGCCAATGCTGAGAAGGCCAGCGCAACTGCCGAGACAAGGGCCGAAAAGGCGGACGCGGCTGCGGAAAAGGCCGAGAACCAAGCTCAAAACGCTGAAACCAAAGCTGAAAAAGCCGAAGCCGCTGCCGAAAAAGCAGCTGAGACGCGGGAAAAGGCAGACGCCGCTGCCGAAAATGAGTGAATATAAGCTAGGGGCCGCCAGGCCCCAGGCTTCGGGTTATCCGATTATCGAGTTTAACGTCGCACTTGGGCGCATGACATCGGTGAGTTTTTCCGGGTCCGGGTTATAGTAACCACCAGTGTCCACCGGGCCACCTCGCCCAGCTTGCAGCTCGGAGACAATCGTATCGGCTTGCGACCGCAACGCCTCCGCTATGGGCGCGAAATGCGCTGCCAGTTCGCTATCCTCATTTTGATTGGCCAGCGCCTCGGCCCAGTACAGCGCAAACCAGAAGTGGCTGTCGCGGTTGTCTGGCTGACCAACTTTGCGCCCAGGGCTGCGATCATGATCAAGCACACCCTGTGTCGCGGCCTCGATGGCCTTAGCCATAACCGCTGCTTTAGCATTGCCTGACGTTTCAGCGAAGAAATCGAAGCTTTCGCCAAGGGCACAGAACTCGCCCAGCGAGTCCCAGCGCAGGTGGTTCTCGGCCTGTAGCTGCTGCACGTGTTTCGGCGCCGAGCCACCCGCACCAGTTTCGAACAATCCGCCACCGTTCATCAGTTTTACGATGGACAGCATTTTTGCTGAGGTTCCAAGCTCGAGGATTGGGAAAAGGTCGGTCAGATAATCGCGCAGCACGTTGCCCGTGATCGCAATACTGTCCGCTCCCTTCGTGATCGTCTCCAGGGTCAAACGTGTGGCCGCGCGTGGCGCCATAATCTGAAACTTGTCGGAAACACCTGCAGCTTCAAGAATAGGCTCAACGTACTTGATCAGCTCTGCATCATGCGCACGTTCACTGTCTAGCCAGAAGATGGCTTGGAGCCCGGTTGCAGCCTGTCGTGATATTGCAAGCTTGATCCAGTCTTGGATTGGCGCTTTTTTTGTTGTCGCCGAGCGCCAGATATCTCCAGCTTCAACCTCATGCGAGTGGAGAACTTCGCCAGATGCAAGAACGTAACGGATCGTGCCATTGGCTGGCGCTTCGAAGGTGGTCGGGTGCGATCCATATTCTTCGGCCTTTTGCGCCATCAAGCCAATATTCTGTACGGCGCCACTGCTTGTTGGGTCCAGCGCTCCGTTCTCTTTGAAGAACTCTATCGTCTCATCATAGACTGGCGCATATGAATTGTCGGGAATGACACAGCGCGAATCCGCCTCTTTTCCATCCGGTCCCCAGCCCTTGCCGCCAGCACGGATCAATGCAGGCATAGACGCGTCGATGATAACGTCGGACGAAACATGAAGGTTGGTGATCCCTTTGTCCGAATTCACCATGTACATCGGAGGGCGCGCGGCATAAGCGGCTTTGATGTCATCTTCGATCTCAGCGGCCTTGTCCGACGAAAGCGTGGCAATCTTGTCCTCCAAATCGCCAATTCCGAAGTTTGGGTTCACGCCGAGGGCCGCGAAAGTATCGGCGTGTTTAGCGAAAACATCTTCGAGGAAAATTGAAACCGCGTGTCCGAAAAGGATCGGGTCCGAAACTTTCATCATCGTCGCCTTGAGGTGAAGCGAAAACAATGTGCCTTCCGCCTGCGTCGCTTCAATCTGCTGTGCGAGAAATGCACGAAGCGCCTTGGCCGACATAAACGTCGCATCGACCACGGTACCTTCTTCAATCTGCAATCCGTCTTTCAGAACGGTGGCTGCACCTTCGGTAGACACAAACTCGATCTTTGCGTCGCCCACCTGTGCAGCCGAAATCGTGGCCGAGACTTCGTTTGAAAAGAAATCACCCCCATTCATGGACGCGACACTGGTCTTGCTGTCGGCGCTCCACACTCCCATCGAATGCGGGTTCGCCATGGCATAGTTTTTGACGGCTTTCGCGGCACGGCGATCGGAATTTCCCTCGCGCAGAACCGGGTTCACCGCCGAACCCTTGATGGCGTCGTACCTGTCGCGAACGGCTTTCTCTTCATCGCTTGAAGGGTCTTCTGGATAGTCCGGCACCGCATGGCCTTGGCTTTGAAGCTCAGCGATAGTGCCTTTCAGCTGCGGGATCGACGCCGAAATGTTTGGAAGCTTGATGACATTCGCGTCCGCTGTTTTAACCAGTTGTCCCAATTCGGCCAGATCATCCGGGTGATCCGTGAACGCTGCAAGGATACGCCCAGCAAGGGAAATGTCTTTCGTCCCGACCGTGACGCCTGCAGCTTTTGCAAAGGATTGAATGATCGGCAAAAGTGATGCCGAGGCCAGCTCGGGCGCTTCGTCTACCTTGGTATACAAAATGTCGGGGCGATCGGTCGCGCTCATGATTTCCTCGTCCTTCGCTTTGAAGTGATTTCAAGCGCCGCGGGCTTCGGCGCTGTGCGGGTCGAATAGAACAAAGGGCATTATTGCGCAATACAGCGCCGCTCTATTGCGTGAACAGGCCGCATGCCAGACTTGCAATGCGTGACCGAGCGTCGTTAAGCTTCTAAGGGGTCTTGCAACGACAAGCCCCGCACAAATGGGAGGACTACTATGACGCTTAATTTCCGCGCGCTCGTTCTGGGTGCGACTTTTTCTGTCGTGGGCAGCGCGACACTTGCCGCTGAGTGTATTGCACCGGCAAACCCCGGTGGAGGTTGGGATTTCACGTGCCGCCAGATTGGCAAAATTCTTCACGACATCGGACAGGTCGATAACCCCGTACAGGTCACCAACATGGCCGGTGGCGGTGGTGGGCTTGCGTTCAGTCATGTGGTAAACGAACGCGCAGACGACACGGATTTGATTGTTGCTGCCTCACAGGCGACGGCAACGCGTCTTGCTCAGAATGCCTATGCCGGTTTGACGGCGGACCAAGTGCGCTTCGTCGGCGCAATCGGGGCGGACCCCGGCGTGATTGTCGTCTCGGCAGACAGCCCTTTCCAGTCGTTAGGCGATATGGTCGATGCAATAAAGGCAGATCCCGGTTCGGTCGCTTTCGCAGGCGGCTCGGCTGCAGGTGGCTTCGATCACTTGAAGGTCTTGATGGTTCTAAAAGATGCCGGGTTCACCGACATCACCAATGTCAAATACATTGGTGTCGATGGTGGCGCCGACGCGATCACCCAAACGATTGGTGGCTTTACCCAAGGAATGACCGGCGACATGTCGGAAATCGTGGGCTTCCTGCAATCGGGTGAAGTGCGCGCACTGGCCGTGCTTACGGAAGAACGCGTTCCTGGCTTTGAAGATGTGCCAACGGCAAAGGAGCAGGGCTTTGATGTGGTCGCCGTGAATTGGCGTGGTCTTTATGTCCCTAAGGACATCAGCGATGCCGATTTTGAAGCTTGGGGCGCCAAACTGCAGGCAGTCGCCGACAGTGACGAATGGAAAGAAGCTATGGCGGCAAACGGTCTTGCGCCGTTCACCAAAGTCGGTGGTGATTTCCAAAGCTGGGTTGACGGCGTCATCGCTGAGACAGTCGAGCTTTCGAAAGAAATCGGCGTTATCCAGTGATGAAATCCGACCGGCTCTTCGGAGTGGTCATCATCCTATGCGCACTCGCTTATGCGGCGGGTGCGCTTCAGATACAGACCAGCTTCATGTCCGATCCAGTTGGATCGAAGACTTTCCCCCTGATCTTGGCCGCTATTGCCACGCTTTGTGGCGTGGTGATGGTCTTCCAACCCGATACCGATCCTGACTGGCCAAGCCTTAAAACCTTTGGTGTGCTGTCAATATCGGTCCTCGTAATGGTTGGCTACGCCTACACGATCAAACCGTTGGGTTTCATGATCCCAACAGCGGTCTGCGCGGCAATCCTGAGCTTCCAGATTTCGCCCCGTACTATACCGGCGGCAATCACCGGGGTCGCGCTTTCGATCGGTCTGTTTTTCGTTTTCAAGTACGCGCTTGGATTAGGCCTTCAGCCTTTTCCGAAAGGTTGGCTCTAGAATGGAACTTCTAAGCAACCTTGCGCTTGGTTTCAGTGTTGCACTGTCTCCGTTCACACTTTTCCTTGCCGTCGTTGGCTGTTTTCTGGGAACAATTATCGGCGCGTTGCCCGGTCTTGGCCCATCGAACGGCGTCGCGATCCTGATCCCACTTGCCTTTTCCCTTGGCCTTGATGCGACGTCGTCGCTCGTGCTGATGACCTCCGTTTACTACGGCGCGATGTACGGCGGGCGCATCTCATCAATCCTGCTGAATATCCCAGGGGATGAACCTGCGTTGATGACAACGCTTGATGGTTATCCCATGGCCAAGGCTGGCCGTGCCGGCGATGCCCTGGTCCTTTCGGGCTTTGCAAGTTTCTTCGGCGCACTGTTTGCGACGATTGGCTTGATGTTGCTAGCCCCAATCCTGTCGCGGATTGCCTACCAATTTGGCCCAGCCGAGTACTTTGCACTCTATCTTCTGGCATTTTCGACGCTGGGTGGGATTGCGTCCAAGAACCAGGCGAAAGCCGCATTGGCTTCGTGTATTGGCCTTGCGATCGCTGTGGTCGGGCTTGACAACCAAACCGGTATGCCTCGACTGACTGGCGGGAATTTGCACCTGATGGACGGGATCGACTTTCTTGTGGCGATCGTTGGTCTCTTTGCCGTCGCCGAGGTTTTCATCTTTATCGAAAGCCACGGCAAAGGGTCCTCAATCGGTGTGAAGCTCGAGAAAGTCACGTTGCCCGTTCGGGACCTTGTGCGCGGAATTGGCACGATGATCCGTTGCAGTATCATTGGCTTCATCGCCGGCGTTTTGCCGGGTGCTGGCGCGTCTCTTGGCTCCTTTCTAGCGTATGTTGGCGAGAAGAAGTGGCGCGGCGGCGACCGCAGCGGGTTTGGAACAGGCGAACCGCAGGGCGTCATTGCGCCCGAGGCCGGGAACAACTCGGCAGCTGGCGGTGCGCTTGTCCCCATGCTGACGCTTGGGGTGCCGGGTTCAGGAACAACAGCCGTCCTGCTTGCACTTCTTATGACACTAAATATCACTCCGGGCCCGACGCTTTTCACAGACCGACCCGAGGTCGTATGGGGCTTGATTGCGTCACTTTTGATCGCGAACTTCGTGCTGCTGGCAATGAATGTGCCAATGGTCAAAATTTTCGTCAAAATCCTGACGGTACCGCCTTGGGTGCTTTTGCCGGGCGTCATGATGATTTCGTTTGTCGGTATATTCTCACTGACCGGC
>JBCCCA010000060.1:0-15402 GCA_039033735.1 Pseudomonadota bacterium
GCAAGGGAGGGCTGGAGAATTTTTCGGGGGTTTGGGGGCTGGGTTGGGGGAGCTGTTGGGCTGCCCTGACTTGCTGCCTCTAGAGTTTCCCCTTCACCCCCTCCAAGCGTCTCTATCTCTGCGGGCGGAGTAGCTGTGGGCCATGCCAGGCCAAGAATGCCAGCAGCCTTGCCCTGGCCACGGGGGGCAACGGGGGGCGAAAGTCGACAGTTGCCGCCAGGAATGAGAGCCCGAGGCTTTGGGCCGATAGGGGAGGCCACAGCTTCAATCTACCGACGAGGTGATTGAGCTGCCCTAAGGCAGTCGCCAAACGAGGTTCGGTTCCGCGGGCAACAGGGACCGGACAAGGGATGCACCATCCCGCATCCCTGTTCTGCTTAGCAGGACAAACGGCGGCGCATTCTCCGTTCCCTGAATGCGCCGCCATACTTGCCCGGAACAGGGAACGAAGGGAGCATTTTCATGTCGGATCGTCCACTTCTTGACACGATCGCGGGTCCATCGGATCTGAAAAGGCTGAAAGACAGCCAACTTACAGCCCTTGCAAGTGAATTGCGCCGTGAAGTGATCGAAGTTGTCTCGCAAACGGGCGGGCACCTTGGTTCTTCGCTAGGTGTCGTCGAGCTGACTGTCGCGCTTCATGCGGTGTTCAATACGCCGATGGATAAGTTGATCTGGGATGTTGGGCATCAGTGTTATCCGCACAAGGTGCTGACGGGACGCCGTGACCGGATGACGACCCTGCGTCAGAAGGGTGGCCTTTCGGGCTTCACGAAGCGCGATGAGAGCGAATTTGATCCATTCGGTGCCGCCCACTCCTCGACCTCAATTTCTTCAGCGCTTGGGTTTGCGGTTGGTCGCGACATGGGACGCCCGACGGGCGACGCGATTGCGGTAATCGGAGACGGGTCAATTAGTGCTGGAATGGCATATGAAGCCTTGAACAATGCCGGTGCCGAAGAGCGCCGATTGATCGTTATCCTGAATGATAATGAAATGTCGATCGCCCGACCGGTTGGCGCCATGTCTTCCTATCTGTCAGGTCTATATGCTGCGACACCCGAGCCGATGAAGGCACTTGCCGAGGGGATGGAAGCGTTCATGCCGCCGCCCATGCGGGACGGAGCCCGTCGCGCGCGCCAACTGGTAACCGGTCAGGGTTTGTCCGGCACCTTGTTCGAGGAGTTGGGCTTCGATTACATGGGCCCTATCGATGGGCACGACATGACACAATTGCTGTCTACACTTCGGACCGCCAAGGCGCGCGCCGAAGGGCCGGTCTTGATCCATTGCTGCACTGTCAAAGGTAAGGGATACGCGCCGGCCGAGGCCAGTGCCGACAAATACCACGGTGTTGCAAAATTCGACGTTGAAACTGGGACGCAGGCGAAGTCAAAGCCGAATGCGCCAAGTTACACGAGTGTCTTTGGCAACGCGCTTGCCGACGAGGCATCGCGTGACCCCCGTGTGGTTGCCGTCACGGCTGCGATGCCGTCGGGCACCGGAGTCAGTATTTTAGAAGACCGTTTCCCAGCACGTGTTTTCGATGTCGGGATCGCAGAACAGCATGCTGTAACTTTTGCCGCCGGTATGGCCGCCAGCGGGTTGCGCCCATTCTGTGCGATCTATTCAACCTTTCTACAGCGTGGCTATGATCAGATTGTGCACGATGTCGCGTTACAAGGGTTGCCGGTGCGCTTTGCCATTGATCGGGCAGGCCTTGTTGGTGCGGACGGCGCAACACATGCCGGTGCATTCGACATTGCATACCTGTCGAATCTTCCCGGTTTCACGGTCATGGCAGCCGCAGACGAGGCCGAGCTTGTGCATATGATTGCCACGGCAGTTGCGCATGACGCTGGCCCAATTGCGTTCCGCTATCCTCGCGGCTCGGGCGTTGGAATCGACCTTCCGGACCGTGGCCAGGTCTTGGAGATTGGGAAAGGACGCATCGTTCGCGAAGGGACCGATTTGGCGATTTTGTCATTCGGTGCCCAACTTGGCGACGCCATGGTTGCCGCTGAAAGGTTGGAGGCCGAAGGCGTCCACGTCACCGTAGCTGATGCGCGCTTTGCAAAGCCGCTGGACACCGAAATGATCGACCGATTGGCGCGTGAGCATGGCGGGCTGATCACGTTAGAACAGGGATCAGATGGTGGCTTTGGGTCCGCGGTGCTTCACCACCTTGCACGAGCCGGGCGCCTTGATAACGGCCTCGCCGTGCGCCCGATGACGCTTCCCGATCGCTTTATTCATCAAGCGTCGCCGGCCGAGATGTATGCCGATGCCGGGCTGACCGTCGAACACATATGCCAAACAGCCAGCGAGATTCTACGGCTTGATCGGAAAATCGTCGAACTGCCGTCGCGCGCCTGACCCCTTAACGCGTTTGCTGGCAATTCGCTTAGGATGTAGTCGCGCCAAAGATACTTGCGCTATGTTCCTCAAGGTAAATCCTGAGCCAGGGTGTGAACCGGTTGGGGAAGCGTATCACGGTCTGGTGCAGCTCACGAAACGTCATCCAGCGCGTATCCATGACCTCGTCCGGATTTGGCGTAAAGCTAAGCGTTTCAGGCGCTTCGGCTGTAAACAGGTCGACGACCTCATGTTCCATAAGACCGTTGCCCACATCCGCACGGTATTCGATCCTGTCACGAAAAACAGGCTCAAGCCCGTTGATCCCAAGCTCTTCATCCAAGCGGCGAATGGCACAATCCAGCGCAGGTTCTTCCCATTCGGGATGCGTACAGCACGTATTCGCCCAAAGACCCGGTGTATGGTACTTTTCAAGTGCTCGCCGTTGGATCAGAACATTGTCGCCTTGAAGAACAAACACAGAAACGGCCTTGTGCCGCAGACCGCGTATATGGGCGTCCATCTTCTCAACCGGGGTCAATTCGCCATCGACCCATGTGGGAATCATGATCGTCATGTGTGCTCCGGTCGGACTAAGCCGGTCAAATGGGCAAGGTTCTTAATGCCGATTTTCAAGTGCGCCATCGGGCGGGCGCGTACCAGCTTCTTGTTCATATAGGCTTCGAAGGTCAAGCGCTGGACGTCAACATCGTGGCACAGTGACACAAAACGTTCCCGACGTTCGTCTGACTTGTAGTAGGCGTCTTGCATCGATCGAAGGACGCGGAAGACCATTTTGTGCTCCCCCATAAACAGTTTTCTGGCAAGCTTTAGGTCCGAGACGCGTCCCGACGCCAACGATGCAGCGGCCGCCGTGGCCGCAACGCGACCACCCATCATTGCATAGTAAATGCCCTCACCCGAGCTTGGTGCAACAACTCCCGCTGCATCACCGGCCAGAACGATATCTTTCCCGTTGTCCCACCGGTCCATCGGCCGAAGTGGGATCGGCGCGCCTTCTTTACGGATCGTTTCGCAGTCTTCAAGGCCTGAAGCCCGCCGAAGGGCCGCGGTCGCGTCTTTCAAGCTGACATCGGGGTTCTCAGTGCCCATGCCCACACTAGTCGTGGTACCGTGCGGAAACACCCAGCCATAAAAGTCTGGACTTATCGCGCCATCATAGACGACATCGCAGCGCTCGGGATCATAGACATCGGTCTTTGGAGGCGCCGCGATGATCTCGTGATAAGCGAACACAAGTGGAACCTTGTCGGCCCCATCCACCTCGGACAGAGCAACGCGCGATTTGGCGCCGTCTGCGCCGATCACAATTTTGGCGTCAAGCGTCAACGTCTCGGCACTGGCCTTTTCACGGTAGTACACCGTGGGATGACCCTTTTCGCGCGTGATCTTCAGGAAAGTGCCTTCGAACAGATCAGCGCCAGCGTCGACAGCCCGATCTCGTAAGAATGGATCGAAATCTTTTCGATCAACCATGCCGACATAGCCATTCTCAATCGGGATATCCACCTTGCGTCCGGTGGGTGAGATCATGCGCGCGGTCGTGACTTTGGTCAGCAATTGCTCTTCGCCAATGTGAAAGTCTTGCATGAGACGGGGTGGAATCGCCCCGCCGCAGGGCTTTATGCGTCCGGCCCTGTCAAGAAGTGCGACTGAAACGCCACTGCGCGCAAGGTCTTCCGCGGCGGTTGCCCCTGCGGGGCCGCCTCCGACCACGATGACATCATATTTCATCCTTCACTCCCCTGGTTGCAGGATTGGTGTGGGTTTCAGTAGTCGCATCGCCACCAATGCGGCCGCGAGGAACAGAATTGCTTCAAAACTGAAGACAAGCGCATAGGCCGCGCCATCGGTCAGCGCGAGGCGTGCAAGATCCAGCGTGCCGGTTGCGACAAGGCCGGCAAGCCCTGCTGCGATCGCCTGTGCGGCGCCAAACACCCCCATACGTGTGCCTGTTGCCCCTTCTTTGGAAGCAGCAAGACGCATCATGGATCCAATTGCGCCAACGACGAAAAGTCCGTTTCCAAGGCCGAGGATCACGGTAAAGACCACCAACGATGCGCCAGCGCCAAGGCCGATAAGGCCAAAAGCCGAGACGATACACCCAATCACAGCCCATCCGCGCAAGCTGCCAAAACCCAACGTGGACAGAACACCTGCCATGATCATTCCTGTCAGTGCTGCGCCGTCTTTTCCGCCGGAGAGTTTCGTCGACGCATCCGGCGTCAGCCCATGTATATGTCCTGCGAAAGGCTCGAGGATCAACTCGCTAAGGTAAAACGCGAAGATCGACAGAAATACAAATCCGGTAAAAGCCCGTGCCGCCGGGTCATTCCAAGTTGCCGCCAGCGCCTCTCGCAGGACCGGGCTCTCGGGCTTGGGCGCAGGGCCAAGCCGCGCCTCAATGTTCCACGTGGCAAGGACAGAAAGGATAATGGCGATCACCGCGACGCTGGGCACCACCACCATCAGACGTTCGTGGGAGTATGGGTCAAGCGCAATCCCGGCGCCCACGGACGCGAGGATTGCGCCGGCAATCAGGGTAAGCCAGGCAATCGTAGCCGCGGCACCCTTGCGTTCATCCGGTGCAGCAGTTGCCAGAAGGGCAAGGAAGCTTGTCCCGGCCGCGCCTATCCCGAACCCAATCAGCATATAGGCCAGGGTCCAGACCAGAAGGGCGATTGACAGGTTGGGCGCATACGCAATGCCCCACGCCGTGGCGACAAGGCCAAACCCCACACAGGCCAGGCCACCGATGATAAAAGGTGTGCGACCGCCCTGCGCATCCGAGCGATGTCCCCACATTGGACGCGTGATTTGCACGGCATAATGCAGGGCAACCAGAAAACCCGGCAAGAGCGCGGGCAGGGCCAATTCGACCGTCATCAAACGATTGAACAGATTGATGGGCAGGGCAGACAACCCGCCGATGGCGGCATTGACCATGCAAAGCCGAACGATCCCACCCCAGCCAAGAGTCATGTCAGGCCCCTAAGGGCAAAGGCGGCTATCATCATGCCACTTACGTACAATAGTACACCGGTTCCATTGTACCAAGGCGCACGAGCCTTGGGATCGCGAAGCATGACACGCATCGCTGCCGCTTGCCCGACCAGCACCGCAGCGACGCCCAATGCGTGAATGGGCCGATCCCAAAATACCAAAAGCGCGATCACAGCAAGCTGCGGTAAAACCATCACCCAGCACGCCACTCGCGCCGCACGTTCAGGCCCAAGCGTTACTGGCAGTGAATTGACACCTGTTTGTCGATCACCCTCAAGCGCCTTGAAATCGTTCAGTGTCATGATGCCATGCGCGCCGATCCCGTAAAAGACAGCAACGATGATCACTGGCCAACTTGGTGCACCAGCACTCAGCACAGCGGCGCCCGTCAGCCAAGGAAGAGTTTCGTAGCTTAGGCCAACAAGACCTGGTCCGAGAGTACCGGATTTCTTGAGCCGCAGCGGCTCGGCGGAATACGCCCACGCTGCCAAAACTCCCGCAACGGTGGCCGCAAAGCCCCAGGGCCCTAATTGCCATCCAACTACTAGGGACAGACCCGACATCGTCAGAGCGATCCAAAGCCCCCAGCGCCCCGGAATGCGGCCCGAGGGTATCGGGCGTTCTGGTTCATTGATTGCGTCAACACCGCGGTCGCACCAGTCATTTGCGGCCTGGCTCATTCCGCATACGATGGGGCCCGCAAGAATAATGCCCAGTAGAATAAGCCCCCATTGTCCGGTTGTAGCCGTGCCCGCCGAAACTGCGCCACACAGATAAGCCCACATCGGTGGAAACCATGTGACCGGCTTGATGAGGGTCAGCATGGCCACCGGTTCTGGCAGGCTGCGCGTTTGAAGATCCGTTGAGACGGTCATGTGTCAACTTTGCATGACAGTGCGAGTCGCGCAAGTGTAACGCCAGACCATACATCGCCTTGACTCTAATTTTGGTAGGGTGCGAAACTCGGCGCTTTGGTATGTGCCTAGTCTTCGCGCTTCAACAGACCGTATTTGCGAAGTTTCACATACAGACTTTGACGCGATAGGCCCAACATCTCGGCAGCGGCGGCACGGTTGTTGCGGGTCAGTTCAACGGCCGTTTCGATGCACATACGCTCGATCACCTCATTGGTTTCGGCCACGATTTCTTTCAGCGGGGCAGAACCAACAAGTTCAACGACGTTGTGGCTTGAGGTGTCAGCTTGTCCGGACCCTTTCGCAGCACTTCGGATGGTTTCTGCCCGGCTGGCATCTCGCATGATGAAACCAACGGTTGGACGATCTTGATCGTTGATGTAGACAACCGAAATCTCGACCGAAGCGCGTGCGCCGAATTCGTTGGCCAACTTGGTGGCATACACACGCATATGGCCCGAACGTATTGCGTTTTCGAGCATGACGCTAAGGTCAATCTGACCGCGCTGCAAAAACTCAGACAGACTTCTGGCCTTGACGTCAGACAAGCTTGCGACATCCGCGATCTCAAGGAAGGCTTCGTTAACTTCCAGCACCAAGCCGCGTGTGTCGGTCAAAACGATGGCATCGGTACTTTTGTGGAACAGCGCGCCCATCGTATCCAGCAAACGATCGTTACTTCTGGCGTCGGTGGAATCGGACTGCAACCGGCAGATCATTAGACGTTCGCCGGCAGCGCGGAAAACAGTCGGGGTAATCCGAACGTCGCGCCGTCCTCGTACCGTTTGGGCCTGAACTTCCTCTCCAAAATCAGACGTTGCCAGCGAAATCAGCTTCTCGACAAACTCGCCGCGGCGCCTGTGTTTGAATTCTTGCGCCAAGGGAACGCCAATCAAATCGTCGCGTTCTGCGCCCAACAGGCGCGCGGCGGCGGGGTTGACGTCGCGAATACGTCCATCGAAGGCCGAAGCAAAAAGAAATGCATCACTGGATGTCGTCATCAACATTCGGTACCGCGCGTCGTATTCGCGTCGCTCTTCGTATCCGCGCTCTAGTGCAAACTGTGCCTGAACAAGCTGTTCCTGCGTTTCTGCGACAAGGCGCAGGTCATGACCCAGCATCAAAACCGACGCATCGGGCCCGACCAGATGAAACGAATAGCGTACTGGATATTGCCACTCGGACTTGTCTTGATGGTTCAATTCGACGGGTCGCGTGATCTGTTTGGCGACGCCTAGGGTATCAAGAGCCGCTTCAAATTTCCCAATGCTTTCCGATGTCAGAAACTGCTGCATCGGTTTTCCAGCCCAATGCCCGAGGCGCGCGTGATCCTTCGTCTCATCGTCGATGAGGATGGAACGTACGATGCCATCTACAGATACCACGAAGGCAAGATCGCAAGCGGCGGCAAGTATTCCCGTAAGGTACTCCGGCTCAATTACCGGCACCGGGCCCTCGGCCCAGGTTGCGATGCCGCCCGCCTTCATTCTGCTACTCTCAGTAGAATGTCGGCGCCTTTAATGGCGTCGAGGGCTTTGTCTATATCGTTTGTCGTCACATCGGCGGCCGTTACTGACACGTCGAATCCATCTTCATTCAAAATCGCACCGCCAAGAAGAATGGGCACGTCAGTTTCGCTCTCTTTCAGGGTTTTAATTGCTTTCGTGGCGGTTTCAAGCGCGCGCCATGTCGACACCGAAACAAGCAATGCGTCGAACTGATCGCAGGCCAGTTGGTCGCGCAAGGAAACTGCGGTCGCATCGGGATGCAGCTGCACCGAATGGCCACGGCGACGTAAATGATCGGCAAGTACCGCGGGTCCTATGATGTGGCTTTCCCGACCGAATGTAGCCAGAAGCAAGGCCCGCGCATTCATCTTCGGGCGAATGTTGTCCCAGCTTTGTCCGAATGATTTGCATAATCCGTAAAGGTGTGCGCTTGCAGAGGTTACAGCCGCGAAACTCAGCCGATCGGAAGACCAGTCCTCTCCGAGGGCCTGCGCGACTTTTGGGATGCAATGATCAACGACATCCGTCTTCGAAATGCGTAGCCCCGTCAAATCCGCTTCCACTTGATCGGGGTCAAATTTGGCGTTGTCGGTGACGGCCGCGTAAAGCACCTTCACACCTACATGCAGACGGCGTAAACGGCGTTGGTGGGGTGTTGCACTGACCTTTGAAATGACCGACCGGGCCAACCCGTCAACGAGTAAACCACTTCCCGTACGAAGTGTGGTGCTGCCATTATGTCCGGTCATCAAAACCACCGTAAAAGGCGCAAGACCGTCCGGAATACCCGGTTTCGACTCTCTTACGCCTAGCCCCAGTGTCATTTATGCGGGCTGAATTGTCAAAGCGAATAGACAGTTTCTGCGGTTTGACGCAACAGAATCTCTTCAAAACCATACAATATATATCAAATTCAAATACTTAACGTAAAATCAATCCGTTACACCGGCGCGGCGAGTGTAAACCCGCAAAATGTAAGTTTAGATTGACACTTTTCTCGCCGAAGCCTTACGTTGTCATGTGAGGAAGACAAAGGAGTCGGCATGAGCCGAGGCCACGGGAACCAGGGGGACGCCCTTGGGCTGTACACACCAGACCAGCGCAGGCGTCGCGATCAGTCTAAATGGACGATCGTTCAAGGCGTACTTGCTCCCCTTCAGTTCTTGGTTTTCCTGATCTCGCTCTTCCTTGTCTTTCGTTATCTCGCGACTGGAATTGGATACGAAGCTGCAACGTTCTCGATCCTTGTCAAAACGGCCGTTCTTTATGTGATTATGGTGACCGGAGCGATCTGGGAGAAAGTGGTTTTTGGGCAATACCTCTTGGCCCCTGCGTTCTTTTGGGAGGACGTCATAAGCTTCTTCGTTATCGCCCTGCATACTCTTTATGTCATTGTTCTTTTGACGAATTTCCTTCCCCCTGCAAGTCAGATGGTTATCGCATTGGCGGCCTATGCGCTTTACGTCGTCAATGCTGCACAGTTTCTAGCAAAGCTGCGTCGGGCGCGATTGCAAGCGCAGGTGGCGGCATGAGTATGTCTCAAACCAATTCGCCAGGTTGTCGCGACACACCCCTTCTTAAAGAACGGGGTCAGAGAGAAGTATTTTGCGGACTGACAGCCATTGTCTGGCTGCACCGTAAGATGCAGGACGCCTTCTTTCTTGTCGTGGGGTCTCGTACCTGTGCGCACCTATTGCAAAGCGCGGCCGGCGTGATGATCTTTGCAGAACCACGTTTCGGTACAGCGATTCTTGAAGAAACGGATCTAGCCGGAATGGCGGACGCACAGGCCGAACTTGACCGTGAAGTCGAGAAACTCTTGTCAAGGCGCCCTGACATTCGGCGCTTGTTCCTTGTCGGGTCCTGTCCGTCTGAAGTCATTAAACTTGATCTAGAGAAGGCTGCCGAACGGCTGAGCGCAGAGCACGCCCCACGCGTGAACGTGGTGAACTTTTCCGGTAGTGGTATCGAAACAACCTTCACCGAAGGCGAGGATGCCTGCCTTGCAGCAACGATCCCTGGGCTGCCGCACAGCGACGCCCGGCAGTTGATCGTCGCTGGCGCACTTCCCGATGTCGTTGAAGACCAGATGAAATCCCTTCTTGCCGCCATGGGTGTTGAGCCGGTGGTGGTTCTTCCTGTCGCAAAGGCCGATGATTGCATCGGCGTCGGTGAAAACTCGGTTTTTGCCTTGGTGCAGCCTTTTCTGAATGAAACCCATGCCGCCTTGACACGCCGCGGCGCGCGGCACCTGCCGGCGCCTTTCCCATTTGGTGAACAGGGGACAACGGCCTGGCTAAAGGCGATTGCTGGAGAGTTTGGCGTCCCGGACGATGTTTTTGAGCGAGTAACATCGGCCCCGCGTGATCGCGCCCGCCGCGCCGTCCAGCAGGCAAGTGCCCCGCTTGGGGGAAGAACGGTCTTCTTCTTCCCAGACAGCCAGTTGGAGATCCCGCTGGCCCGCTTCCTTACCAATGAATGTCAAATGTCCGCTTTGGAAGTCGGGCAACCCTATGTGCATCGAGACATCATTGGGCCAGACCTGGACTTAATTCCGCAGGGTCCGGTGTTCTCGGAAGGGCAGGACGTCGACCGACAGCTTGACCGCGCGCGCACCGCAGCGCCTGACCTGACGGTTTGTGGGCTGGGGCTTGCAAATCCTCTAGAGGCCGAAGGATTGACGACAAAATGGGCAATTGAACTGGTCTTCACGCCGATCCACTTTTACGAACAAGCGGGAGATTTGGCCGGGCTGTTTGCGCGGCCGATCAGACGGCGAGACATTTTGCAGAACGGTGCGCCCTCGGGGGGCATCGAGCCCCCTTCGGCCGCGCGTGGACATCGCCACGCCGTTCCGTTGGACGCGGCCGAATGAAGTTGTCGGTCTGGACATATGAAGGGCCACCGCATGTGGGAGCGATGCGTGTGGCCACAGCCATGAAGGGCCTGCATTACGTGTTGCATGCCCCGCAAGGCGACACTTATGCCGATCTGTTGTTCACGATGATCGAGCGACGTGATCGCCGGCCGCCGGTGACATATACGACGTTCCAAGCGCGTGATCTAGGTGCTGATACAGCGAATTTGTTCAAGACCGCCTGTCAGGACGCGTATGACCGCTTTCAGCCGGAGGCGATCATTGTGGGCGCGTCTTGCACCGCCGAATTGATCCAGGATGACCCAGGTGGCATGGCCGAGACGATGGGCTTGCCCGTTCCGGTCATTCCGCTGGAATTACCGAGCTATCAGCGCAAAGAGAACTTTGGTGCAGATGAGACGTTCTTTCAAATTGTACGCGCGCTGGCGAAACCACTGGAGCGAACAGCGCGTGTGACCTGCAACTTGATCGGGCCCACCGCGCTTGGCTTTCGGCACCGCGATGACATCACAGAACTTATGGGTCTTATGATGGACATGGGCGTCGCTGTGAACGTGACTGCGCCCTATGACGCGACACCGTCCGATATTGCTCAACTGGGACGCGCGCATTTCAATGTTCTGATGTATCCCGAATGCGGCGAGGCTGCGTGCCGTTGGCTGGAACGAGAATTTGGGCAGCCTTACACCAAAACCGTTCCGATTGGTGTCGGTGCAACGCGCGATTTTCTGCGCGAGGTGGCTGATATCACTGGTCTGACGCCGCATCTTGACGAAACACGGCTCCGTTTGCCTTGGTATTCGGCAAGTGTGGACAGCACCTATCTAACCGGCAAGCGCGTGTTCTTATTTGGCGATGGCACCCATGTGGCCGCTGCTGCGCGCATTGCGCGGGACGAGATGGGGTTCGAGGTTGTGGGCGTCGGATGCTACAACCGGGAACAAGCGCGCATGATCCGTGCCTTAGCCAAGGAGTTCGGTGTCGAGGCACTGGTCACGGACGATTACCTTGATGTTGAAGCGCGGATCGAAGCCTTGGCACCCGAGATGATCCTTGGCACCCAGATGGAACGCCACATTGGTAAACGGCTGGGCATCCCATGTGCTGTTATCTCAGCGCCGGTTCACGTTCAGGACTTTCCGGCCCGGTACAGCCCACAGATGGGAATCGAAGGCGCCAATGTGATCTTTGACACATGGGTGCACCCCCTGGTCATGGGGCTCGAAGAGCACCTGCTGCACATGTTCCGTGAGGACTTCGAGTTTCACGATGATGCAGGCGCGTCGCATCACGGCGGCAAAGCAGTTCCGCAAGCTGAAGCTGAAGACGTCTCAGGTCGTTCCGCTGTTGCCGAAGCCAACGTGGTGGCCGGGCCCGACCACGCAACAGACGTTGGCAACGATGGAACAGTAATCTGGCTTGCGGACGCCGAAAAAGAATTGCGGCGCGTTCCGTTTTTTGTGCGGGGCAAGGCGCGGAGGAACACCGAGAGCTTTGCATACGAACGGGGCGTGACCGAGATCTCGGTTGAAACACTTTACGAAGCGAAGGCTCATTTTGCGCGATGATACCGGTATAATGGGCCGGTCCGCCGGCTACCGCGTTGTGATCCTGACGCTAGACAGTCATGCAGCTGGTCCAGTTTTGCGGGCATCAGACCGTTTGCATCGAGATTTTCCGGGGCTGAACGTTTCCGTCCACGCCGCAGCCGAATGGGGCGAGAGTCCAGACAGTCTTGCGGCAGCGAAAGAAGCGATTGCATCCGCAGATATTGTCGTCACTGCGCTGTTGTTTCTGGAAGATCATATTCGTCCGATTTTGCCCGTACTTGAAGCGCGCCGACCCAATTGCGATGCCATGATTGGCATCATATCGGATGCAGCCATTGTAAACACGACCAGGATGGGCACGCTTGATCTGGCCGCACCGACATCGGGTACGATGAAGTTCCTGAAACGCCTGCGTGGATCGACAAAGCCTTCGACCGAGAGCGGTGCCAAGAAAATGCGACTCTTGCGCCGCTTGCCCAAACTGCTTCGCTTTATACCGGGCAAGGCACAGGATCTGCGAGCCTGGTTCTTGACCATGCAGTATTGGCTCGCGTCTTCGGATGAGAATGTCGAGAACATGGTTCGGCATCTGATTTCGCGATATGCCACCGAGACGACTTGGCAAGGTGCCGAGGTGATCGCCCCGCAAGAGTACCCTGATGTTGGGTTGTACCACCCTGACCTGACCGACAGGATTACAACAAACGTTTCCGAGCTGCCGTCGCCACCCAAACCCTTGGCGACTGTCGGGCTTCTTCTTATGCGGTCCTATGTGCTGAGTGCCGACACCGGTCACTACGACGGCGTAATCCGGGCATTTGAGAAACGTGGCATTCGTGTCATTCCAGCCTTCGCCGGTGGCCTGGATGCGCGCCCTGCGATTGAGACCTATTTCAAGGGCAAGGCCGTCGACGCACTGGTGTCTTTGACAGGGTTCAGTCTTGTCGGAGGACCCGCCTATAATGACAACGCGGCGGCGATTGAGATTCTGAAGGATCTCGACCTGCCGTATATTGCGGCGCACCCTTTGGAATTTCAGACGCTTGGCCAGTGGGCGGAAAGCGGGCAAGGGCTTGGGCCGATTGAAACTACGATGCTGATCGCCCTGCCTGAACTTGACGGCGCGACCGCACCAACGGTGTTTGGCGGGCGCCACGGGCCTGAAGGATGCAGGGGCTGTGCGCATGCGTGTTCGGCTCAAGGTTTGGCCAAGCAAATGGCACCATGTCTTGAGCGGGTCGATAGTCTTGCCGAACGCGCCCTTCGCATCGCGCGTCTGCGCCAAGTCAAGAATGCGGAAAAGAAGGTCGGCATTGTCCTATTTGGCTTCCCACCGAATGCGGGTGCTACTGGAACAGCGGCTTACCTGAGTGTTTTCCAGTCCTTGTTCAACACACTCTCCGCCATGAAGAATCAGGGATATGCTGTCGAGCTGCCCGATAGCGTCGACGATTTGCGAAGTATCCTGTTAGACGGGAACGCCGCGCAATATGGACAGGATGCGAATGTCGCCGCGCATGTGGACGCCGAAACGATTGTTCGGAACACATCGACGCTTGACGAAGTCGAGGCGGTCTGGGGACCGGCGCCCGGGCGTGTGCAATCAAATGGCAGAGGAGTCTTCATCCTTGGCCAGCACTTCGGCAATGTGTTTGTTGGCGTGCAACCGGCTTTCGGTTACGAAGGTGATCCGATGCGCCTTTTGTTCGAGAAAGGTTTCGCCCCGACCCATGCTTTCGTGCAGTTCTATCTCTGGCTGAGAAATATATTTCAGGCTGACGCGCTTTTGCATTTCGGAATGCACGGTGCCTTGGAATTCATGCCGGGCAAACAGGCCGGACTGGGCGGGCGCGATTGGCCGGACCGTCTGATTGGCGAAATGCCGAACGTTTATCTTTATGCCGCGAACAATCCGTCTGAGGCCACTTTGGCCAAGCGCCGGTCCGGCGCGGTGACGATTTCACATTTGACGCCACCGTTGGCGACCGCTGGACTTTACAAGGGCTTGGCCGAGTTGAAAGACAGCCTGACTCGGTGGCGTACGCTTGCGCCAGAGGCCAGCGAACGCGCAGAACTTGCGACGCTTATCGATGAACAGGCGGAGGCCGTCGATCTTGGCGGACATGCGCCTGATGCGTTGTGGCTTAAGCTTCTTGAGACCGAAGAAGCGTTGGTCCCGGATGGGTTGCACGTGGTGGGCGGCGCGATAAGCGAAACGCAGAAGGCTGAGTACCTTGATACTCTGGGCGACGCGGAGGAGACCACGCGTGAAGCGGTTGCGCAGGCACTGAGTGAAGACGCCGAGTTGCCAGCAATTTTGCGTGCCCTCGACGGGCGCTTTACACCACCTGTTCCAGGCGGTGATCTGATCCGGAATGCAGACATCCTGCCCACCGGCCGCAATATCCATGCGTTTGATCCTTTCCGCATGCCGACAGAATACGCGGTGCGTGAAGGCCGCCGTCAGGCGGATATGCTGCTAAGCACGCATAAGTCATTGCCGCGCAGCGTTGCGCTTGTCTTGTGGGGCTCGGACAACATCAAAACCGACGGCGGACCGATCGGCCAAGCCTTGGCGTTGATCGGCGCAACGCCCCGGTTTGACAGTTTTGGCCGTCTTTCCGGGGCGGACTTGATCCCACTGGAAGCACTCGGACGTCCGCGGATTGACGTGATGATGACACTCTCGGGCATTTTCCGCGATCTTTTGCCATTACAGACGCGGCTTCTTGCAGATGCAGCATTACAGGCGGCGGAAGCGGATGAGCCCTTGGATCAGAACTATATTCGCGCCCATGCGCTGGCCTATATCGAAAAAACCGGTGCCACGATGAAAGAGGCGGCCCTGCGCGTCTTTTCCAATGCTGAGGGCGCCTATGGATCGAACGTCAATCAGCTGGTGGACAGTTCGGCTTTTGGCGACGAGGACGAACTGGCAGACGCCTATCAAGCGCGGAAAAGTTTCGCATACGGGACAGACGGCAAAGCGGAACAGAACGCACATCTTCTCGAAGAAACACTGCGAACGGTCGAGGTGGCGTATCAAAACCTAGAGTCGGTTGAACTGGGTGTGACCTCGGTCGATCACTATTTCGATACGCTTGGCGGTATATCCCGCGCGGTGAAGCGCGCACGCGATGGTGTGGAAGCCTCGGTCTATATTTCCGACCAGA
>JBCCCA010000061.1:0-15261 GCA_039033735.1 Pseudomonadota bacterium
CGCAGGTGGGACACCCTTCCCCAACGAAGGGCGCATATCTGGAAGGATATTCAGAAATGGATACCACTACACCGGCAACGCGGCCGGCTAATCCGCGTTTTTCGTCTGGGCCTTGTGCCAAACCTCCGACATTCAGCCTGAATGATCTGTCCGACGCGGCGCTTGGCCGGTCGCATCGTGCTGCCGTTGGCAAATCAAAGTTGAAAGACGCGATAGAACGCACACGCGACATTCTGGGCATTCCCGCTGATTATTTGATCGGCATTGTCCCGGCTTCTGACACGGGTGCCGTCGAGATGGCCATGTGGAACCTGCTTGGCCCCCGCAAGGTCGAGATGTTGGCGTGGGAAAGCTTCGGTGCGGGATGGGTGACCGATTGCGTGAAACAGCTGAAGCTCGATGCGAAGGTGACGACTGCCGACTATGGCCAGATTGTCGATCTTGCGGCTGTTGATTGGAACGCGGACGTGGTCTTCACTTGGAACGGCACAACTTCGGGTGTTAGGGTCCCAGCCGATTTCGAGATCCCGGCTAACCGGGACGGGCTGACCATATGTGATGCGACCTCGGCTGCCTTTGCGCAGGATTTGCCATGGGATCGGCTCGATGTGGTGACCTACTCGTGGCAAAAGGTCCTTGGCGGGGAGGCTGCACATGGAATGCTCATCCTCAGTCCTCGCGCGGTTGAAAGGCTGGAAAGCTATACACCGCCTTGGCCGTTGCCCAAGATCTTTCGTTTAACGAAAGGCGGCAAGATCATTGCGGGCGTCTTTGAAGGCGCCACGATCAACACACCCTCGATGCTTTGTGTCGAAGATTATTTGAACGCATTGGACTGGGCCGAAGGCGTTGGTGGTCTTCAGGGGCTGATCAGGCGTGCGAATGCGAATGCGAAGGTGATTTGGGATTTTTGTGCGACACGCGACTGGATGTCCAACCTGGCTGCGGACCCGGCAACTTGGTCCAACACCTCAGTCTGTCTCAAGTTCGAAGACGCGCGGATCACCGACGGATCGGCTTTTGCCAAAGCGGTGGCCAAGCGATTGGAGGCCGAAGGGGTCGCTCTTGACATCGGCGCCTATCGTGACGCGCCGCCGGGCCTGCGCATCTGGTGCGGCGCCACGGTTGAGACTGCTGACCTTGAAGCCCTTGTTCCCTGGCTGGACTGGGCATTCGAGGTTGAGATTGCAGCGCAGTCACAAGCGGCCTGACCCGCGGCGGGCATTGGCCTGCAAATTGAAAACTACGACATACAAGGCGGGGTTGCCCCGTCATCCGCCAAGGAAAATCCAATGCCAAAAGTACTTGTCTCTGACAAACTCTCGGAAACCGCCGTGCAGATCTTCAAGGATCGCGGGATTGATGTAACTTTCGACCCCAGTATCGGCAAAGACAAAGAACAATTGCTTGAAATCATCGGCGACTATGACGGTCTGGCGATCCGGTCCGCTACCAAGGTCAGCGAAAAGGTGCTGGCTGCGGCGACAAACCTGAAGGTTGTCGGGCGCGCCGGGATCGGCGTCGATAACGTTGATATCCCCGCGGCGTCGAAGAAGGGCGTGATCGTGATGAACACGCCATTCGGCAACTCGATCACGACCGCTGAACATGCCATCGCCATGATGTTTTCGGTTGCCCGCCAAATCCCCGAGGCCAGTGTGTCTACGCATGGTGGAAAGTGGGAAAAGTCCCGCTTTATGGGTGTTGAGCTGTTCTCGAAAACGCTTGGTGTGGTGGGAGCGGGCAATATCGGATCAATTGTAATCGAACGCGCCCGCGCTTTGCAGATGAGGGTCATCGCATATGATCCGTTCCTCTCGGAAGAACGGGCAGCAAAGCTGGGTGTTGAAAAAGTCGAGTTGGACGATCTTTGGTCGCGTTCGGACTTCATCACCTTCCACGTTCCACTTACCGACAAGACCCGAAACATCCTGTCGGCCGAGGCGATTTCCAAACTGAAGCCGGGCGTTCGGATTGTGAACTGTGCACGGGGCGGTCTTGTCGACGAAGCGGCGTTGGCGGATGCGTTGAAAGAGGGGCGCGTCGCAGGCGCAGCCTTTGATGTCTTTGCCGAAGAACCTGCAACAGCGTCGCCTTTGTTCAACCTGCCAAACGTGGTTGTGACCCCGCACCTTGGGGCCTCAACCAAGGAAGCGCAGGAAAACGTGGCGCTTCAGGTAGCGGAACAAATGTCGGATTACCTGCTGACCGGAGCCGTCACCAACGCGCTAAATATGCCTTCTGTCACTGCGGAAGAGGCGAAAGTAATGGGGCCGTGGGTAAAGCTGGCCGGTCACCTTGGCAGCTTTGTTGGACAGCTGACGGATGAGCCGATCCGCGCGATCAATATTCTCTACAACGGTGAAGTGTCGGAAATGAACACTGCTGCACTGAACGCAGCCGCAGTTGCGGGGATCCTTCAAGCGACCAATCCCGATGTGAACATGGTTTCGGCGCCAGTGCTTGCAAAGGATCGCGATGTGAAAATCTCGACCACCACACAAGAAAAGTCGGGTGTGTTCGACGCGTACATCAAATTGACCGTGGTGACCGACAAACGCGAACGTTCGATTGCAGGTACGGTGTTCAGCGATGGAAAGCCGCGCTTCATTCAAATCAAAGGCATCAATATTGATGCCGAGATCGGGGCGCACATGGTTTACACGACCAACGAAGACGTGCCCGGTATCATCGGTGCGCTTGGAAATACGATGGGATCGAATGGCGTGAACATCGCGAACTTTACGCTTGGCCGTTCGGAAAAGAAGGGCGACGCAATCGCGCTTCTCTATGTTGATGAACCCGTTCCGGCCAAGGCGGTCGCAGACCTTGAAGCAACCGGGTTGTTCAGTCAGGTGCGACCCATGGTGTTCGACGTGTGATGCTCGGGCCGATCAGTTCGACTGGACGGGTCTGCCCAGTTCTTTGGGTTTAAGCGTTGCCACAAAGGCGGTGATTGCTTCGATTTCGTCCAAAGTGATCTCGACCGGCGCGACATGCAGCGCCCGGTTGGGGTCAAACGGCTCGGTCACACCTGCGACCTGCGTGAAAGACGGATGGGGATTATGGGCCCAAAAGGCGCGGAACAGGTCCGACCAGTTCTTGCGCCCACGCAACGCCGCGAAAGACGGGGATGAGCCGATGCCGCCCATCCTGTTTCGTTCGTCGACAACATGGCAGCGGCCGCAATGGACGAGGGCAAGTCGCGATCCATCTGCCTTATCGCCATCGAACGTTTCGGTGCGCTCTACCACCACAGCGGCTTGTTCCGTCGTATAAACCTGGGTGCCGTCTGGTTTGAAGCCTTCGATGGCGGCCTTCCCCGGACCAGACGTCAACCACTCAAGAAAAACTCGGGCGCCTTCCGCATCAGATGTGATTTCAAGCCGGGTCACGTCGCCACCGATACGTTGAAAGACGCGTTTACCGTCTTCACCGAACACCATATCCGCCGTGCCTTCGGGAACAGCGCGAATAGTGATCCTATGCTTGAATTTGAAACGAGGCAGAATTTGCTTGTCGAAGCCTTCCGCTAACATCGCTTCGGGCATGCGCAGCGTTAGCCCCTCTGCGAATGCAGTTTGCGCGGTCAATGCCAAAGCGAGCGCGATGGTGCGAATGAAGTAGATGCTTGCACCTCCCATTTGTTCTGAGATTATCCAGCTTTGGCGACAAAGCAAGATTTCGGGGAGGAGCCCGATGTCCAGCGAAGCGTTCAACATGTCACTCCGTAAGTTTTTGAAGACGGTTGGTGTGACGTCTCAACAGGAAATAGAAGAAGCCGTGCGGGCGGCCCGGGATGCCGGGCGACTCCCCGAAGGCTCTGTCTCGGCCAAGGTCGTTCTGACGATTGACGCGGTCGGGTTGTCCCATGAGGTGACGGGCGAAATCGAGATGCCGGGGGTCGAATAGGTGGTCACCGAGAGCTTGGTTCGCGACGCACTGTCGCGCGTTGTCGATCCGTCGCGCGGAACTGATCTCGTATCTGCGGGCCAGGTGGCATCCCTGTCTGTTTCAGAGGGCGATGTGAAGTTCGTGATCGAGGTTGATGCCGCCCAAGCGGGGTCGATGGAGCCATTGCGGCAAGCGGCTGAGGCGGCCGTGCAGGCACTGGATGGTGTCACACATGTCGCCGCCATTCTGACGGCCCATGCCGAAGCAGGGCAGGCCGCGGCCCCGAAAGCGCCTATTCCCGAGCTGGGGCTAAAGGATTTTACGCCCAAGCCCGTCGCGCCTGAAGGGTCACAAGCCTTGCCAGGCGTGAAGCATGTTGTCGCCGTTGCAAGCGGCAAAGGCGGCGTCGGCAAATCAACGGTTTCAGCAAATCTCGCTGTTGCGCTGGCCGCTCGCGGCATGCGGGTTGGATTGCTGGACGCAGATGTCTATGGGCCATCGCAGCCGCGCATGCTGGGTGTGTCTGGTCGCCCCTCCAGCGTGAACAATATCATCCTGCCGCTTAGGAACCACGGCGTCACTGTGATGTCGCTGGGCTTCATGGTGGAGGAAGAAGAGGCACTGGCCTGGCGTGGACCGATGTTGATCGGTGCGCTGCAGCAGATGCTGGGCCAAGTTCAGTGGGGTGCATTGGACGTCTTGTTGGTCGATCTGCCGCCCGGTACTGGCGACGTCCAAATGACACTTTGCCAAAAGACCAAAGTCGCGGGCGCTGTCGTTGTCTCGACGCCGCAAGATATCGCGTTGATTGATGCCAAGAAAGGCATTGATATGTTTGACCGTATGGGGACCCCGATCTTGGGTATAGTCGAGAATATGGCGGCTTTCGTCTGCGATGGCTGTGGCAAGACCCACCATCCGTTCGGCCACGGGGGCGCCCGAGCCGAGGCCGAGAAACGCGGCGTTCCCTTTTTGGGTGAAGTGCCGCTTTATTTGTCGATCCGGACAGCCGGCGATAGTGGTGCACCGATTGTTGCGGCCAAGCCTGACGGGGAGGAGGCACGTCCGTTCTGGGCTATCGCTGATCGCGTGATCGATACCCTTGGTGCGGAAAAGGGCTGACGCTTGACGATTGCGTTTCCACCTCTTTTGACGGGTCTTGTGGTCGCGGGCGACCCGTTCGAGGCCGCCTGTGCTGGTGCGAACGCGGTCGAGGCGGGAAGCGTTTTCTACAGCTTGGACCACATGACTTTGAGGTCTGCGGTGGTGCTTGCGCCCGAGATGTCTTTGTCGGATGCGGTCACGGTCAGCTTTGCTGTGTCCTTGGGGTTGAATGATGCAGTTGGTGCCCTGGCACCGCCGGAAGTTGCCTTTCATTTGGAGTGGCCGGGCACGTTTCGTGTCAATGGCGCCGTCTGTGGTGGCATGCGCATGCGCGCATCAACACCTGCGCTTGAGGCTGAGCCGGACTGGATCGTGATCGGTGTGTCTGTCCCGGTGGCTGGTGACTTAGGAGCCGAGCCCGGGGTGACACCGGATGTGACCTGCCTTCATGCCGAAGGGTGCGGCGAACTCACGACCCCGGTCCTTTTGGAAGCGTGGGCCCATCATATGATGAACTGGCTTCATATTTTTCTGACAGAAGGGTTCCAGCCTCTGCATTCGGCTTGGGCCTCACGCGCCTATCAGATAGGCCAGCAAATTGAACGGCCGAAATCGGGATGTTTCATAGGTTTGGATGACAAGGGGGGTATGATCTTGAAAGCCAAAGACAGCACGCGCATCCTGCCTTTGACCGACATGCTGGAGACCCGATGAATTTTGCCCGTACCATTCGATTGGATGACAGCGATCTTGAAGTATTTCGCGAGGCAGCTGAACCCGGCGAGTGGGCGATCCCCGGGACGTTCGCTTTCTCGAATTGGACACAGGCGGATTTGACCGGAAAGCAGGCACAGGAATTTGCTCATGGATGGCTGGGGTTGTCCAGTTTCGGTCGTGCTTCGGTGGTTGCTGTAACGCAGATAACGAAAGAAGAACGGGAAGGTCTTGTCGACGCGCTGGCATTTCACTTCACGGAATGCTGGGGCGCACCCAACCCGGAAGCAGCGCGCCCGACCGCGGAGGAGGAAATCGCGCATATGATCGATATGTGCGGTGCGCATCCTGAAAACACCTTGATTGTTGTCGAGCGTTCGCTGAGCGAAGCTGGGGTGAACGACAAGTTTCGCCTGATCCCACCGAACGGAGCCTCGCTTGAAGCGTTTGCCGTGCATGGTGAGCTTTCCTGACAGACCTCGACATTTCGGATGATCGCCCCACGTCGGGGGCATGAACGAACAAACCACGTTTTGGACAAAAGCCAGTCGCGATGCCGCGCTGGACGAAATGCAAGAATTTCGGTCGCGGATGGGTGGCCGATATGCGTCTGGCCGCAATTTTGACCGTGGGGCCGGTCGACACACTGGGGTGTCCTGCCTGTCGCCTTACGTTCGACGGCGGCTTGTGCTGGAAGAAGAACTTGTGGATACCGCCTTGGCGACACACGGGTTGGATGGTGCCGAGAAGTTCATTCAGGAAGTGTTCTGGCGCGGATACTTCAAAGGTTGGCTCGAGCGGCGGCCATCTGTTTGGCAAGCCTATCAGGATGGTCTTTCGCAAGACTTGTTCGCGCTGGATGATGACCTAAAACTGGCCAGGCGGGTGCGTGAGGCCGAGGAGGGGCGGACAAGCCTTGAATGCTTTGACGCCTGGGTCGAGGAATTGGTGAGCACAGGCTATCTGCATAACCATGCGCGGATGTGGTTCGCGTCCATCTGGATCTTTACACTTCGGCTTCCATGGCGCCTTGGGGCCGACTTCTTCTATCGAAACTTGCTTGATGGGGATCCGGCGTCCAATACGCTAAGCTGGCGATGGGTGGCGGGACTGCATACGCGCGGAAAGTTCTATCAGGCGCAGGCGTGGAACATCGCCAAGTTCACCAACCAACGCTTTGCGCCACGCGATCGCGATCTGGCGGACGTGATCGAAGGCTTGCAGGGAACAGAACCTGATGGGTTGCCGGGCGTGATGCCTCTGCGATCCTTAACAGCATACGACCCCGCGCGTCCTACCGCCTTGCTATTGACCGAGGAAGACTGCCACCCCGAAAGCTGGGCGCTGACGCTGCCTTCTGAATGCTACGTCGCCACGCTGACCGCCAGCCACTTGCGTTCGGAGCGTCCCGTGGCCGAACATGTTTTGCGCTTCGAAGCCGAGGCGCTGGCCGACACAGCACAGCGTTTGGCGAAAATTCCAGACATGTTGACCGCCCGCGATCCACGCGATCTGCTCAAGTGGGCTAAAGGATGCGAGGTGAGCCAGATTGTAACGGGCTATATTCCAGAAGGACCGTTGGGAGACTGGATGCGCGGGGCAGGTGGTTTGCTTCAGTCTGAAGGGATTGCTCTGGTCGAAGTGCGGCGGCGGTGGGACGACGCCATTTGGCCACATGCCACGGCTGGCTTCTTCAAGGTGAAGAAACAGATTCCGCGCATCTTGCGCGATCTTGAACTTGAGGATCGGCAGCCAAGGCTTCTGTAAAAAAAGGCCGGGCGCAAGGCCCGGCCAGTCCAACAGGGAGGTACCATGCCATCACCCGGACATGGAAACGGGATCCGTTTCATACAAATCTGATCTGCATCGCGAAGCCCTGATCCAGATCAAGTATGTCGACGTCAGGCCACCAAACGGTATCCGCCCGACTCAGTTACCAATAAACGCGCATTTGAGGGGTCTGGCTCAATTTTTTGACGTAGACGGTAAATATGTGTCTCGAGTGTGTGAGTTGTGACACCCGCGTTGTAGCCCCAGACTTCGTGCAAAAGGACGTCGCGTGCGACCACACCTTCGCTGGCGCGGTAAAGGAACTTCAGAATATTCGTCTCTTTCTCGGTCAAACGTATTTTCTTTTCGTCCTCTGTTATCAACATCTTCTGTGCGGGCTGGAAGGTGTACGGCCCAAGCTGGAAGACTGCGTCTTCTGACTGTTCGTGCTGGCGTAATTGTGCTCGGATACGCGCCAGGAGTACCGGAAACTTGAATGGCTTCGTGACATAGTCATTTGCGCCAGCATCAAGGCCGAGGATAGTGTCGGCGTCCGAATCATGACCAGTCAGCATCAAGACGGGGCATTTGACGCCGTGTTTCCGAAGCACGCGGCACAGTTCGCGACCGTCTGTGTCTGGCAAGCCCACATCCAAAATGACCAGGTCATAGATACCCTGCTTCGCCTTCTCCATGGCTTCGGCGCCGTTGCCGGCTTCGAAAACATCGAAATCTTCGGTCATCACCAACTGTTCGCTAAGTGCCTCACGCAGATCCTCGTCGTCATCGACAAGGAGAATTTTCTTTAGAGTCTGCGCCATGGGTTCGTCTCCGGTTGAATTGCTTGGATTCGAAATGATCCCGGCAGGGCGATCTTGCAAGTCTTGCAGCATCTTCTCACGCGGTCGTGTCGCGTTGAGCCGATTTGTTTCAGCTTCGTTACAAGAAATCCGTCGCGTATCACGGGCGCTTGAGGAGTGTTTCCAAGTTCCATCACTTGCCGAAAGAGATTAGATGGGAGCCATGACCTTGATCCCGACCCTTGCAGAGCGTTTGGCGCGGGCGCGCACGGACTTGCGCCTCGGCTTGCCTGTCGTGCTGAAGGCCGGGTCGCGGAGTGCACTGATCCTTGCGGCCGACGGGGTGCAGGAGAGACGGTTTGTGGAACTTTGCAGCTTTGGTTCGCCTTCCCTCGTTATTTCGTCCTGGAGGGCCGAGACGCTAAGGGCGCGCGCCTATGATGGGGATTTGGCGCGTATCGCCCTTCCAAATGATGCGACGGCAGACTGGGTCCGGGCCGTTGCAGATCCACAGGACGACTTGTCCACCCCAATGAAAGGGCCTTTTGCCACAGCGCGGGGTGGCGACGTCGCCTTGGAACATGTCGCCTTGCAGCTGATGAAAAGCGCGCGACTTTTGCCGGCTGCCCTGATCTGTGATGCGGTTACGGACACCTCGGAATGGACAGTGCTTGATGTGTCGGCGACCGCGGAGCTTCTGACAGCGCCTGTCCAGCACAAAAGCATTGTTGCGGGCCGTGTTCCGATCGAGGTGTCGAATGCCGGGCGGGTCCATGTGTTCCGACCAAATGATGGTGGCGAAGACCATGTTGTCTGCGAAATCGGTCGCCCGCCCCGAAGTGAGCCCGTGCTTGTACGTTTGCATTCGGCCTGTTTCACAGGCGATGTCCTGGGGTCGCTGAAATGCGATTGCGGCCCGCAATTGCAGGCTGCACTGGCCGCAATGGGTGACGAGGGTTCCGGTGTCTTGCTTTATCTGAGCCAGGAGGGGCGTGGTATCGGGTTGGCAAACAAGTTGCGTGCCTATGCATTGCAGGACCAGGGCTTTGACACCGTCGAGGCCAATCACCGCTTGGGCTTCGAGGATGATGAACGTGACTTTCGTACGGGTGCCGATTTGTTGAAGCAGCTTGGCTTCGCGCGCATCCGGCTGATGACCAATAATCCCGCCAAAGTAGCCATGATCGAAGCGCACGGGGTTAAGGTGGTGGACCGCGTCCCCTTGCAAGTTGGGCGCCGCTCCGAGAATGCGCAGTACCTGGATGTGAAGGCGCGAAAGTCCGGGCATCTTTTATGATTGTTTCGGCTCCTTCGGAGCTGATCCGTCGGGGAGGCGCTGCCTCCCCGGACCCCTCCGGGATATTTTTCCCAAGAAGAAGTGATCTTGTGGTGACGCGCATGGGGGCGCGCTTCATGGGGCGCAAGTTTCCCTGTGTCATTGGCCGAGGTGGCGTTGTCGGTGAAAAGCGCGAAGGCGATGGCGGCACACCGTTGGGGGTGCATCGCCTCATTGGTATGCTCTATCGTCCCGACAAAGTGGCGCGGCCAACGGGTTGGGCTTTGCCCATTCGGCTTGGTGATCTTTGGTGTGATGACCCCGATCACGAAGACTATAACCTTATGGTGCGAAGCCCTTTGGACGCGTCCCACGAACGCCTCATGCGCGCGGACCGGCTCTATGATCTGGTTATTCTTACGGATTGGAACTGGCCGCGAGCGGAGCGCGGGCGCGGGTCGGCCATTTTCGTTCATCGGTGGCGTCAGCCTGGTTTTCCGACAGAGGGTTGCGTCGGCCTGAGAGCGGAGCATTTGCGTTGGATTGCCGCGCGTCTTCGGTATGAAACCCGGTTGGTCATTCAGGCGTAGCTGCGGGTTCCAAAGATGGCCGAGCCAACCCGGATATGCGTCGCGCCGTGCGCGATGGCATCTTCGAAATCGCCACTCATCCCCATGCTGAGCGCGGCCAGGTCGTTGCGGGCGGCAATCTTGGAGAGCAGCGCGAAGTACAGGCTGGGCGCTTCGTCGGCGGGGGGGATGCACATCAGTCCTTTCAGCGGCAAGTTGAGCGACCGACACTCGGCAATCAATGCGTCCGCCTCATCAAGTGCGACGCCTGCCTTTTGACTTTCGTCACCAGTGTTGATCTGGACGAAAAGGTCCGGACATGCCCCGGTTTCATCGGCAATTCGTGCAATCGTGCGCGCGAGCTTTGGACGATCGACCGTGTGGATCGCGTCAAACAGTTCCATTGCTGCACGGGTTTTGTTGGTTTGCAGCGGGCCGATCAGATGCAACTCGATATCTTGGAACCTTTCGCGGAAGGCTGGCCACTTGGATTGTGCTTCCTGCACCCGGTTTTCGCCGAATACCCTGTGTCCCTCATTCAGAACTGCTTCGACGCGTTCAAGCGGTTGAACTTTGCTGACGGCGATCAGCCGAATGTCGCCCACACTGCGGTTATGGCGATCAGCGGCTTGGGTGATGCGGGTTTGGATGTCGCTCAGGCTCATGCCTGGGTTTTAAGAGGTTCCCCGAAAAAGAAAAGAGCGGGCGTGAAGCCCGCTCTTCCCAAAACTTAATCTCAGGTGAGATTAGAAGCTAAAGGTCATGCCGAGGTCTGCAACGGTACGTGCATCGCCCAGGCTACCAACGCGGCCGACAGCACCAGCGATGGCTGCGCCGCCGCCGAGGTCGTATTCGAAGCCGATACCATAGTCGGTGTCGTCGGTGTCAACATCAGTTGCACCAGCTGCGATAACAACGGTTACACCGCTGCCTGCGTCAAACGACACAGAAGCACCGTAGCCATCAGCTTCAAATGTGTCGCCTTCCGCCGTGTGGTAGAAGACCGAATAAGACACTGCGCCAGCCGAGCCGGACACGCCAAGCGAAAGCGCGTCAGCATCGTCGCCGAGCGTTGCATTGCCCTCATCGTCAGTTGCATAGCCAAGTTCCAGCGTAATGTCGCCGAAGCCGTAAGCAACGTAGAGAGCGTAGTCACCGCTGTCGTCTTCGTCCCCATCAGGGACCGAACCGGTTACTGCGAACGTCAACGAACCCGTGTTGTACTCGTAGTGAACGTTTGCATCACCGATGTCCTTGAAGACTTCAGCGTCGTCATCGACACCGATGCCGTCAAAGCCAGGGTCCGAGAAGCCCATTGGATCGGTCGCAATGTCCGGGCCGTCGCCAACAGTCAGCGTGCCGAAAGTACCAGAAATGAAGATCTCAGCGTCGTCGATTTCAGCTGCGTCATCTTCATCGTCCAAGTCCAGATCGAACGATGCACCGAAAGCCAGACCTGCGTCGGTTTCGCCAGCGCCGCTGACACCGAAGTCCAGTTCGTAGTGCAGGACGGTTTCGTTTGCTGCGTCTTCGTCGTATTTGAAGCCGGCGACTGCGCCACCGGATACAGATACGCCCGTGTGACCGTCAGCAGCGGCCATCCCAGCGACCATGACCAACGCGGTCGAAGTCAGAAGAACCTTTTTCATCTTTTTTCCCTCGTGTGTAAAAGGTGCGTCTCAATCCGGACACACCGAACTGATTGACACCGTATTTCCTCCCACTGACCTCGGATTGCAAGCAGGGGACCCCGCTGTTAACCAGACTCAGAAAGGATGGTGCATTGCTGCCACAGTAATTTCAGGCGCCGCAAGCCTTAGAAACAAGGAAATTACCTTGTTCCGCCCCATACCCTCGGATAATTGTGCTGGAAAGATTTGAGAAGGACTGACCGTGCTGCAAAAAGTAAAGAGATTCGCGCCCCCGAAGGCCCTGCTTTTTTGCATTGGGCTTGCACTCTCGGGTTGTGGCGGCGGCAGCCTTTTCAGCGGTGACGAGCGCGATCCTGAATCGACGGTGACTGATGAACAACGTGGGTCTACCTTCGCAGACTTGTTCGCGAACATCGATGATCCCAACACAACCATCGAAGTTAACAAGTATCTGTGGAATGCGTCGCTTGACGTGCTTGATTTTCTGCCGATCCAAACCGCCGACCCATTTTCGGGTATCATCGTGACCGGTTTTGGTACGCCGCCTGGAAGCGGTCGGGCGTATCGCGCGACTGTTTTTATCCGTGATCCGGCGTTAGAAGCGCGGTCGTTGAACGTGGCGTTGGCCACTCGAAATGGTCCAGCGCCTACCGAAACGGTGCGAGCTGTGGAGGATGCAATTCTCACACGGGCGCGGCAGCTACGACTACGCGACCTGAACCTCTAACGTGACACGCCTCTAGATCTCCGGACCCTCTCTGGTACACGAGGCGGAACCTTACGCCTCAGGACCTACACCTATGTCGACCTACGACACCAAATCCATCGAATCCAAATGGCAAGCCGCCTGGCAAGAGGCTGGCACCTTCGTCGCGCAACGCGATGAAACAAAGCCGAAATACTACGTGCTGGAAATGTTCCCGTATCCTTCGGGTAACCTCCATATTGGGCATGTTCGGAATTATACGCTTGGGGATGTTGTCGCGCGCTATAAGCACGTGACGGGTCACAGTGTTTTGCATCCAATGGGATGGGATGCGTTCGGATTACCTGCCGAGAACGCGGCGATAGAGCGTCAGATCAACCCGGATACCTGGACGCGCCAGAACATTGCCAACATGAAGGCTCAGTTTGCGCGATTGGGTTTGAGTCTGGACTGGTCGCGGGAGTTTGCAACCTGTGACCCGGAGTACTACGGCCAGCAACAGTCGATGTTCATAGATTTCATGGACGAGGGTTTGGTCTATCGAAAGAATGCGGTTGTGAACTGGGATCCGGTCGACATGACCGTACTGGCGAACGAACAGGTTATTGATGGCAAGGGCTGGCGCTCGGGAGCAGAGGTCGAACGTCGCGAATTGACGCAATGGTTCTTCAAGATCAGTGACTTTAGTGAGGAATTGCTGGACGCGATCGAACGGCTAGACAATTGGCCGACGAAGGTAAAGCTGATGCAGCAAAACTGGATCGGCAAATCACGCGGTTTGGAGTTCAGTTTCCAGCGTGTCGACAACGGTGAAGCGATTCCGGTCTATACTACGCGGCCAGACACTTTGATGGGTGCGTCCTTCGTCGGCATATCGCCCGATCACCCTATGGCCAAGGAGTTGGCCGAGAAGAGCCCGGCAGTCGCGGCTTTCATTTCGGCGGTCACCAAAGGCGGAACGACTGAAGAGGCGCTCGAGAAGGCCGAGAAGCTGGGCTACTATACAGGGATCGAGGTACGCCATCCGCTGCATCCCGATTGGCACTTGCCGGTCTGGATCGCAAATTTCATCCTGATGGATTACGGTACGGGCGCCATCTTTGGCTGCCCGGCACATGATCAGCGCGACCTGGACTTCTGCCGCAAGTATGACCTGCCAGTGATCGAGACCTTCCAGTCGATGAGCGATCCGTCCATGGTGAATGATGTGGCTTTTGTTCCTCCGAAGACCGAAAAGGTGACGTGGATCAACCATTTCGCGGGTCTCACTGTCGCCACGGGGGAAGAGGCCATCGATGCAACCATCGCCTTTGCCGAGCAAAAAGGCTGGGGCAAAGGCGTCACCAACTACAGATTGCGCGATTGGGGGTTAAGCCGTCAGCGTTATTGGGGCTGCCCTATTCCGGTTGTGCATTGCGAAGACTGCGGTGCGGTGCCTGAGAAGAAAGAGAACTTGCCGGTTGAACTGCCCAATGACGTCAGTTTCGACACGCCGGGGAACCCGCTTGACCGGCACCCGACCTGGCGCGATTGCGCGTGTCCCGCTTGCGGCAAGCCCGCCAAACGCGAAACCGACACGATGGATACGTTTGTTGACTCCTCTTGGTACTTTGCCCGCTTCACCGCGCCCCGGGCGGATACACCAACAATAATGGAAGACGCCAAATACTGGATGAATGTCGACCAGTATATCGGTGGAATCGAACATGCCATTCTGCACCTTTTGTATTCGCGATTCTTTGCACGGGCGATGAACATTTGCGGGCACTTGCCCGACAGCGCGGTCGAGCCGTTCGATGCACTTTTCACGCAAGGCATGGTGACACATGCAGTTTTTAGGACTGAAGGCAACGACGGCCGGCCGACCTATCACTTCCCCGAAGACGTCGAGTTGCGCGATGGGAAGGGTTTCTTGAAGGACGGGAGCGAAGTTCAGATCATCCCCTCGGCTAAAATGTCGAAGTCAAAGAACAACGTCGTCGATCCATTGGCAATCATCGACAAATATGGCGCTGACACGGCGCGTTGGTTTGTTCTGAGCGACAGTCCGCCTGAACGGGATGTCGAGTGGACCGCCGCAGGGGCTGAAGCGGCATTCAAGCATTTGAGCCGCGTACACAGGATCAGCGCTGATATAGCCGAAGGCAAAGATACTGGCTCGGACGATGATGCGTTGCGCAAGGCGCTACACAAGACAATCCACGATGTAACCGTGGGTGTCGAAAGCTTTGGCTTCAACGCAGCTATTGCCAAGCTTTACGCGTTTACCAATGTGCTTGCGAAATCAAACGCATCCTACGCCGTTCGGCGTGAAGCCGTCATGACCCTGGCAAAGCTGATGGCGCCGATGACACCGCATCTTTCGGAAGAAGTTTGGGCCACCCATGGGGGCGACGGACTAATCGCAGATGCATCGTGGCCAAAGGCCGACGAAAGCTTGCTGATCGAGGACACGGTCACTCTGCCGATCCAGGTGAATGGCAAACGGCGGTCTGAATTGACCGTCGCGAAGGACGTCGACACGGCAGAGGTTGAAAAGCTGGTTCTGGAAGACGAAGCTGTGATCAAGGCGCTGGCCGGAGGTCAGCCCAAGAAACTGATCGTTGTTCCGGGTCGCATCGTCAATGTTGTCATCTGACCGTTTAAACTGCACCGAAATCTGTGACAGATTTCAATCCGCTTTCGTTGCAGGAATGCGGCGCACTCTTTTGGGAGTTATGTTCCTCTTGAGTCTTAGCGCGTGTGGCTTTGCCCCGGTTTTTGGCCCTGAAGGTCA
>JBCCCA010000062.1:0-15158 GCA_039033735.1 Pseudomonadota bacterium
AAAGCCGACCTTGACGGGTTCATGTCCGTCCGCAAAGGCACCCGACGCCAAAGTTGCAGCCAGCGTTGCGGCCAGGAAAGTACGTTTTTTCATTCTAGAGCTCCCCGCTTGGTGGTGTTTTGTTCTTAGCAGCGCCTCATCCCGAGGCATGGAAAGATCGACCCAGCGCGGCAGGCGCATGTCCCGCGCCGCGTCCCCGCCTGGACGAAATGATAACCAGCACCAGAATGGTTATCAGGTATGGCGACATGGACAAGAGCTCGACAGGAATAGCAAAGCCAGCCGCTTGCAGGTTTAATTGCAGAACAGAAATTCCGCCAAAAAGATAAGCACCCAACAAAACACGCCCAGCCCTCCATGACGCGAACACCACAATCGCCAAAGCAATCCATCCGCGCCCGGCGGTCATTCCATCTGTCCATTGCGGCACGATTACAAGAGAGAGGAATGCACCACCCAAACCAGCGCAAGCACCGCCGAAAGCGATTGCCGCAAATCGCGTGGCGAGAACAGAGTATCCCAGGGCATGTGCGGCATCGTGGTTTTCGCCCACAGCACGAAGGATCATGCCGCGCCGGGTGTTTCGCAAAAACCACCAGACCGCAGCAACAAGACCCAAGGACAGATAAACGAGGGGATGCTGATGGAACAGGATCGGTCCGATCACCGGCAATTCGTTCAAGCCAAAGAATTCCCAACGTGGCGAGGTTGGGGTGCGCAACTGTGCATAGCTTTGCCCCATCAATGCCGAAATTCCCAATCCGAAGAGTGTAAGTCCAAGACCTGTTGCGACCTGGTTCGAAAGAAAAACCAGAGTAAGAAAAGCAAAGACCAGTGACAGAAGAGTCGCCCCAAACGCACCGGCTGCAAAACCTATCGTCGGCGATCCAGTTTCAATCGTCGCAATGAAGCCCGTGACTGCACCCACAATCATCATGCCTTCAACACCCAGATTAAGGACGCCTGAACGCTCGACGACAAGCTCGCCAATGGCAGCCAGTACGATCGGTGTCGACGCCACCATGAGCGATGCGATCAGCAGCACTGGATTGATCGAACCAAAGTCCATTAAGCCACTGCCTCTCGTCCGAACCGCAAGCGGTAGTTTGTCAGGACATCCAGTCCAAGCAGGAAAAACAGGAGCATTCCCTGAAACGCCTGAATTGCCGCTGCGGGAAGGCCAAGCGATGCCTGCGCCGCCTCGCCGCCGATATATGTCAGCGCCATCAAGAGACCTGCCAGCAAAATCCCGATGGGATGCAATCGACCAAGGAACGCAACGATGATCGCGGTAAATCCGTAGCCCACGTTGAAATCGATACTTATCTGGCCGCTTGGGCCGGCGACTTCGAAAAGCCCGGCAAGCCCGGCAAGGCCGCCGGATACACCCAAACAAAACAGGATTAGGCGGTTTGGATTTACGCCGGCAAAACGCGCGGCGCGTGGGCTTTCGCCCGTCAATCTGATGTGAAAGCCCGTCAAATGCCGAGACAGCAGGATATACGCAAAAATCACAGCGATAAACGCCGCCACCACACCCCAATGCATACCCGAGCCTTCGATCAACTCGACATTGGCGGCGCTTTCATACTGACGAAGGTTGCGCGACCCTGGAAAACCTGCGCCCTCAGGATTTCGCAGGGGACCCAGGGCCATCCAAGCCAGGATCTGTTCGGCCACGTAAACCAGCAAAAGCGACACCAGTATTTCGTTCGTATTGAATTGGGTGCGCAGAATACCCGGGATCATCGCCCAAAGCAGACCTCCTGTTGCGCCCGCAAGAATCATCAACGGGAAAAC
This sequence comes from Pseudomonadota bacterium, assembly GCA_039033735.1. Taxonomy (GTDB): domain Bacteria; phylum Pseudomonadota; class Alphaproteobacteria; order Rhodobacterales; family Rhodobacteraceae; genus JAJDOD01. The sequence continues at coordinate 1,801 of JBCCCA010000062.1, forward strand.
CATCCAACGGGCTTCCATGGGATAGAAGGCCAGCGCGACAGCGGCACCGCAGATTGCACCAATGATATACTGCCCCTCGGCACCGATGTTCCAAATGCCCGCCTTGAAACCAAGCGCAAGACCGATCGCAATCAGTATCAGAGGGCCAGCCTTAACCAATAACTGACCGCGATAGTAAAAGGCGAACTCACCGAAAACGGGGTCCCAGAAAATCGTCTTGATAGCGACGATGGGGTCAGTGCCCAAAAGTGAAAACAGCGCACCACCCGCTACCATCGTCGCCAACACAGCGATAACGGGTGTCAGATAGGCCCAAAGCGATGATGGCGATGCGCGCTTCTCCAAACGGATCATGCGGCCCCCTGCATCAACTTGTCCCAAATCCGCACTCGATCCAGATCACACATTGGTCACGTCCAACCCGTGGGCACCGCCCATCATTAGACCGATCTCGTCGATATCAAGGTCACGCGTGGGGCGCACGTCGGTTAATCGACCCTCATTCAGTGCGGCGAAACTTGTTGAAATCTCCATCAGCTCATCGAGGTCCTGACTGATGACAAGAACCGCTGCACCAGCCGCAGCAAGGTTCAACAACGCCTGACGAATGGCGGCCGCGGCGCTGGCATCTACTCCCCAAGTGGGCTGGTTAACGACCAAGACTTCTGGATTCTGCAAGATCTCGCGTCCGACCACGAACTTCTGCAAATTCCCGCCCGATAGCGATCTTGCTGCGGTTTCTGTGCCCGGAGTCCGAACATCAAATGTGGCGATGACGCTTTCAGCAAACGCCTTAGCCTTACGCCAATCGATCAAAGAACGCCGGACCATGCCTTGACGTAACCAACCGGAAAGGGCTGCATTCTCAGTCAAACTCATATTCGGCGCGGCAGCATGGCCCAAACGCTCTTCGGGCGCCGTCAGCAACCCAAGTCGCCGCCGCGCAACTGGGTCAAGTTTTCCGATTGAAGCACCGTTTAGACGAACACTTTCGGGTGCGCTGCGGATTTCGCCGCTCAATACACCCAAAAGTTCGTCTTGCCCGTTCCCTGCGACGCCACCGACACCCAGGATTTCCCCTTTTCGCACTCTAAGGGAAATCGATTTGAGTGCCGGCCCGATCGCGCCGGGAGGTGTCGCTGACACGCCACGCAACTCCAAGGCCACGGGCCCGAAACTCGGGTCCTGTGCGGTCGGTACCTTCAATTGCTCGCCGACCATCATCGCCGCAAGGTCCCGCGCAGAGGTCGATTTCGGGTCAGCTGTACCAACGACTTTGCCCAGCCGCAGAATTGTAGCCTCATCACAAATCCTACGAATCTCCTCGAGTTTGTGACTAATATAAAGGATTGATGTCCCTTCGGATTGGAGTTTCGCCAACGTCTTGAACAAGATTCCGACTTCCTGCGGGGTCAGTACGCTTGTCGGCTCGTCCATAATCAAAAGCTTGGGGTCTTGCAGAAGGCACCGCACAATTTCGACGCGTTGCCGTTCGCCCGCGGAAAGGTCGCGGATCAACCTGTCTGGCTTCAGTGGTAGCCCGTAGCGTTCGCTCACATCGCGTATGCGGCTGGACAACACATTCTTTGACGGTGCGTTCTCCATGCCGAGTGCCACGTTTTCGGCGACATCCAAAGCGTCAAAAAGTGAGAAATGCTGGAAAACCATGGCAATTCCGGCCCGTCTCGCATGCTGGGGACTGGAAGGCGCATAGCCGCTGCCGCTCAGTGCCATACGACCGCTATCAGGTCGCACTAGGCCATACACCATTTTCACCAAGGTCGATTTGCCCGCACCGTTTTCGCCAAGCAGGGCATGAACCTCACCGCGCTCAATCGAAAAACTGACATCGCTATTGGCGACAACACCAGGATAGGCCTTGGTCAGCCCAGTGACCTCCAGCAATGCCGTCATGCGTGATGTTCCAAAGTAGATGCCGCAGTTACGTCCTCCCTGATTAACTTGGCGACAACACCAATGGCAATTGCTTGCGGGTGCTTTCCAAGACTAGGGTCTCCGATCGGACATGTGAGCCGATCAATCTGGGTCGCTGGATGGCCCAGTTCGCTCAACCGCTTCCGGAACCTTGCACGCTTGGTTGCAGACCCGATCAGCCCGAGGAAACCGAAGGGTCGACCAAGAATTCGATGGCATATCTCTAGATCATGAGCGTGTGAGAATGTCAGCACGAAATGTTCACTCATTGGTCCGGAAAGTGTCACTAAATCAGCTGGATTGCGTGCAATCAAAGTCTCGACTGTCGGCGGCACCGCATCCGGAAAACGGCTGCTATCGGTGTCAGCCCACCGCAACCGCAAGTCGGGAAATGGCAAAAGTACGGTCAGAATTGCGCGTCCGACATGGCCTGCGCCCCAAATCCAGATTTCCCGCTCGGCTTTCTGCACAGACTCGACGAACCAATCACCAATCATGAGTGGTGCAGCCTCTTGACGTCCGGCGCGTGCACCGGACAAGACGCGGCGCAACGCCTGAGGCATATCGCCATCCCGTCCTGGCAGGCGACGTGCAACAAAATTCGTCACACTTGCAAGGCGATCGACATCCCAACGTTCTGTCAAAAGCGTCACGGAACCACCACAACATTGACCTAGCGCAGGTCCAAGTGGCATGCGGTCCAAACGATCTGAACCACTCGAAAGCACTGCACGCGCGCGTTTGATCGCCTCAAATTCCAATGCGCCGCCACCAATCGTGCCCAGGATCCGATCCTCCAGGACCAGCATTGAAGCCCCGACTTCTCGCGGGACGGATCCGCGTGTCTCTGCCACTACGACCCGTGCTACCGGCGCGCCGAAAGCACATATCTCGTCTCGTTGGAAACTCACAAACCCACCCCTTGGATGGCCTTCAAGATGCGCTCTGGTGTTGCTGGAGCGTCGAGGTTTGGATATGACCTCCCGGTCGCAGCGACCGCGTCCGAAAGCGCCATCAAAGCGGAAATACCTAACATCAAAGGCGGTTCACCCACAGCTTTCGAGCGATAGATCGTATCCTCTCGATTTTCAGCGTCCCACAGAGCCACATTAAAAACATCCGGCCGATCAGAACAGGCCGGGATTTTGTAGGTTGATGGCGCGTGAGTTCGAAGACGACCCCTGTCGTCCCAGACCAGTTCTTCCGTCGTGAGCCAACCTGCGCCCTGGACATAGCCCCCTTCGATCTGCCCAATATCCAAGGCCGGGTTCAACGACGCGCCGCAGTCATGCAGAATATCCGCTCTGAGGATGCGATTTTCGCCCGTCAGGGTATCAATCACTACCTCTGTGGCGGCGACCCCGTAGGCAAAATAAAAGAACGGGCGTCCTTTCCCTTTTATCCTGTCCCATTCCACCTTGGGTGTTTTGTAAAATCCAGTCGATGACAGACTGATCCGCGCCATATAGGCGTCTTTCACAACACTTTCAAAAGGCAGGCTTTCGGCACCGACCAGAACATGGCCGCCTTCAAATCGTACCGTCCGCGGATCAGCCTGTGCACGTTCAGCCACGAAAGACGCCAGACGATCGCGGATCGTATCACAGGCTGCCCTCACTGCCATGCCGTTCAGATCAGACCCCGACGACGCCGCCGTGGCTGATGTGTTCGGGACTTTGGCCGTGTCGGTGGCAGTAATCTTTACGTGATGCACGTCAACACCAAACCGCGACGCCGCCACTTGTGCCGTCTTTTGAAACAACCCCTGCCCCATTTCTGTGCCGCCATGGTTCATATGGATCGACCCGTCTTGATAGACATGCACAAGCGCGCCGGCCTGGTTCAAATGGGTCAGTGTAAAGCTGATACCAAATTTCACCGGCGTCAAAGAAAGCCCCTTTTTCAGGAGAGGACTTTGTAAATTCCATTTACGGATTTCTGCTTTTCGCCCGTAATAGTCACTTTCTTCAACCAGGCGATCCGTCATTTCATGCAGAATGAAGTCATCAACCGTCTGGCCGTAGTGCGTGGTCTGCGGTTCGTTTGCCCGGCTGTTCGGAGAGTGTGCTGCGGCATAACGTTTGCCGCTTCCGGGCCCCTCTGGCGAGGGTTTGGGATAGAAGTTCAGTTTGCGCACGTCCAACGGGTCTTTTCCCACAGCATGTGCCACGTGGTCCAAGACCCGTTCGATCCCGACCATTCCCTGGGGGCCGCCAAAGCCGCGAAATGCGGTATTTGACTGGGTGTTCGTTCTAAGTCGGTGACTTTCGACACGAAGGTTTGGAATGAAGTAGGCATTATCCGCATGCAGCATCGCGCGGTCTGCAACCGGAAGGCTCAGATCCATCGACCAACCGCAGCGCACGAGTTGCCGGAAATCGACAGCGACCAGCCGCCCGTCACCATCAAATCCGACATTGTAGTCTATGCGACAGTCGTGACGCTTTCCTGTGATCACAAAATCATCGTCGCGATCGTACCTCATGGCAGCAGGCCGATTGTATTGGCTGGCCACGATGGCACAGGAAACGGCAAGCGCATTCCCTTGGCTTTCCTTACCGCCAAACCCGCCGCCCATGCGTCGCACTTCGCAACGCACCGCATGCATTGGCACGCCCAGCGCATCTGCCACTTTGTGCTGAATTTCCGTAGGATGTTGGGACGAAGAGTGGACGATCATGTCGCCACCTTCTTGCGGGAAGGCCAGCGCCGCTTGCCCTTCAAGATAGAAATGTTCCTGACCACCAATCTTGATACTACCGCTCAGCGTCTCTGGTGCGTTTCGCATCGCTTCTGCAGCGTTCCCGCGTTCATACACACGAGGGCCTTCCTCAAACCGACTGCTTGCGGCCAAAGCATCTTCCAGCGTCAGAACCGGCGGCAGTTCTTTGTACGTAATCGCTGCCTTTTGGGCAGCCGACCGTGCGTCCAAATGAGTTTCGGCGACGACAAGGAAGATTGGCTGACCAACATAGTGCACGATCTGTTCTGCCAGCAACGGTTCGGGTGAAGGGGACGGCGACACATCATTCGCAAACGGCAGGTCATCTGCGGTCATAACAGCAACAACACCAGGCGAGTTCCGAACTGCCGACAGGTCGAGCTCGGTGATTTCGCCATGTGCGACGGATGACACTCCGAACGCCAGATGTACGGTATCAGATGGGCGTGGAATATCGTCGACATAACGCGCTGATCCCGCGACATGCAGGCGTGCAGCGTCGTGTGGATGTGGGCTCGAAACACTCATGCAGACACCTGCCGTACATCTGTGATGGCGCCCGACCGTTCGTGGAAGTAACGCACCAACATGTTCTTGGCGCTTGCCAGGCGATAGTCAGCACTGGCGCGCATATCGTCTAGCGGTGTAAAATCGTCACTGAATAGGGGTAAAACTGCGTCGATGGCCTCAAGTGTCCACGGGCGACCCACCAGCGCGGATTCCACCACAGCGGCGCGCCTTGGAATGCCGGCCATCCCACCAAAAGCAATTCGCGCTTCCACAACATGGTCGCTTTCAATGGTGATATTGAAGGCGCCGCATACTGCTGAAATATCCTGATCAAAGCGCTTCGACAGCTTATAGACACGAAGATCTGGAACATGCCGCTGCATCGATATGGCTTCAACGAATTCCCCTGGCTCGCGGTCCTGCTTGCGATAGTCCAGGAAGAAATCCTCGATCGGAAGCTCTCGGCGACGACCACCCTTTCTAAGGTGCAGAACAGCGCCAATCGCAATAAGCGGTGGTGGGTTGTCACCAATCGGGGATCCGTTGGCGATATTGCCCCCGATCGTTGCGGCGGCGCGGACTTGCTCCGAGCCGTATCTTCGAACAAGCTCACCATAGCTCTGCTCAATTCCGCGAGCATAAGCATGAAATGTGTCCATCGTAACGCCTGCACCGACGCGCAATATATCTTTGGAAGCCCCAATCCGTCGCAAATCGCGACACCTGCTGAGGAAAGCGACCGGGCCAAGATCGCGAAACTCCTTTGTAACCCAAAGCCCGACATCCGTTGCCCCAGCCACGAGTGTTCCGTCTGGATGAGCTTCGTACCAGTCTGCCAAATCATCGACCGTCTCAGGTGCGATGGCCAAAGGCGGGGCGTCAGGACATTGCGCCGTGTCGTCCAAAAGTTCAGCCGGCCAACCCTGTGATTCCGCAGCTTTCGCGGCACGAACGATCGCAGCATACCCCGTGCAGCGGCACAGATTGCCCGACAACACATCATCGTGGTCACGGCGGTTCTTAGTATGTGCAACCACCATAGACATGATGAACCCCGGGGTGCAGAAACCGCACTGGGAACCGTGATGCCTGATCATGGCGTCCTGGACAGGGTGCAATGTGCCGTCTGGCGCGGCGACGCCTTCAACAGTTCGAACAGCTTTGCCGTGAAGCTGCGGCAAAAAAAGGATGCACGCATTCAGTGCCTTCGGACCTGCATCTCCTTGCCCGGCCACTTCGCTAACCATCACGGTGCATGCCCCGCAGTCACCTTCGTTGCAGCCTTCTTTGGTGCCGGTCAAACGACGTTTGTCGCGCAGCCAATCCAGCAGCGTTGTGGTCGGGGGCGCATCAACCTCGATCGTTTCCCCATTGAGAGAAAACCGTATCATCTGAAATCCCGCCGCCTTACTCGCGTGTTCCGTGGCCCATTTGCGCTGTCGATGCGGCGTAGAGAGCGCGGGCCAAAGGTCCGCGCTTGATGAAAGCGGGCAATCTCATGATTTGCAAGGGGAAGTTATGGGCAGATTAGCCCCAAGTCGGATGAAACTTGTTCCCGGGAGACAAGGTAAAAATCTCAACCCCGGTTTCGGTCACACCAACCGAATGCTCGAACTGGGCCGAGAGTGACTTGTCGCGGGTCACGGCCGTCCATTCGTCCGACAACACTTTCGTTTCTGGACGCCCAAGGTTCACCATGGGTTCAATCGTAAAAAACATTCCCGGTTCAAGCCGTGGACCTGTGCTGGGTCGTCCATAGTGGAGCACGTTCGGCGGGGCGTGAAAGACGCGGCCTAAACCGTGACCGCAAAAATCACGAACCACAGACATGCGTTCCGCCTCGACAAAAGACTGGATGGCGTGGCCAATATCGCCAAACGTGTTGCCCGGTTTAACAGCGTCAATGCCCTTAAAAAGTGCATCATGCGTGACCTGGATCAATCGTTCGGACTTTCTGGAAAACTTGCCCGCCACATACATGCGCGAGGTATCACCGTACCAACCGTCAACGATGACGGTGACATCAACATTCAGGATGTCTCCATCCTTGAGGCGTTTTTCACCGGGAATACCATGACACACTACGTGGTTCACGCTGATGCAACTGGCATGCTGATAGCCTTTGTAGCCAATCGTCGCCGAGGTCGCACCGGCCTCGTCGACCATGCGCGTGATCGCCTCGTCAATTGAACCCGTCTTCGTTCCCGGCTCGACCATAGGCGCAATATCGTCCAGGATGCGCGCAGCCAACGCACCCGCTCGGTGCATTCCGGCGAAATCATCCTGTTCGTATATTCGGATGCCATCCCTGGTCAGACGGCCCTTGTTGCGCTCATCCACGTGGAAGTCCTTTCCATTCCCGATGCATATAGGCGCAATCCAGCAAAAGTGCCAGAAGTCACGCGCTCATGATCACTCCAAAACTGGAATGTCGTCGGCAATTTCAACACCCATGGTGGATATCTGCGTGCCATAGCACAAAACTTCTACACCAGCTTTGCGCGCCATATCGAAAGCTTCGCCGTAGCCCGGGTCAAGATCGCGCGCCAACAAAAACTGATCACAATCCGTTCGCTGAACGAGGTAAAGCATGATCGCGCGATGTCCTTCGGCCACCATCGCCGCCAGATCGGCCAAGTGCTTTGCGCCGCGCGTGGTGACACAATCCGGAAACTCGGCAAGACCGGGTTTGCGCTTCAGATGAACGTTTTTCACCTCGACATAAGCGTCTGGCAGACCGGATTCCGACAGGAGAAAGTCTATCCGACTATTCTTGCTATAGGGCACCTCCGCTCGAACCGTTCCATAGGTCGCTACTGGCGCGAGCCGACCTGCGTTCAGCGCTTCCTTTACAACCTTATTTGGCACGGCCGTGTCGATGCCCGCCATATGCCCCTCTGGCAATTCGACCAACCGCCAGCCAAACTTCAGTTTCTTTTTCGGATCGTCGTTAGGTTCCAGCCAGATGCGAATTCCGGGTTCTGAGAGCCCCATCATCGACCCGGGGTTGGGACAATGCGCAACCACTTCGCGCTCACCGTCGTCCAATACAACGTCTGCCAGAAAACGTTTATACCGTCGGATCAGGCGGGCTGGGATCAAAGGCGTTTGAAAGCGCATGATTGCGGGCCTATACCCACTGGAAACAGGGTACAAGGACGGGTCATGGCAAACCCAACAGCAGCGATGTTGGTCATTGATGATGAGATTTTAAGCGGTCGCACGCGCGATGCCAACTTGCATCACCTTTCTGGTCGGCTGACCGAGGTTGGGATCGATCTGAAAGAGGCGCGCGTTGTCTCAGATGATCCGGAAGCCATCGTTCATGCTGTCAATGACCTTAGGGCGCAGGTTGACCATGTCTTCACAAGCGGTGGAATTGGGCCAACCCATGACGATATCACCGCAGATTGTGTTGCGCGCGCTTTTGGACAGCCAATCGATGTGCGCGACGACGCGCGGGCAATCCTTCAATCCCACTATGATCGTCAGGGGCTGCAAATGAACGAGGCGCGCCTTCGAATGGCGCGCATACCTGAAGGTGCCGGCCTGATTGAAAACCCTGTTTCGGCGGCGCCCGGTTTCAGCATCGGAAATGTTCATGTGATGGCCGGAATTCCCACTATTTTCAATGCAATGCTTGAGGCGGTGCTGCCCCAACTGACGGGTGGCGATCCGCTTTTGTCGGAAACCGTGCGTGTTTCACGTGGTGAGGGCGATATTGCGGGCCCGCTTGGTGACCTGGCCGAACGCTATCCTGACCTTAGCTTTGGATCATATCCGTTCCAGAAAGACGGTGTGTTTGGCGCCAACGTTGTGATCCGTGGAACATCGTCTGATCGTCTGGTGGAAGCGAAAGACAAGCTGCTGGCCTTGTTTCCGGGCGACGCTTCGTGATCATGCCAACACCTGCGCGCCTGTTTCAGGTCTTGGATGCGACTTGGCCCGCAGCAGCGCTGCATAGCTGTGGGCAGTGGACAATAAGGGAAGGCCAGGGTGGGGGCCAGCGTGTATCGGCGGCCACCCTAGATGCGGGGTCTGGACCTGATGACATCGAGATGGCCGAATACAAAATGAAGGCGATTGGTCAGACCCCACTTTTCATGATCCGGGGTCAGGACTCGGAATTGGACGCGGCGCTCGAAAGCCGGAATTACCGAGTTATCGATCCAGTGACAGTATATGTTGGAAAGACCGAGATGATGACGGCCAACTTGACGATTGCCACGGTTCTGACCAACTGGCCCCCTTTGGCTATACAACTGAAGCTTTGGAAAGCCGGCGGCATTAATGCCGACAGAGTCGCCATCATGGAGCGTTGCGAGGGTACGAAGACATCCGTTCTGGCCCGCGCAGGCGATGTGCCTGCAGGAACGGCGTTTGTTGCCTGCGACAAAGACATTGCCATGATCCATGCAATCCATGTCGGCGACGCCGTGCGGCGGCAAGGAGCGGGACGTCGGCTGATGCAAGGCTGCGCGAACTGGGCGATTGAGCAAGGCGCGGAATGGCTTAGTCTTGCGGTCACCTGTGCCAATGAACCGGCAAATGAAATGTACCGCGCTCTTGGCATGGAACCAGCAGGGTCTTACCACTATCGACGCGCACCCGAGGTGCCGAAATGATCCGGTCGTTGAGTGTCCTGTTGTTTTGTTTGGCCAGCGCGGCTGATGCGTTGGACTTGACACTGACCGGCGCCGTTGAAAGTGCCCGCGTCGAAAGCCCGGCCGATAGTGTCAGGCTACCGAACGCAGCTTGGTCCCCAGAAAGCGTTGCGCCCGAGGTTGAAGGAGCCATCACGCGAACCGTACAGCAAATCGCAAATCCTGCGATGACAACATTACAGTTGATCGAGCCGTTGCGCAGACGACTGATCGAAAAGGGATACCGCGAGGTCTTCACTTGTGCCGATACCAGTTGTGGTGGGTTTGATTTTCGTTTTCAGCTGGACTTGCTGCCCGCGCCTGACATGTTCGTCGACTTGGGGAACTATCGCTACTTTTTGGCCGATCACGAAAGCAACGCGCCCAGCAAAGTCTCTATCGTGGCGTCGGCGTCGTCTTCAGCTGCGTATGTTCACGTGACGGAGGTGTCCGAAGTTTCGATTTTTGAGTTTCCGTTGGTACAGCAAGAGGTCACGGAAGACGCGCCGCAAAATGAAGGTCTGATCTCTGATCTGGTGGCGGTTGGACATGTCTTGTTGCCCGATCTTGATTTTGGTACAGGATCGTCTGAGCTGGGCACGGGTCCATATGCATCGCTCCGATCACTTGCCAGCTGGCTAAGTCAGACACCAGGGGCACGGATCGTGCTGGTCGGACATACCGACGCTGTCGGTTCGCTTGAGGCAAACGCCGCACTGTCGCGACGGCGGGCCAACTCAGTACGTGACCGCCTGATTGCTGAGTTTGCAATCGCGCCGGCTCAGGTTGCGGCAGAAGGCGCCGGCGCCCTTGCGCCACTTGCGTCAAACCTGACAAGCGAAGGGCGGGCAGAGAACCGACGGGTCGAAGTCGTTCTGCTGGGGATCGAATAAAAAACGGACGCTCGAAAGCGTCCGCAAGGCATACCAAGTCGACCTTTTACCGAGGGAAAATCACCAGCTGTCCGGGCCTTTTTCCGCAAAGGCATGGACAAGAAAGTCGATGAATGCGCGTACCTTTGGCTGCGTGAAGCGCCCTGGAGGGTAGACTGCATATATGCCTTGGGTTTCGATCGGAAGTTCCGGGATAGCTTCTTGCACTTCGCCACGATCCATCGCGTCTGCGTAAAGAAACGACGGCAAATAAGCGATACCAAGCCCGGCAATCGCAGCATTGAGAAGCGATTGACCATCGTTCACGGTCAGCCAGCCCGCGGTGCGGACCTGTCGCTTTTCACCTGATGGTGCCGTCAACTTCCAGACATTGCCCGAAGAGTTATTCGAGTAATGCAGAAGCTTGTGTTCATTGAGGTCGTCGATTTTCTGCGGCCGGCCGTACTTCTCAAAATAGGCCGGCGACGCGATCATGCGACGGTTGGTTTCACACAGCTTCCGCGCTTTCAGCGTCGAGTCCTCCAACTCACCCATGCGGATCGCCAGGTCGAAACCTTCAGATATCAATTCAACATAGCGGTTATTCAACACCATATTCACGGTGATCTCGGGAAATTCCTGGAGGAATTCACCCAAAACTGGTGATAGGTGGTTTACGCCGAAATCGGTTGCGACCGATATCCGCAGAAGTCCGGAAGGTGCAGATTGCATTGAAGTCACCAAGGCATCGGCTTCGCCCGCATCGTTCAGAACGCGGCGAGCGCGATCATAGTAGGCGAGGCCAATCTCTGTCGGTGACACGCGTCGTGTCGTGCGGTTCAGCAAACGCGCGCCAAGCCGGGCTTCCAAAGACGAGACGTGTTTGGACACGGCCGACTTCGAGATTCCCATTTTCTTGGCAGCGTCCGTGAACCCACCCTGATCCACGACGGTTGCAAAGGCTTCCATTTCCGTCAGTCGGTCCATCAGGCAACTTACCCTTATTCTTGCCCCCCGGCCGTGTTTGTCTGGCTTTGAAATCGGGCGAGAATGGGGAAACACCCAGACAATTACCCGGTTTTATCAGGATCGTTTTAGGGGTGGAAACGGGGAAGGATGGTGCGTATTTTGCTATAACGCTCTGCTTTTGAACGCTTTATCACGTTCAAGCAGCTTGAGGGACGGCGGGAAATCGCCGCCCCTGACCTGTAAATTTACGAACCCGGTTCGGGTGAAACAGACGCGATATACGCCCAAAGGTTCAGCGCATCGTCTTCCTTCCGGACACGGAACGCCATACCGGAACGCGCCTTACTGTCGCCGGTCACTTCTTTCAGGAAAGCGTTTGGGTCCTGAGCATATGCGACAAAGCTTGCTTCGTCCCATACCAGACCACCTTCACCGGCTTGAACAAGTGATGCTTTGTACTTGTCAAAGCCCTCAGCCGCACCAGCCGTACGACCCGGCAGACCATAAAGGTTTGGTCCAGTCGCACCGCCGCGCACGATTTGCTCGCCCTCATCGTCGACGATCGAATGGCAGGCTTTACACTGGTTAAAAGCGCGCTCTCCGGCCTCTGCGTCGCCAGACGCGTGTCCACCAGCAAATGCTGGTGCTGCCGCGAAGGCAATCAGTGCTGTGGCGAGTTTCAATTTCATTCGGTGTCCTCCGTTAACATACCGACGTGTACGTAGTGCGACCTAGGCCAGGTCAAACGGTTATGCGATATCAATCACGCGACTGCTTGTGCGATCGCGCATTGCTTCCAAAGAACGGACAGGGCTTCAACCAAATGTTCAAGCTCGGCGTCGGTATGCAGCGGGCTGGGCGTAAAGCGCAGTCGCTCGGTCCCCTTGGGCACTGTGGGATAGTTGATCGGCTGCACGTAGATGCCCCAATCCCGCATAAGAATGTCGGATAGCATTCGACATTTCACCGGATCCTTGATCATTACAGGTATGATATGACTAGGGTTTTCAAGATGTGGGATGCCACGCGCATCCAACATTGCGCGCAGTTTGGTAACTTGACGGCGCTGTTGCATACGTTCGAAATTTGATCCCTTCAAGTGCTTGATCGATGTCCGTGCCGCAGCAGCTACAGCGGGAGGTAATGCTGTTGTAAAGATAAACCCCGACGCAAAACTGCGAATGAAATCGCAAAGTGCTGCCGACCCGGTCACGTAGCCGCCCATGCAGCCATACGCCTTGCCAAGTGTCCCTTCGATAAGGGTGATCCGGTCCATTAGGCCTTCTTCTTCGGCGACACCGCCACCGCGGGGACCGTACAGCCCAACGGCATGAACCTCATCCAGATAGGTCATGGCACCGTGTTTCTCGGCAACTTCGACAATTTCCCGGATGGGCGCGATATCTCCATCCATCGAGTACACGCTTTCAAACGCCACGATCTTGGTTGCGTTCGCAGGTAAGCCGGCCAGCTTCTTATCAAGGTCTTCTGGGTCGTTGTGCTGCCATATGACTTTGTTGCACCGCGCATGCCGCATACCTTCGATCATCGAGGCATGGTTCAGACTGTCGGACAGGATAACAGCGTTTGGAAGCCTTGCCCCAAGTGTGCTGAGGGAAGCCCAGTTCGAGACATAGCCAGATGTGAAAAGAAGGGCTGCCTCCTTTTGGTGAAGGTCTGCAAGCTCACGCTCAAGAAGCAAGTGTT
>JBCCCA010000063.1:0-15143 GCA_039033735.1 Pseudomonadota bacterium
GAGAATGCGAGCGAAATCCAGCAATAATCTGCGCGCGCGGTGCTAGGCTTGAAAGTCTGTAATGACCGCCACACCCGGCCCCATCGGGGCGTCGAAAGCAGCCAATTCGCGTCCGGTGTCGGACAGCGGCACTTCGCGCGCAACTATGGGCGAAAGATCCACGTGACCGCCTGCGATCATACTTAGCAGCGAAGGATATTTATGCGCGGGCATTCCGCGTGTCCCGTACAGCGCCAGGTTCTTCATATAGACCGCATAAAGATCGACCGTTTGGCGTGCATGCGGACCAACTGGCATGCCGACCTGAACATGGCGGCCGAGGGGGCCCAAGCACGCGATACTGGCTGCCTGCGTATCAGGAATGCCCAGCGCTTCAATTGAGACATTGGCTCCGCCTTGCGTCACCTCGTGAATGGCCGAACCGCTGTCCCCAGTGCGTGCATCGAACGCAAATTCCGCTCCAAGCGCTTTTGCGTGCTCCAGCTTTTCGGGGACGACGTCGCTGACAATCACACGTGCGCCCAGGGCACGGCCCAAAAGCAGCGCTGCAAGTCCGATACCGCCCGTTCCATGGATGGCAAGCCACTCACCAGGCTGCAATCCCGCGCGGCCTGTCAACGCATGCCAGGCCGTGGTGACACGGCATCCCAGGGCGGCGGCAAGCACCGGCGACAGCGTTTCGGGCAACAAGGTCAGGTTGTGATCACGCGGCACGGCGACATATTGCGCGAACGCCCCCGGCGCCGAAAACCCGGTCACAATCTGGTCTGTGCAGGTGTTGCTTTCGCCGGTGCGGCATTGCTGGCACATGCCACACGACAACAAAAAAGGCGCAATGACACGATCGCCCAAGTTGAATTGCGCAAGTGGTCCAGTATCGATCACCTCGCCGCAATACTCGTGACCGCCGATATGACCGGGCTTTACCAACGGGTGCTCGCCCACCCAACCATGCCAGTCTGACCGGCAAATGCCGCAGGCCAGGACCCGCAGGACCACGCCGTCTTCGGGACAGACCGGGTCAGCAACAGTTTCGATAGACAGATCGGATCGATAGGCGCGCAGGACGGCTGCGCGCATCAAAGAATTTCCACGTCGTAGCGTTCGATCACTGTGTTGGCGAGCAGTGCTTCGCACATGTCGATGGCGGCCTTCTCGGCGGCCGCCTGGTCCGTTTCCGTCATCTCCAGCTCGATCACTTTGCCCTGACGAACCGATGACACGCCGTCAAAGCCAAGCGAGCCCAGCGCATGGCGCACGGCTTCACCTTGTGGATCAAGGACCCCGTTCTTCAGCATAATGTGCACACGCGCTTTCATGATGCCCCCAACGTCATGTTTCAGAGCGTGCTATGACGGAAATCGGAAAATCTGGCAACCCGCCCGAGTCTCAAATCTGGCGGCGCCAGATGTCATCGCTTGACCGCAATTGCACTGTGAATGCAGACCCTTCCCCCATTTCGGAATTCAGGAAGATATCTCCACCATGGCTGATCGCAATCCGGCGACAGATCGCGAGGCCAAGGCCGCTTCCTTCAAAGGTGCGTTCCGAATGAAGCCGTTTGAACATCTCGAAGACCAGCGCAAAACTCTTTTCCGGAACGCCGATGCCATTGTCCGAAACCGTGATGCTGAGCTCGCTTTCCTCGGGGTCGCTTGTGTCGCGAATCCTTACATGGGGCGTCCGCCCTTCCTTGCGGAACTTGATCGCGTTACTGATCAGGTTCTGAAACAGGATTTTCAACTCTTCCTCGGCCCCAGAAACAAGCGGCAGGGGGCCTACGTCGATCTGCGCACCCGTCGCCTTGATATCCGCCGCCATGTCCGACAAGACGCTGACCAAAACAGTGTCCAGAGAAACCGGCCCGAAGGCGTATTTCTGGTCGATAAGCCGTGTGTAGTCCAGAACACGCAAGATCCGGCGCTGCATACTGTCCACGGTTTCGATTGCATGATCCACAAGCTGCCGGGCATCAGAGTCCATTGCTTCACTATGGGTCTTGTGCAACTCGGACAGGAGTAAGTGAAGCGTGTTGGACGGCGATTTCATGTCGTGTGAAATCGAATAGGCAAAGGCGCGCAGGTCTTCGTTTGCGACTTCGGCGGCGTGGGTCGCTGCAACCGCGCGTTCTTCCGCTTCCTTCTGTCGGGTGATGTCAGCAGCGGCCCCAAGATGACGCCGGACGCGCCCCTTCGCATCGCGATCAAAGACCGTATCCATCGACAGAAACCACACCCAACGGTTATCCTTGTGACGAATGCGATACTCAACCGAGGCGACCTCGCCGTCGCGAAGGCGCGAAATACGTTTGAAGTGTTGCAATACGTCGGGAAGGTCGTCGGGATGGCTGAGCGTTGCCATGAGATTTGCACCGAAAGCCTGAATTTCGGCCTCCGTATACCCCATCACTTCGCCAATGTTTCGGTTGGCGTATTCGTTGCACTGAGTTTCCTGATTGAAGATGTACGCAATGGACGGAAGCAGACGCAACGCACGATCAAAAATCAGACTTTTTGGCCCCGCCTCACTTTCGTCAGTCGCGAAATTCGCAAAGGTGTTCTTTTGATCGGTCATAACTCGGGCGTAGAAGCCCATTCTTAATGACAGATAAAGCTGCGCTATCCGAATGATGACTAATTTATCAAAGTCGGCTTGGCGGCGTGGGTGACATTTGACGGCAAGACACCAAGCCTGCGCGCCACCTCGGTGTAAGCGTCGGCCAAGTTTCCAAGATCGCGTCGAAACACATCCTTGTCGAGCTTCTCGCCGCTTTCGATATCCCACAAACGGCAGCTGTCCGGGCTGATTTCGTCGGCGACAACAAGACGCTGGAATTCACCATCCCAGACACGCCCGATCTCGATCTTGAAATCAACCAGCTTGATGCCGACAGCCATCATGCAGCCAGACATGAAATCGTTCACCCTGAGCGCCAGGGCGACCATATCATCCAGGTCCTGCTGCGACGCCCAACCAAACGCAATGATATGCTCTTCCGAGACCAGAGGATCGCCAAGCGAGTCGTCCTTCAAACAAAACTCGACAATCGGGCGTGGCAGGATTGTGCCTTCCTCAAGCCCAAGCCTTTGCGACATCGTCCCAGCGGCGTAATTGCGCACGATGACTTCCAGTGGAATGATTTCCACTGCGCGGATCAGTTGCTCGCGCATATTGATCCGCTTGATAAAATGCGTGGGCACACCGATCTGGGCCAATCCCTTCATGAAGAACTCACTCAAACGGTTGTTCAACACGCCTTTGCCGTCAATCACGTCCTTCTTTTGCGCGTTGAAAGCGGTCGCATCGTCCTTGAAGTACTGTACCAGCGTGCCGGGCTCGGGGCCTTCATACAGAATCTTAGCCTTGCCTTCGTAGACTTTCTTGCGCCGCGCCATGGGAACCTCGAAAAGGATATGCGCGCCAAGGGGGTCCCGCGCGCTGCTAGGGGCCTTGCTTAGAGCAATCGACACGGTCCGGCAAGCAAGCATAGGCCTTGAAGGCAGCGCGGCGCGAAGGCATATGCTAAGGGATAACGTCGACCCACCCAGGAGAGCCCTTCGATGAGCACTTTCGACGACCGCGAAAACGCGTTCGAGAACAAATTCGCCCATGATGCAGAAATGCAGTTCAAGGCGGAAGCGCGCCGCAACAAGCTTTTGGGCCTCTGGGCTGCCGAATTGATGGGCAAGTCCGGCGATGACGCCGAGACCTATGCCAAAGAAGTCGTGAAGGCCGATTTTGAAGAGGCTGGCGATGAAGATGTATATCGCAAGGTTGCAGGCGATCTGGGCAGCGCGGCAAGCGAAGCGGATATCCGGGCAAAAATGTCCGAACTCATGTCTGTGGCAAAATCCCAATTGATGGACGAAACCTAAGCGCACCACGCCGATTTACGTGAATCAATCCAAGTCACCTATCTGACTTACTGGACGCCCCGACGGCGTTTCACCTAGCGTCTGTAACATGAGAAGGCAGACGTTTTGCGCGTGGAAATCGGTTGTCTGTTATAGCGCCAGGAACATTAGCCTGTTGCCGCGTTGGCAATTCCGCGGGGTTTGCAAAAAATGCAAGGCAGACTTCCAAAACTGTCAATTGTCGAACCAGGCAAAACGCACCATGTGGACAGTAACAAAGAAACTCTACTGCCCCACGAGGTAACACCATGAATGTTCTGAACGAACTCAAAAAACGCCAAGCCTATTACCGGACCCTGAACGAGTTGCGGAACCTGCCCACTGACGTGGCGCTGGACCTTGATATTTATCCCGGTGATGCGAGACGTCTGGCCCGGCGCGCTGTCTACGGCAACTGACACAGACTCAGTTCTGCGCGGCGGCCAATGGTCCCAGAAAGGCAGCAAGCGCGTCGTTATAGGCCGCAAACGATGTCAGGTCGTTGTGGCTAGCGCCAGCGATTTCGATCCGCTGCGCCTCGGGAAGCGCCGCGAAGGCTGCGCTGAATCTTGACGGGATCAACGTGTCGTCCAATCCGTGAAGAACCAGGATAGGTGCCGTAATGCCCCGCGCTGCCTCGAACGAGCGCCACTTCTGCACGAATGGCAACACGCAGGCGGGCAGGTAAGATCGCGCGGCCATCAAGCCGCACAAGCGGTCATAGGGCGCAGACAGAACCACGCGATCCACCTTGCGGTTTGCGGCAACATGCGTCGCAAGTCCGGTCCCAAGGGAAAACCCCTGCACCAGCATCGGCTTGCCAGCCTTTAGTGCATGGTCGGCCGCGACCAAGGCATCGGCTTTCAAAGCGGTTTCCGAGGGTTGACCGGGGCGCCCTGCCCCGCCGCGATACTCAAGTGCGATGATATGACGGTCGGCGTCGATATGCGTTTCAAAAGCAGCCTCGAACAGCGACAGTGACCCGGCATTGCCCATAAAATACAACACAATCGGGCCCGCGCCGACACGTTCCTGCACGAAAATCGGTACGCCGTCCGTACTGGTCAACGCGACCCGTTCGAAACCGGGCAAAACACTGTCATCTGGCAGAAACGGATAGATAAAGCGTGGATGCAGCACGATCATGGCAACTGCATATGCCACATAGCCAAGACCGATAAGGAAAAGCGCAATTTTCACTTGGCTTTGAGTTTCGCGACCAGAGCGGTGTTGACCGCCGGGGTTACAAACTTGGCAACATCCCCGTCCAGCCGAGCTATTTCCTTGACCAGCTTCGACGCGATGGCCTGATGTTCGGCTTCGGCCATCAGGAATACGGTCTCGATGCTGTCGTCCAAGACGCGGTTCATCCCAACCATTTGAAATTCGTACTCAAAATCAGCAACAGCCCGCAAACCGCGGACAATGATATTGGCGCCCACATCCCGTGCACAATTCACAAGCAAATTTTCAAAGGGATGAACGACGATCTCGGCGCCCACGTTGGCTGCAATTGGGGAACACTCGGCTTCGATCATCGCGACGCGTTCGTCCAGAGAAAACAGCGGACCTTTGTCGCGATTGATCGCAACACCAATCACCAGGCGGTCGACCAACCGTGTGGCGCGCGAAATGATGTCCAGATGGCCCAAGGTGACCGGATCGAAAGTGCCGGGATAAAGGCCAACGCGCATTTCGTCACTCCTTCAATGGGTTACGCGTGCCTTGCCTGACATGGATCAAACCGTGAGACAAGCAGGCTTTGCGTGATCAGAAACCCTTGATCATGTCTTCGAGGGCGTTCTTTTCCATCGAAAGCTCGGACAGGCGCGCCTTTACCACGTCACCGATCGAAATCAGGCCAATCATCGCCTCGCCTTGCATGACGGGCATGTGACGGAACCGCCCATCGGTCATTTTCTGCAGAACCTGATCAGCGGTTTCCTCGGGCGCGCAAGTCACCATTTCCTGCGTCATCAGCGCATCGACCTTGTCATCGAGGCACGCCGCACCCCGTCGTCCGAGTTCGCGAACGATGTCGCGCTCGGACAGGATGCCTTTCGGCGTCTCACCCTCTACTATGACGATTGCACCAATTCGCTTTTCAGACAGCGTGCCGGCCGCATCCGAGACGGTTGTTCCAAGCGGCAAAGTAACAACATTCGAACCGCCTTTAAGCCCGATGATCTGACGTACAAGCATGATGTATCCTCCCGAAACACGACGCGATGTGTAAAGCGTCCCATCCCGCTCACGTTTCTGTCAAGCTGCGCTGCGGCGAAGATCAGGGCGGATCGACGTCGCCGGTCCTTGAACCTCGCCTGGTCAACCAAATGCATCCAAGCCGCAATTTCAATCGCACCGGCAGTTGCGGGGCGTGGTTCAACCCTTAATGTACGGCCCACGAACAGGAGGATTCGATGGAAGAACTCAGCCACTACATCAACGGACAGCGTGTCGCCGGGTCTTCCGGCCACTTTGCCGATGTCTTCAACCCCGCAACCGGCGAGGTTCAGGCCAAAGTCCCGTTGGCCACGGTGGAAGAGGTCGACGCCGCTGTCGCCAAAGCTGCCGAGGCGCAGGTTGCATGGGGCGCCACGAACCCGCAGCGCCGGGCGCGTGTGATGATGGCATTCGGACATCTGATCAACGAAAACATGGACATGCTTGCCGAAAGCGTCAGCCGAGAACACGGCAAGACGCTTCCCGACGGGCGCGGCGATGTCCAACGCGGCCTTGAGGTGATCGAAGTTTGCATGGGCGCGCCTTCGCTTTTGAAGGGTGAGTTCACGAATGACGGCGGACCCGGCATCGACCTGTATTCGATGCGTCAACCGCTTGGTGTGGTTGCGGGGATCACCCCTTTCAACTTCCCCGCGATGATCCCGCTTTGGAAAATGGGCCCTGCCCTGTCCTGCGGCAACGCAATGATCCTGAAGCCGTCCGAGCGCTGTCCGTCGACTTCGATCCTATTGGCCGAACTTCTGTCCGAGGCCGGTCTTCCCGACGGCGTTTTGCAAGTCATCAATGGTGACAAGGATGCTGTCGACGCGTTGTTGGACAATGAAACAGTGCAGGCCGTGGGCTTTGTCGGTTCGACCCCCATTGCCCAATACATCTATGGGCGGGCCGCGGCGAACGGGAAACGCGCCCAGTGTTTCGGCGGCGCGAAGAACCACATGATCGTCATGCCTGACGCCGATATGGACAAGGCCGCCGACGCACTGGTCGGCTCGTCGATGGGGGCTGCAGGCGAGCGTTGCATGGCAATCTCAGTAGCCGTTCCCGTGGGCGACAAGACGGCCGACGCTTTGGTCGAACGTCTGGTGCCTCGGATCGAGGCTCTGAAGGTCGGTCCCTACACTGCGGGCAGTGATGTCGACTACGGACCGCTGATCACCAAAGCAAGTCAGGACCGGGTCAAAAACCTAATTGACAGCGGTGTCGAACAAGGGGCCACCCTTTTGGCGGACGGGCGCGACTTCGCACTTCAGGGCTATGAAGACGGGTTCTTTGTCGGCCCAACCTATTTCGACAATGTCACGCCAGACATGGACATATACCAGCAGGAAATCTTCGGCCCCGTCCTTAGCCAAGTGCGGACGCAAAGTTATGAAGACGCCCTGAAACTGACCATGGACAACGAATACGGCAACGGCACGTCGATTTTCACGGCGGATGGCGACACCGCGCGCGACTTTGCAAATCGCGTCAATGTCGGGATGGTGGGCATCAACTTCCCCATCCCCGTACCGCTGAGCTATCACACTTTTGGCGGCTGGAAGAAATCAGCCTTCGGCGATCTCAACCAATACGGGCCAGATGCTTTCCGCTTTTATACCAAAACGAAAACCGTCACAGCGCGGTGGTTCTCGGGCATCAAGGAAGGTGGCGAGTTCGCGTTCAAAGCCATGGAGTAGGCGCCGCGACAGGTCATTGGGAAAACGCAGTTTTTTCAATGCAAGCAGCGATAGTTCAGCGCTGCCGGCGCTGAACCGATCATGCGCGCGTTTAACGCTGGCGGAAGCGATGGCACGACGCTAAAACCACGTGGCTATGACCGAGACGATATCTCCAAAGCCTGGCGTTGACCGGATCGAGCTTTACGTGGGTGGCGAAAGTCACCTCGCGGGGCGGACCGATGTGTTGAAGCTGTCCTCGAACGAAAACCCGCACGGGTTTCCAAAAAGCGCCAGTAAAGCCCTTGCCGCGGCTGCGGGCCAATTGCACCGGTATCCCTCGTCCGATCATGCCAGTTTGCGCGCGGCCATTGCCGAGGTGCACAACCTTGACCCGGACCGCATCATTTGCGGTGCAGGCTCGGACGAGATCATTGCGTTCCTGTGCAATGCCTATGGCGGAGCAGGCACCGAGGTCGTTCACAGCGCACACGGTTTTGCCATGCACCGCATCTCAGCGCTGGCCGCAGGGTCAGAGCCGGTCGAGGTGCCCGAACGCGACCGCGTTGTCGATGTCGACGGCATCTTGGGTGCTGTGACCGAAAACACGCGGCTGGTCTTCATTGCCAACCCGGCCAATCCGACCGGCACCATGTTGGGTGGGAATGAAATCACCCGCCTCGCCGACGGGTTACGCGAGGATGTCATCTTGGTTCTGGACGGCGCCTATGTCGAATATGTAGACGGGCACGATGGCGGCGTAGACCTTATCGACGCACGGCCAAACATCGTGATGACCCGCACGTTTTCAAAGATTTACGGGCTTGGTGGCCTTCGGATTGGCTGGGGGTATGGACCGAAGGAAATCATCGACAATCTCAATCGCGTCCGTGGCCCCTTCAACGTGTCGGACTTGCAATTGGCTGCGGCCGAAGCCGCCGTTCAGGATCAGGACTGGGTGACGACCTGTCGCGATGAAAATGCACGCGAGCGTGCCCGCCTGACCAATGCCCTGGTTGGTCTGGGCCTTGCGGTTGACCGCTCAGAAGCGAATTTCGTTCTGGCACGCTTTCAAACCGAGGCCGACGCGCAGGCCTGCGAAGCGCATCTGCGCGAAGATGGTATTCTGGTCCGCAAGGTCGGCAGCTATGGCCTGCCAAAATGCCTGCGCATCACGGTTGGAACCCCTGATGATAATGATCGGGTCATTGGTTCCGTGACAGCATTCCGAGCGGCCCGGTGACGTTTGACCGTGTCGCCCTTATCGGCCTTGGCTTGATTGCAGGTTCAATGTCACTGGCCTTGCGTCGAAGCGGCTTTGACGGTGAAATCGTTGGTTATGCGCGCAGCGCTGAAACGCGCCAGATCGCGCGCGACATCGGACTTGTCGACCGCGTCTGTGAAACAGCGATCGATGCCGCTGAAGGCGCTGATTTGATTGTGCTGTGCGTGCCTGTTGGCGCCATGGGCCCCGTCATGCAAGACATCGGTCCGTCCTTGAAACCAGGTTCCGTCGTCTCGGATGTTGGGTCCGTGAAAGCCGCGATTGTCGATGCCGTCACGCCGCATGTCCCGCCTGGCGTTCACTTCGTGCCGACCCACCCCATGGCGGGCACGGAACATTCCGGCCCGCGCGCGGGCTTTGCGGAACTGTTCGACAATCGCTGGTGCCTGATCGTCCCGCCAAAGGGGACCAATCCTGACGCGGTCGACGCGGTGTCCGCGCTTTGGCAAAGGCTAGGCGCCGACACCGAGGTGATGGAGATCGACCATCACGACCGCCTATGCGCGATCGTCAGTCATATCCCACACTTGATCGCCTATACCATGGTTGGCGTGGCGGATGACTTCCGCCGCATCTCGGAACAGGAAGTCATCAAGTTCTCAGCCGCCGGTTTTCGGGATTTCACGCGGATCGCGGCGTCAGACCCAACCATGTGGCGGGACGTTTTCCTGACCAACAAGGAGGCTACGCTGGAAATCCTCGGGCGGTTCACGGAAGAATTGTTTGCCCTGCAACGCGCAATTCGTACCGGTGACGGCGACCATCTGCACGACTATTTCACCCGAACCCGCGCTGTCAGGCGCGGCATTATCGAAGCAGGTCAGGACACGGACGCGCCAGATTTCGGACGGGGGACAACACGGTGAAGCATCTGGCATTGATTGCAGCTTTTGCACTGGCGGCCTGCAGCGGTAGTGCAGACAAGCTGGAGCGTGGCGGCCTGGTGGCCGAACGCATTGGCACCGTATCGGGTCCGGGCGCGTGCGGTGTCCCGGATGCCTACCGCGTGACCGAAGCGGCGGGGGTGCGCCTCAGCCAGGCGGCGATAGTCACGCGGCGCACGGCCGAAGCGCTTGATGGCTGGTTGCGAAATCAAGCCATCCTGATCATCGGGAACCGGGGCGGCGGGCTAGTGGGTATCCAGGTGGCGGCACATTACGCCTGCCGGTCTCGAAACAGCCGATCGGGCGCGCGGCTTTCAGAACATGCAAAAGGCAACGCCATTGATATCTCAGCGTTCATACTGGCGGACGGGTCCCGCATTGAAGTGACCGATTGGCGGGGGTCAAATGGGTCTGTTTTGAAGCGGCTTCATGCCAGCGCGTGCGGACCCTTTGGCACAGTGTTAGGGCCCGAATCCGATCGTTTCCACCAGAACCATTTCCACTTTGACGTCGCCGATTATCGCAGCGGATCGTTCTGTCGGTAAAATCATAAGCGCGCGCCGCCGTGGACCTTAGCGGATCACCAATTTTGGTGCAGGTGCCACGGGGATAATGCCCAGTGTTACAAAGCCACCCCGGAACCCAATCGTTGTATCAAGATTGCCGCGCGGATCGGCAAGAAGCTCCAGCCCGCGCTCAATCGGATCGGCGGCACTCTGCGGCAGCCATCCCGAGGCAACGGCGAATTGAAGAAGCCGCCGCCAGTCTTCCGCGCGAATGGTGATCTCGCCCTCCGGATACCCTTCGGGCGTCACATCTACGGTTCCCGCCGCCCGGAATGTCGCCGTCCCCCATTGCGCCGACGCGTTGGCCAGTTCAATTCGCATGGGCTGTGGGCGCGTGTCTTCGATCGCGAACCTGTCCCATGCCTTGTCGAAGGCGGCAGTGGCATCAAGGCGCACGTTTTCAACCACATCCGGCATAATGCGCGCAGGGTCTATCACACGACGCAACGCTGCTGATGGGGCAAAAGCTTCGATGTCAGCGCCAAGCCGATAGGTGAACTCCGCCGCCGGCACCGCCTCGGCTGCGAACCGCCCCGAGGACAGAGTTGTTTCCAGGCCAGGCGCGATTCCAACTTTCAAGTCCGAGACAATCAGAATGGCCTGGTCCAGCCCAAGCGCCGTTTCAGGCTTCAGAAAAAGCGAAGCGCGCGCATCCTCATGCGAAATGTCAAAGGTCTCAAGCGGGGTTGAAAAGCGGTGCGCTTTGGGAATGACGGCGATGACCTGATGCGGTTTGTACGCCAGCGACAAAAGTTGTAGCTCGGGCGCCGACCAGGCAATCCCCGTCGCCGGATCGGCCAGACGCAGGTCCGTCAGCGTCGTGTCGAACCGGTTGGGAAAGCCCACCGTTTCAAGCGTAGCCAGATCGGCGGCCCAGCCATCGCTGCGCCGCTGCTCGATCCAGGCGGACAGTCCTCGCTCGTAAGCAGTGTGCCCCACGGCCCACCAGGTCATCCACGCAAGCGATCCCACCAAGATGATGATAATCAAACGGATCATTGGCACTTTCCCTCGCTCAACCCGGCTGTATTAAGGCAGGCATGACGGAAGAGAAAGCCACTGCACTCAGACCCCTATGGGTTTTCGGCTATGCCTCGCTGATGTGGAACCCCGGTTTTCCGGTCGCAGAGCACGCGCTTGGCACGCTGCGGGGATACAGACGTTCGTTCTGCATGTCCTCGATCCACCACCGGGGCACCGTGGCATCGCCCGGGCTGGTGCTGGCACTTGATCCCGAAGACACAGAAAGCTGCACCGGTCTGGCCTTGCGGGTCGAAGCCGGTGCCGAGCTTGAGACCGTCACCTATCTCCGTGAACGTGAATTGATCTCGTCGGCCTACCTGGAACGGATTGTTCCCATCACTCTGGCCAGCGGCGCAACCGTCGATGCACTGGCCTATGTCGTCGACAAAACCCACGAACAATACGTCGCGCATCTTGATCTTGAGGAACAGGCCCAGATCATCACCCACGCCGTGGGTGGTCGCGGGCCGAACACAGAGTATCTTTGGAACACAGTCGACCATTTGGTCGAGCTTGGGATCGACGATGCCGATTTGAACTGGCTTGCAGAACGCGTCCGTAGCCTAAGCATCTGAACGCGCCGAAAAGCGGCGGAAAAGCCCTGTTCTACCCGTTCACCGTAGCAGATATGCCCAAATACCACGCAGTTTGCGGTCCGCGCCCAAGGATCAGCTAATAGCCCATTGGCAGCGCATTAATCCTTCCCTATTGTCGCGCTCAAAGAAACGACAGGACCCGGAGCCCGGATGGACACACCGGATCGCACCTTCGAGCGGCACTTTGCACAACCCTATCGTCAGATCCTGACGATGCTGATCGTCTTGTTACTGGTCGGCGCGGGCGCCTATTTTGTATACCCTCAGGTGGCGCCAGTCTTTCTGGCCAACCCTCTGCTGAACGGGTTCATTGGCTTTGTTTTCGTCATCGGCGTCCTGGCCTGCTTCTGGCAAGTGTTCCAGCTGGTTTCTTCGGTTAGTTGGATCGAAGGCTTCGCCCATGACCGACCGGGGCATCAATTCACAAAGGCGCCGCGCCTACTGGCCTCGCTTGCGGCCCTACTGCGGAAAAAGGGCGCGCGAACCCAGCTTAATGCCTCATCCTCGCGGTCTATCCTGGACTCGGTGGCGACACGTATCGACGAAGCGCGCGATATTACGCGATACCTTGTCAACCTGCTGATTTTCCTTGGTCTTCTTGGTACGTTCTACGGCCTTGCCACGACCGTTCCCGCCGTCGTCGACACGATCCGATCCCTTGCGCCGAAAGAGGGCGATTCAGGGGTCGCCGTGTTCGAACGCCTGATGACCGGTCTGGAGGCGCAGTTGGGCGGCATGGGCGTGGCCTTCGCGTCATCGCTTCTTGGGCTTGCCGGGTCATTGGTGGTTGGTCTTCTCGAGCTGTTTGCCGGGCACGGCCAGAACCGGTTCTATCGGGAATTGGAAGAGTGGCTGTCCACCATTACACGGCTTGGGTTTGCTTCGGACGAGGCTTCGGGCGGCGATGCAAGTGTCATCGGACAACTGGCCGAGTTCATGGGCGAACAACAGGCCGCAACCGACGCCCGGCTCAGCGAGCTGATCAATTCGGTCAATCGCTTGGCGACGCAGTTCGGCGAAGGCGACAGTTCGCAAATCATCGAAAGTCAAAACCGTTTGGCCGAAGCTTTGTCCAGCATGAGCTCGGACGCCGCAGGCGGTCAGTTTGATGCCGAAAGCCGCATGCGATTGCGATCGATGGACGTGCAAATGCTGCGTATCCTCGAAGAAATCTCGGCGGGTCGGCAGGAAAGCATCGGCGAATTGCGGGCAGATATTGCCCAGTTGACCCACGCCATCCGGACCAGCGGCCGCGCCCGGGATGAGGTCTGATCCATGGCGCTGACACGGCGATCCGTGCAGCGCATGTCGGGCTCGATCTGGCCCGGCTTTGTGGATGCCATGACAGCCCTTTTGCTGGTTCTCATGTTTGTGCTGACGATCTTCATGATCGTCCAAGCCATCCAGCGCGAAACGATCACCGGGCAAGAAAGCGAGCTGAACGACCTGTCCGCCGAGGTCAGCGCGCTGAGCCAGGCGCTTGGGATTGCGCAACAGACCACCGCGCGGCTGGAAGATGACGTCGCAGGCCTGCAAGACGAACGCGCACAACAGGAAACACTGATCGCAACGCTGTCGGGTCAGATTGACCAACAGGCCGGTTCGCTGGCCGAGCGGGATGCGGCCATCGCATCATTTGAGGAACAAGTGGCCAGTCTTCTAGCACAACGCGATGACGCGATCGCCGAAGGCGCCCGGCTTACAGCCGATGTCGCGGAATTGGAGGCAGCTCAAGAACGGCTGATCACGGAACAAGAAGCCGCCCAGCTGGCCCTCGCACGCGCACGCGACGAAATCGATGAACAGGCCGAGGCGGCCCGTTTGGCGGCAGCACAGCGAGAAGCCTTGGAAGCGCTCACGGCCGAACTTCGGGCCAATGTCGAAGACCGCGATGCGGCGTTGGCACAAGCCGAAGCAAACCTGACCGCTGCCGAACAATCCCGGCTGGCCGAAGTTGCAGTGGCCGAAGCCTTGCGGGAAAGGCTGGCCGATGCTGATGCCGAGCTGACGGCGATGACTTTGGCGTTGGAAGAACAACGATCACAGGCCGAGGACACGCTGACGCTGCTGGCGGCTGCGAACGCCGTCGAGGATGAGCTGAACGACCGCATTGCCGACGTTTTGCTTCAGTTACAGGCGGCCGAGACAAACCTGTCCGCCCGCGAAGCCTCAAGCGCCGAACTGTTCACGCGGCTGAACACCTCCGAGACCGAGCGCGCGCGTCTTGAGGCCGAAGTCGCCGCCTTGCGCGCGGGCACGGTCGATACCGATAACCTGCGCGATCAACTCGCCACGGCACTGGCCGCGAAAATCGCGGCCGAAAACACAGCCTCGACTGAACTGAGCGAACGGGAACGCCAAGAGACTTTGCTTGCCGCGGCCCGGCGGCAATTGGAACAGGAACAGTCCGTCTCGGATCAGGCGCAGTTGCAGGTCGAGGTTCTCAATCAGCAGGTGGCCAATCTGCGGACGGAACTGGGCGCCTTGCAAGGGCTGCTCGACAGTGCGGCGCAACAGGATGCCGATGCACAAGTCCGGATCGAAACCCTGGGCGCACAGTTGAACCAGGCGTTGGCAAGGGCGGCGACGGAAGAGCGACGGCGCGCCGAACTCGAAGCGGCCGAAGCCGAACGGCTGCGACTTGAAGCGGAAAGGCTGGGCGCCGAGGTTGAAGACCTTGCCACCTATCGTTCCGAATTCTTCGGGACCTTGCGCCAGCTTCTTGGCGACCGCGACGGCATTCAGATCGTTGGTGACCGGTTTGTGTTTTCGTCAGAAGTTCTGTTTGAAAGTGCGTCGGCCACACTTGCCCCTGCTGGGCGGGCATCGATTGCACAAGTGGCCGAGATACTGTCCGACATTTCTGACCAGATCCCCAACTCGATTGATTGGATCATCCGCGTCGATGGCCACACCGACAATGTCCCGCTGTCGGGAACCGGCGAATATGCCGACAACTGGGAACTTAGCCAGGCACGCGCCCTTTCGGTCGTCCGC
>JBCCCA010000064.1:0-14561 GCA_039033735.1 Pseudomonadota bacterium
CCGACGCCGATTGCGAATCCGGGCCAGGCATCGATCGAAGCTGCGCTTAACCCTGACAGTTCGGAATTTATCTTTTTCGTCGCCAAGTCGCTTGATCCCCGCGATGGCCACAACTTTGCGGTCACACTGGACGAGCACAACCGGAATGTTGCGGCCTATCGAGCGCTGGAGCGGGCGGCTGAGTAAGTCGTTGCGGGGGTTGGTGAATCTGGTGAGATTTACGATCTGTTAACTGGCGCGAACGGTATTTGTATTTCTTATCAATGACTTAGGTGTTGACTCGGCGTCCTCTCTGGCGTATACCTTTGGGCAAGCTAGGAGACGGGACAGCGCGGCGCAGGATAACCTGTTGCCGTGTTTCTTTTTCTGAAATCCAAATATTTGGGGCGGCTGATGGCGGATGATCCTTCCGAGTTTTCGGACATCGACCGGTCGCGGAAATTGCTTGCCGAAAGCGATGAAGCGCTGCGCGAGGCATTGGATGCCTTTGCGATACTGAAAGAACGGCTTTTGGCCGATGAAACCGTAGCACCCACGGAACTGGCAAAGACGCTTACAAGCATCAGCCAGAACCGCGGGCGTGTGACTGACGACATGAGGAAACATGAAGATCGTATTCTCTTCCACACGAAACGTGTCGGCAATGCTCCCCTCGATTTCGACCAGCTCAGGTCTGAAATTGGGAGCACGCTTGATCGCATCCGCGCCACGCTCGATGCAGAAGGAATTCCTGAAGAGCTTGACGGATGAGCAAATCCGCGGCTTGCCTTTTCTATTCGAATTCTGGGCGATGCCACATCAGTTGCCGCCGGATGGTGATTGGAAGACATGGGTGGTGATGGGCGGCCGCGGTGCGGGCAAGACCCGCGCGGGCTCGGAATGGGTGCGGGCGCAGGTCGAAGGCTCGGGCCCGCAGGATGCCGGTCGCGCCCGTCGCGTTGCGCTGATCGGCGAGACCTATGATCAGGCGCGGGATGTGATGGTTCACGGCGAAAGCGGCATACTGGCCTGTTCACCCGAAGACCGGCGCCCAAAATGGGTGGCCGACAAGCGAACACTGATCTGGCCAAACGGGGCCGAGGCCAAAGTATTCTCGGCCCATGATTATGAAGCCTTGCGTGGTCCGCAATTTGATGCCGCCTGGGTGGACGAGTTGGCGAAATGGCCCAAGGCGGAAGATGCCTGGGACATGCTGCAATTTGCACTTCGTTTGGGCGAGAACCCGCAGCAGGTGATTACGACGACCCCACGCGATGTGCCGGTGCTGAAACGCGTGCTTGCCTCGGACAGCACGGTGGTGACGCAAGCGGCCACGCGCGAGAACCGAGCAAACCTGGCGGCATCGTTCCTTGAGGAGGTCGAGGGGCAATTTGGGGGCACCCAGCTTGGGCGGCAGGAACTGGACGGCGTGCTGGTCGAGGAGTTGGAGGGCGCGCTGTGGACACGCGCCATGATGACGGCGGCAGGGGATGCAAAATCATTCGAGCCTGAGCGGATCGTGGTTGCTGTCGACCCGCCGGTGTCGTCGAAGGCGTCTTCGGATGCGTGCGGCATTGTCGTGGCAGGCATGAAGCGCGGCGCGACGTCAAGCGACTGGCGCGCGGTCGTGTTGGAGGATGCCACGCTTCAGGGTGCGACACCTTTGGAATGGGCAACGCGCGCGGTCGATATGTACCAAAAGTATGATGCGGATCGCATCGTCGCCGAAGTGAACCAAGGCGGTGATCTGGTCGAGGAAATGGTGCGTCAGGTAGAGCGTACGGTCAGTTATCGCGCCGTTCATGCCCGTCGTGGCAAGGTTGTTCGTGCGGAACCTGTGGCTGCTTTGTACGAGCAGGGGCGGGTCGCGCACCGGAGGGGGCTTCAGGACCTTGAGGCGCAGATGCTGTTGATGCAGCGCAGCGGTTTTGCCGGGCGCGGCTCGCCGGACCGGGTCGATGCGCTGGTCTGGGCCTTGACTGATCTGATGATCAAACCTGCGCCCGATGGGCGGCCCCAAGTGCGCAGCTTGGGCTGATGGGATTGGCCCGGTGGGGCGGAAGGAGTTGAAATGGCATTTGATTTCTTGAAGCGGCGAAGCACGCCACCTGAGGCCAAGGCGTCCGCTGCCGGTCCGGTGATTGCCTATGCCGGGTCGGGACGCGTGGCGTGGTCGGCGCGTGATACCGGGTCGCTGACACGGACGGGGTTCAGCGGCAATCCGGTTGGCTTTCGGGCAGTGAAGCTGATTGCCGAAGCCGCGGCAGCCTTGCCGCTGGTGCTGCAGGATGCCGAGACACGATATGAACGCCATCCGTTGGTGTCGCTTCTGGCGCGACCGAATGCAGGGCAGGGGCAAGCAGAGCTTCTTGAGGCGCTTTATGGGCAGCTCTTGCTGACCGGCAACAGCTATGTCGAAGCGGTATTGGATGACGAGGGCCTGCCGTTTGAGCTGCATGTGTTGCGGTCGGATCGGATGTCGGTTGTTCCAGGTACAGACGGCTGGCCTGTCGCGTTCGAATATGCCGTCGGTGGCAAGAAGCATCGGTTCCCTGTGTTGGACGGGGTGTCGACGGTATGCCATATCAAGTCGATGCATCCGCAGGATGACCACTATGGGTTGTCACCGATGCAGGCCGCGGCGTCTGCGATTGACGTGCATAATGCGGCGTCGGCCTGGTCAAAGGCGCTTTTGGACAATGCGGCGCGGCCTTCTGGCGCGATCGTTTACAAGGGCCCCGAAGGCCATGATGTCATGACGCCCGAGCAATATGACAGGGTCCTGAATGAGATGGAGGCCTATCATGTCGGCGCGCGCAATGCAGGGCGTCCCATGTTGCTGGAAGGCGGGCTTGACTGGAAACCGATGGGGTTCAGCCCGTCAGACATGGAATTCCTGAAGACCAAGGAAGGGGCTGCGCGCGAGATTGCGGTGGCTTATGGCGTGCCGCCGATGCTGTTGGGTATCCCCGGTGACGCGACCTATGCGAATTATCAGGAAGCGAACCGCGCGTTTTACCGCCTTACGGTTTTGCCCTTAGTGTCAAAGGTTTGTGGGGCGTTGTCCCACTGGTTGGCCGGGTTCACGGGCGACGTGGCGCTGTTCAAGCCGGACTTGGACCAAGTGCCTGCTCTGTCGGTGGAACGCGAAGCGCAATGGAAGCGCGTGGCGTCGGCGGATTTTCTAACCGAGACCGAGAAGCGGGCGCTTTTGGGGCTGCCGAAACTGGCCGAGGAGTAAGGTTCATGGAATTAGAACGGAAGTTTTGCCAGGTCGAGACCAAGCTCGAAGTTTCGGACGGGTCGATCGTCGAGGGCTACGCGTCCTTGTTTGGCGCAGTGGATCGCGGCGGTGATGTGGTGGAGCCGGGCGCTTACGCGGTGTCGCTTAAGTCGCTGGATGCGGCCAAGCGGCGGGTGCGGATGCTGTGGCAACATGATCCGGCGCAGCCCATCGGGGTTTGGGACGAGGTGCGCGAAGATGCCAAGGGCCTGTACGTGAAAGGTCGGCTGCTGCCGGACGTTGCACGAGCGCGGGAAGCGTCGGTGCTGTTGGAAGCGGGGGCTATCGAAGGTCTGTCCATCGGCTATCGCACAGTTCGGTCTGCCAAGGACGACAAAGGGCGGCGACGCCTGAAGGAATTGGAGCTTTGGGAAGTGTCGCTTGTCACGTTTCCGATGCTTCCCGATGCGCGGGTGGGTGCCAAGGGGGAAAGCCCCGAGGACGGCCTGATGCGCGACCTTGCCGCGGTCATTGAAGACGCCCGCTGCAACTTAGCTCAGGGCCTCTAAAGGGCCGATTTATTGAGGAAAATTGACATGAGCACACCCGAGACGACGTCTCGGGGCGAGGACGGTTTGTCTTCTCCCCAGTCGGCGACCGAGGAGGTGAAGACCGCGCTTGCGGGCCTCGTCGGTGACATCACCCATCAACTTAAGAAACAGGAAGAGCGACTGACCATGCTGGATCGCAAATCACTTTCCCAAACGCGCCGTCCGGCGCTGGCCACGCGCGTCGACGACGCGGCGCCACATCAAAAGGCGTTCAACGCTTATTTGCGCACTGGCGAGGATGCCGATCTGCGCGGTCTTGACCTTGAAGGCAAAGCGATGAGCACTGCCGTGGCTGCCGATGGTGGCTTTCTTGTCGATCCGCAGACCAGCGCGTCGATCCAGTCGGTGCTGCGAGGCGCGGCCTCGATCCGTCAGGTGGCGAATGTCGTGAACGTGGAATCCACGTCTTATGACGTGCTGATCGACGCCACCGAGACCGGCGCGGGTTGGGCTTCGGAAACAGCCGATACCACTGAGACAGCGACGCCGACGATTGATCGGGTCAGCATTCCGCTGCACGAGCTGTCGGCCCTGCCGAAGATCAGCCAGCGTCTGCTGGATGATAGCGCCTTTGACATCGAGGGTTGGCTGACGGGACGCATTGCTGACAGCTTCTCGCGCTCGGAAGCGGCGGCCTTCATCAGTGGTGACGGCGTTGATAAGCCGGTCGGTTTCCTGACGAAGCCAAAAGTCCTGCATACAAACTGGACATGGGGCAATATTGGGTACATTCGCACGGGCACCGATGGCAACTTCAACTCGACGAACCCCGGGGCTGGTCTGGTCAACATGGTCTATAGCCTTGGGGCGCGTTATCGGGCGAATGCGACGTTTGTCCTGAACTCGAAAACTGCGGGTGTCGTGCGTCAGATCAAGGACGCTGAGGGCCGGTTCCTGTGGACAGACAGCCTTGCCGCTGGCGAACCTGCGCGGCTTCTGGGCTATCCGGTTCTGATCTGTGAGGACATGCCCGATATCTCGAACGGATCGGACTCGATTGCGTTTGGTGACTTCAACGCGGGCTATACGATCGCTGAACGTCCTGATCTGCGCATCTTGCGTGATCCGTTCTCGGCGAAGCCGCATGTTCTGTTCTATGCGACCAAGCGGGTTGGCGGTGATGTCAGCGATTATGCGGCCATCCGTCTTCTGAGGTTCTCTCAGACGTAAGTCTCTGAGGATCGGACCGGCCCCTAATCCGGGCCGGTTTCCGGGCGCGCACCGGTGTTTACCTCGCGTTTCTGCTGCTCCCCTCCGTCCAAGTGATGCGGGGAGGTGTGCGCCCGGTTTCGCCCGTTGCGGGCAGTGGATGTTGCCCCATGGCGGGCGAGCTACGGAGGTCATTTAGATGATTTTGATCGAGCAGACCCAAGTGCCGGATACGGCGCTGCCGGTCGCAGAGTTTCGAGCGCACTTGCAGTTGGGCAGCGGGTTTGCCGATGATGGCTTGCAGGATGCTGTTCTGGTGTCGCAACTGCGCGCGGCGATTGCGACCATTGAAGGCCGAACCAGCAAGGCGCTGATTGAGCGCGAGTTCCTGCAGGTAAACGCGGCCTGGCGGTCGCTTGGTCAGCAGGTGTTCGCTGTTGCCCCGGTTCGTACAATTTCGTCACTTACGATTGTCGATGTGCAGGGTGGCGAAACGGTGATCGATGCCGGGTCGTACCGGTTGACGTGCGATGCACATACGCCCGCGCTTGCGTCTGTGGGATTTGCCCTGCCGACAATCCCGGTGGGAGGGTCCGCAGATATCGTCTTTGCGGCTGGTTACGGCGCATGGGCCACAGTGCCTGCGGACCTTCAGCAAGCTGTGTTGCTGCTGGCGACGCACTATTACGAGAACCGGTCGAACGGGGTCACGCGAACCGCGAACCTGCCTTTGGGCGTGGTTAGCATTTGCCGACGCTATACGCCCATCCGGATTGTCGGGGCGCGGCGGATATGACGGTCTTGAACCGAAAGTTGGAGCTTGAGACGCGACAGCGCACCGAGGATGGCGCCGGCGGGTTTTCAAGCACGTGGGTGACGCTGGGCACGCATTGGGGCGCGGTCGAACCGTTGTCGGGGCGCCTGGAACGGGGCGAGGCCGAGGCCCGCAGTCGTGTGGCCTATCGTGTGACCTTGCGGGCTGTTCCAACGACCAGTCCAGCGCGACCCATGGCTGGTCAGCGGTTTCGCGATGGCACCCGCATCTTCGAGATCCGAAGTGTGCGGGACAGCCGGGATATGCGGTCGCTCGATTGTTTGGTCGATGAAGAGGTGGCGTCATGAGCTATGGGGCATCTTCCGCATTGCAGGCAGCGGTCTTTGAAATGTTGCGCGCCGATGTGACGCTGGCAGCTCTGGTCGGGTTGGCGATCCACGACGAACTGCCCCCCGGTCCCGTGAGTGGCACCTTGGTGAGCCTGGGAGAAGGCGAAGTGCGTGATTTGTCGGACATCACGGGCGGCTTGGGGGACCATCGTTTTGACGTTTCGGTCATCAGTGATGCCGAGGGCTTTGCCACGGCCAAAGCGGCGGCGGAGGCGGTTTCGGATGTGCTGACTGGCGCTGTCCCGGTGTTGAGCCGGGGCCGTGTGGTCAACTTGAGTTTCCTGAAAGCGCGCGCCCGCCGGGTGCGCGCGGGACAGATACGCCGGATCGACATGACCTTTCGCGCGATCGTCGAAGATAACTGAATATTTTCAATGGAGTGAAGCCAATGGCGGCACAGAATGGCAAAGACCTGTTAATCAAGCTCGATATGACGGGCGGCGGGCAATTCGAGACGGTCGCGGGGCTGCGCGCCACGCGTTTGTCCTTCAATGCCGAGAGTGTGGATGTGACCTCGCTTGCAAGCGACGGCTGGCGCGAACTTTTGGGTGGGGCCGGTGTCAAAGCGGCCTCGATCTCGGGTTCGGGTGTGTTTCGCGATGAATCGACCGACGAGCGTGCACGTCAGATCTTCTTCGACGGTGAGACGCCGGAATTTCAGGTCATCATCCCGGATTTCGGTATTGTCGAAGGCCCGTTTCTGGTCACATCGATAGAGTATTCAGGCAGCCACAACGGTGAAGCGACCTATGAATTGAGCCTGGCCTCGGCCGGCGCCATGACGTTCACGGCGCTTTGATGGGCAATCCTTGGACGGGGGATGTGCCGGTTTTTCTGAACGAAAAGCGGTATGTGATGCGCCTGACCCTTGGGGCGCTGGCTGAACTTGAAGCTGGGCTTGAGGCCGACAGTCTGGTGTCGATGGTCGAGCGTTTCGAAGGCGGCGTTTTTTCGACGCGCGATGTGCTTGCTGTGATTGTCGCGGGATTGCGCGGCGGCGGCTGGACTGGCGACATGCGCGACCTGTTGACGGCCGAGATCGAGGGCGGCCCGGTCGAGGCCGCACGTCTGGCGGGTCAACTTCTGGCGCGCGCGTTTGCGTTTCCCGAATGACGCGGTTCCAGTGGGGCGAACTTCTTCGTGCAGGCTGCGCGCTGGGCATGGTGCCGCGTGATGTGTGGTCGTTGACGCCCGCAGAATTGGCTTTCCTTCTGGGAAAGGACAGTCACGCCGCCCCGTTGAGCCGGTCGCGACTTGAAGAACTGGCCGCGGCGTTTCCGGATGATGGAAAGGATATGTGATGGCAGAGGGTGATCAAATCGACGCCTTTGAGGAACAGATTGCGGCGTTGGAAGGCTCGATGGCGTCAGCCGGCGAAATGGCACGGGCGCTGCGCGAAGGTCTGGACGAAACGAGCCGCGCCCTTGCGGCGACAGAAGCCGAGACGAAGGTTTTGTCGCGAGGGTTGTCGCGTGGATTGCGCTCGGCGTTTGATGGTTTGGTCTTTGACGGGATGCGGGCCTCGGACGCGATGGAGACGGTAGCGCGGTCGGTGGTCAACGCCGCCTATTCGGCAGCGATCAAGCCGGTGACAGCGCAATTGGGCGGTGTATTGGCGCAAGGGCTGGCCGGTATCTTTGCCGATGGCGCATCCTTTTCGCAAGGCCGCGTGATGCCCTTTGCCAGTGGCGGCGTGGTGTCAGGGCCGACCTATTTTCCCATGCGTAATGGGACGGGGTTGATGGGAGAAGCGGGACCCGAGGCGATCATGCCCTTGGCGCGTGGTGCAGATGGACGCCTTGGTGTTCGGACCGAGGGGGGCGCACGTGCGGTACAGGTGGTCATGAATATCTCGACCCCCGATGCGGCGAGCTTCCAGCGTAGCCAGAGCCAGATTGCCGGGCAGATGAGCCGGGCGCTGTCACGAAGCCAACGTAACGGGTGAGGAAATTGTGCGCCCGTGCCGGGCGCGCGCGATGATGTGTTGGCGCCTTTGCCCGGCGTGTATCCGGGACGGTCGGCGGCGAGGCAGTGCGTATTTTCATCAAGATGAAGTGGAGCGGTCTTTGTTTGGCCGTGCTGCGACGGAGGTGTTATGTCATTCCATGAAGTCCAGTTTCCAACAAGTTTGAGCTTTGGCTCGGTCGGTGGACCGGAACGGGTCACCGAAATTGTCACCCTTGCCAACGGGTTTGAAGAGCGCAACACGCCTTGGGCGGACTCGCGCAGGCGCTATGACGCGGGCATGGGCATGCGGTCGCTGACCGATATCGACACGTTGATCGCGTTCTTTGAAGCCCGACGCGGACAGTTGTTCGGCTTTCGGTGGAAGGACTGGTCGGACTATAGGTCGTCCGGCTCGTTGGTTGCACCGTCCTTCGAGGATCAGGTGATCGGCACAGGCGATGGTGTCGCGACCTCTTTTTCGTTGTCAAAGACCTATGTGTCGGGTGGGGCGTTCTACGAGCGGCGGATACAGAAGCCTGTCCAAGGCACTGTCGTGGCAGGTGTTCAAGGGGACGCGAAGGCGGAGGGCGTTGAATTCTCGGTCGACTTGGTGACAGGGGTGTTGACGTTTGACAGTGCGCCGGGGCCTGGCGCCACGGTGACCGCGGGTTTCGAATTTGATGTGCCGGTGCGATTTGCAACGGATTCCATTCAAAGCTCGGTCGCCAGTTTCAAAGCGGGTGAGATCCCGAACGTGCCGATCGTTGAGGTGCGGATATGAGCCTTGCCGAACATCTAGCGACAGGGACGACGACGGTGTGCCGGGCCTGGGCCGTGACGCGCGCGGATGGCGTGGTGTTGGGCTTTACCGATCACGATCGGGCGCTGAGCTTTGAGGGGATCGAATTTGCCGCCTCTTCCGGTTTGACGGCGCGATCGGTCGAGCAAACAACAGGGTTGGCGGTTGACAATTCGGAAGCGCTGGGCGCGCTGAGTGACGCATCGATCCGCGAAGAAGATATTCGCGCGGGTCTGTTTGACGGGGCCGAATTGCGAAGCTGGTTGGTCAACTGGGCTGCGGTCGAGGCGCGGCAGTTGGTGTTCCGTGGAACGCTTGGCGAGGTCGAACGGCAAGGCACGCTGTTTCGGGCCGAGTTGCGCGGGCTTGCGGAGGCGATCAACCAGCCGCAGGGCCGCGTTTATCAGCGGCCATGCGCCGCTGTTCTAGGAGACGATACCTGCCGGTTCGATACTGCAGCACCTGGGTATTCGGTCGTTGCCATGGTTTCGGAGATGCGGGGGGCGACCGAGCTGCTTGTGCCGTCGCAAACCGGTGTTGCTGATGAGTGGTTCTTGCGCGGGCGGGTCACAGTTTTGACCGGCGCATCTGCGGGGCAGGTGGGCTTGGTGAAACGGGACCGCGAAACCGATGCAGGACGCGTGATTGAGATTTGGGAGGCTTTTGCTTCTGGGCTTGTGGCGGGCGACGAATTGCGGATCGAGGCCGGGTGCGACAAGCGCGTCGAGACGTGTCGGGGCAAATTCGACAACCTGCTGAATTTCCGCGGGTTTCCGACAATTCCTGGGGAAGACTGGCTGGTGTCCTATCCGGTGCGGAGCGGCACCAATGATGGTGGGAGTTTGAGCTGATGAACGCGCGTGTTGTGGATGAGGCGCGGCTTTGGCTGGGGACGCCTTACTTGCATCAGGCCTCGGTGCGCGGGGCCGGGTGCGATTGCCTTGGGCTGTTGCGGGGGGTGTGGCGCGCGGTCGAGGGAGGAGAGCCCTTTGTGCCGCCTTACTCGGCCGATTGGGACGAAGTGGCACG
Source organism: Pseudomonadota bacterium (assembly GCA_039033735.1). GTDB lineage: Bacteria > Pseudomonadota > Alphaproteobacteria > Rhodobacterales > Rhodobacteraceae > JAJDOD01. The sequence goes on from JBCCCA010000064.1 coordinate 9,902, forward strand.
CGAGGACGTGCTGTTGCGTGCAGCGCGGCAGTACCTGGTGGAGCGGCCGGTTTGTGACCTTCGCGCCGGTCATGTGGTTCTCTTTCGGATGCGGCATGCAGCCGTGGCGAAGCATCTTGGGATTTGCAGTGGGCCCAACCGCTTTATCCATTCCTATTCCGGGCATGGGGTCGTTGAAAGCTCGCTGTCCGGACCGTGGCGGCGGCGGATCGCGGCTGTGTTCCGGTTTCCCGGCAATTCAGACGTAACAAGCAAGTGAGGGCCTGATGGCGACGTTACTCCTTTCGGCAGCCGGTGCGGCGCTGGGTGGCTCGGTTGGCGGGTCGTTTCTTGGGCTTTCGGCTTCGGTGCTGGGCCGTGCGGCAGGCGCGACCCTGGGCCGTGTCATTGATGCGCGCATTCTGGGCGCCGGGTCGCCGGCAGTGGAAACCGGCAAGATCGATCGCTTTCGGCTAAGCGGGGCCAGCGAGGGTGCGCCGATTGCCGATGTGCATGGGCGTGCTCGCGTTTCGGGCCAAGTGATCTGGGCGACGCGGTTCCGCGAAGAGGTCGCGGTGTCTGGCGGTGGCAAAGGCGCCCCGTCGCAACCGAAGGTCACGGAATACTCCTATTCGGTCAGCCTTGCGGTGGCGCTGTGCAAGGGCGAAATCACGCGGGTGGGCCGTGTCTGGGCAGATGGGAACGAGGTTTCGAAAAGCGATCTGAACATGCGCGTCTATACAGGCGCCGAGGATCAGATGCCGGACGCCAAGATCGAAGCGGTCGAGGGCGCTGGGAATGCGCCCCCCTATCGTGGGACGGCGTATGTCGTGCTTGAGGATTTGCCGTTGGGCCCCTTTGGCAACCGGGTGCCAAATTTCAGTTTCGAAGTGATGCGCTCGGGCGAGGGGGACTTGTCGGACATAATCCAGGCGGTGGCTTTGATCCCGGGCACCGGGGAATACGCGCTTGGAACAACACCGGTACACTTTCAGGACGGTCCAGGACGGGCGTGGTCGGCGAATGTGCACACTCCATCGGGGCTAACGGATTTCGAAACATCGCTTGAGGCATTATCGGAAGAACTGCCGAAGTCGAAGGCGGCTTCACTTGTGGTGTCGTGGTTTGGGACTGACCTGCGTTGTGGCTCGTGCGAGGTTGCACCCCGGGTCGAGCAGACAGCATTGGACGGCTCGGTGCCGTGGGCGGTCTCTGGTGTGTCGCGAGCGTCGGCGTCGGTTGTGCCAATTGACGAGGGGCGGCCCATTTATGGCGGGACGCCGTCGGATGCCTCGGTTCTGGAAGCCATTGCGGCAATGCAGTCGGTCGGACAACAGGTGATGTTCTATCCCTTTATTTTGATGGAGCAGATGGCCGGGAACGGCTTGAGCGACCCTTGGACGGGTGCGCCGGATCAGCCTGTCCTGCCATGGCGCGGGCGCATCACGACGTCGCTTGCACCAGGTCAGGCAGGATCGCCCGACGGCACGGCGGCGGCCGAGGCCGAAGTGGCAGCGTTCTTCGGAACGGCCACACCGGGCGCATTTTCGGTGGGGAATAACACGGTCAGCTACACGGGGTCCGACGGTTTCAGCTACCGGCGGTTCATTCTGCACTATGCGCATTTATGTGCATTGGCCGGAGGTGTGGATGCGTTCTGTATCGGGTCCGAGATGCGCGGTTTGACACAAATTCGGGGGGCTGGGAACAGTTTCCCCGCTGTTGATGCGTTGCGTGTTTTGGCCAGCGACGTGCGCTCGATCCTTGGGCCGGATGTGAAGATTGGCTATGCGGCGGATTGGACCGAGTATTTCGGGTACCAGCCGCAGGATGGCTCGGGCGATGTGTTCTTTCATCTTGATCCGCTTTGGGCTGCGCCCGAGATCGATTTTGTCGGGATCGACAATTACATGCCCCTGTCAGATTGGCGGGATGGATATGAACACGCAGATTCTGCATGGGGATCGATCCATAACCTTGAGTATTTAAAAGGAAATATTTCTGGAGGCGAGGGGTTCGATTGGTACTATCCCTCACCTCAGGCCGAGGCCGTTCAACTGCGGAAACCCATTACGGATGGTGCTTATGACGAACCTTGGGTGTTTCGTTACAAGGACATTCGCAATTGGTGGGCGCAGGCGCATCACGAGCGCATTGGCGGCGTGCGGCAAGAGACGCAGACGGGTTGGGTGCCCGAAAGCAAGCCGATCTGGTTCACCGAGATTGGCTGTGCCTCGATCGACAAGGCGACGAACCAGCCGAACAAGTTCCTTGATCCGAAATCGTCCGAATCTTCACTTCCGAAATACTCCAGCGGGGCGCGGGATGATTTGATCCAGATGCAATATCTGCTTGCGATGACTGAGTTCTGGGGGGACGCCGCGAACAATCCAGTGTCGTCGCGCTATGGCTCGGAAATGGTTGCGGTGGATCGGATGTTTGTTTGGGCATGGGACGCGCGGCCCTATCCGTTCTTTCCGTCTTACGGTGACGTTTGGAGCGATGGCGAAAATTACGCGCGTGGGCATTGGCTGAACGGTCGCGTAACATCACGCACATTGGGCGGTCTGATCGCCGAGATTTGCGAAACGGCAGGATGCGGCCCTGTCGATGTGCGTGAGGTGCGCGGTCTGGTCCGTGGGTACGCGTTGGACGGTGGCGAGACGGCGCGCGCGGCATTGCAGCCGCTTTTGCTGACCTACGGGATTGACGCCATCGAACGGGATGGCACGCTGGTCTTTCGAAATCGGGATGGCCTAGCGACCTCGGCGTTGGTCGAGGCGGATTTGGCACGCGGGGAAAGCGACGCGCTGCTGACGCGAGCCCGTGCTCCCGAGGCTGAAAGTGCCGGTCGCGTGCGTCTGAGCTATGTTGAGGCGGATGGCGATTACGAGGCGCGTGCGGCCGAAGGCATTTTCCCCGATGAGGTCACGACCAGTGTGTCACGCAGCGAAGTGTCGCTGGCGCTGACGGCCGGCGAAGCGCGCGGTGTGGTCGAGCGTTGGCTGGCGGAAGCCCGGGTGGCCCGCGACAGTGCGGCATTTGCGGTGCCGCCGTCTTCGCGATTGTCGGCAGGTGATGTCGTTGAAATCGAGGGCGATGCGTTCCGGATCGACCGGGTTGAAGATGGCGGTATGAAGCTGATGGAAGCCGTCCGTGTCGAGCGTGGCGTGTATCAACCCTATTTTACCGAAGACTCTGTGCCGAGCTTGCCAACCGTTGTGCCGCCATTGCCGGTTTGGTCGGTGATGATGGAACTGCCGCTTTTGACCGGCAATGAATTGCCCGATGCGCCGTGGATTGCGGCGACGGCCGAGCCTTGGCCGGGGGCAGTGGCTGTCTACTCTTCGCTTGATGGCAATGCCTGGACTTATGAGGCCGAGTTAAGCCGTCGTTCGATCATGGGCGAGACGTTGACCGATTTGGGCCATGGCGTATCCGGCGTGCCCCAACGTGGCCCGGGTGTCGAGGTGCGATTGACCGGCGGAACGCTTGGGTCGATCGACGATACGGCGTTGTTTGCAGGTGGGAACGTGGGCGCGATCAGTGATGGTTCGGGGCTGTGGGAGGTTCTTCAGTTTCGAGATGCCGCGCTTCTGGGTGAGGATTTGTGGGGTCTCTCACACCTTTTGCGCGGACAGCAGGGGACAGATACGCTTGTGCCCACCACTTGGCCCGCAGGTTCGACTTTCGTCGTGCTTGATGCTGGCGTGACCCAGATTCCGTTGGCGACGTCGCTTCGGGGTATGACGCGACGGTACCGGGTCGGGCCGGCATCGCGCCCTGTGGATGATGGAAGTTTTGTCGAGCTGACCCATGCCGCAATGGCCACAGGGCTGAAGCCCTATGCGCCGGTGCACGTGCGGAGGACATCTGACGGGGCCGGGGGGCAGGTGTTCGATTGGGTGCGCCGGACACGGATCAACGGCGACAGTTGGGACTTGGCGGACGTGCCCCTGGGCGAGACGACCGAGGCTTACCGCGTGCGCGTTCGGCTGGCTGGTACACTCGTGCGCGAAGAAACGGTGAGCACGCCCATGTGGACATATAGCGCCTCGGCGCAGGTCGAAGATGGTGTAGGCGTGACCTATGCTGTTGAGATTGCACAACTATCGGATCTGTTTGGTCCTGGACATGAAGTGAGGATTTTGATCGATGCCTAATACCGCGAACCTTGGCTTGCCGTTGGTGGCACCGGCGCAAGCGCAGAAACATGTGACCGTCAACGAAAGTCTGACGCGACTGGACGCGCTTGTTCAGTTGTCCCTAGAGGCGACCGACAGTACAGACCCGCCTTCGTCGCCCAGCGACGGCGAGACGCATGCAATCGGTGTCGGCGCGACGGGTCTTTGGGCCGGTGAAGACGGTAAACTCGCTGTTTTCGCCAATGGCGGATGGGTCTTTGTGACGCCCCAGGCCGGTTGGCAGGCCTGGTTCGCCGGTGGCCGCGTGCAGTTCGACGGTGTGGCATGGATCGCGGGCACTGGGGCGGTATCGGCAAGCGGCGCAGGTCTTATTCACCGCACGATTGAGGTCGATCATGCGATAGCGTCGGGTGCATCCTCGGCCGTGACCTCATTTGTCCCCGCGAATACGGTGGTTTACGTCTTAACGGGCCTTGTTCTTTCAGATCTGGGCGGGGCGACAAGCTTTCAGATGGGCGTGTCCGCGTCCATCGACC
>JBCCCA010000065.1:0-14420 GCA_039033735.1 Pseudomonadota bacterium
AAGCCGATCCGTCCGAGCGTGCGGCTTATCTGAAGCAAAGGCGCTTGATGGCGGGTGTCGTCGAAGATGACGCGGAAGCGGATGATGACGAAGAGGCCGTCGCCGAAGGCCAGCTTAGCACAGAGCGCTATGCCGAGATGTCCGTGGCCGAAAACCTGATCCTTACGATCTCGAACGGCGGTGCCGGGAAATTGTCGTCCAGCCACGACTATCCTGTCCGGGGACGCGGTGGACAGGGCGTCATGGCGATGGACAAGGCCATGCGGGGCGGCCCGCTTGTTGCATCCTTCCCGGTTGAAATGGGCGATCAGATCATGCTGGCCACATCGACGGGGCAATCGATCCGTGTGCCGGTTGATGGCATTTCGTTCCGGTCACGCTCGGCTGGTGGGGTACGGGTGTTCAACACGTCCGAGGGGGAACATGTCGTGTCCGTTGCTTGGATCGCTGAACAGGACGAGATCGACGAAGACGCCCCGGAAACACCGCCCGAGACATAAAGTCGGGGCGCCGATGTCGCCCCGAACCTGGCCCCGTTTAAGTAAATTTCAGTCAAACACCTTCAAGTTTCTCAACTTTTGTCGCATCTGTCGCATGGTTGTTAACCATAGAGGGCTTTGATTTTGCTGCGAAACGCCTATCGCTATTAATTAAGATGAATTTTACGCGTTAACCATCTCATAATATTAATCTTTTTTAAATACAAAATTTGCGCCACATTCTTCCTGGCCGGTGGGGGCACGTAGACGGAGTGAGTGGTATGCGGACGCTGCTTTTTGTTATTTTAGCGAGTTTTTCTTTTCCAGCCTTTGCGCAGAGTTCGCTTGGGATTTCCGGCCTTGAACTCTCCCTGGGGGTGGTCGAGGACGAGGCCGGAGATCGCCGCGGCGATGGGCGTGCCGCTGTTAACGTCGCCATTACGGAGTTTCATGGTTTTCAGGGCGATCTTGCATTTGCAGACGCCGCCGATGGGTGGATCGGCACAGCGGCCGCGCACCTTTTCATGACGCCGGTCGACGGCCAGAAATACGGGCTCTTTGCAGCGTTGAGCGATGTTGATGGCCGCTCTATGTTGTATGGCTCGATCGGGGTTGAGGGCATCGTATCGGTTGGACAGAACACCAGCATTGAAGGCCGCGCAGGCATGGGGTGGGCCGATGTCGAAGGGTTGGACTATATTTTTGCAAGTGCCGCGCTGGCGCATGACTTTACGCCCGCTGTGACGCTGGAAGCCTCACTCGAAATCGCAGACTTTGAAGAAGCAAGCTTTGACGCCTCGGCCTATGATTTCGGCCTTAAAGCCACCTACAGCCCCGAAGGCTCGCCTTTGGGGGCCCATATCTCGGTCACCCAATCAAGCCTCAGTGGGCATGATGATGCAACGCGGGTTGGCCTTGGTCTGACGATCACGCTTGGAACATCCGGAGGGACGGATCCGCATACCCGTCTTTTCCGAACCCCCGACCCCGTCGCGCCCCTCGTGCGCCGCGGTCTCTGGTAAACCAGACCCCAGTTCCAGGCTTGATGCGGCGCGTCCAGAACGGAGGCGCCGCCTCAGTTTTGCCGTGATTGCACAGGAAATTGGACCTCTCTGGCCCGACAATCGCCCATTTTCATCGTTTTTGTCCGTAAGTGGGGTCAACGCATTTTGTATTGACGGTTTGAGGGATAGCGGATGGCCAGAGTATTGGATTTGGTTTCACCACGCGGCATCATGCGGCTTCTGGTGCTTTCGTATTTCATCGCGGTTTCTCTGGGCTGGATTGGCGGCCATGGTCTGATCGAATTTATGCTTCCATACCTGCCCAGCACCCTTGCCATGTGGCTGATGCAGGGGCTTGTGCTTGGCTTGGCCCTGCTGATCCTGTTTGGTATCGGGCGCCGTCACGCGGCCCTGGTGTTGTCGCTTGTGGTCTTCTTTTCAAGCTACACAGCGCTTTATACAGGCGGTGATATCAGTGCGTTCTGGCGTGATTTGGCGCTGATCGGCGCCCTGTTGATGACGGCCGACTTCGCCGCGCCCAGTGCAACAGAAGACACCGTGGCGACCGACATCGACGAGAGCCCCAGGACCCGCGCACCCTCGCCTTCGCGACCGCATGGCGGGCCCGCCCACCCACAGGGCGACCAGCCGTTCCGCGAAGATTTTGATATCGCGCGCGCAGGCTAGGGTTTTCAAACCGCGCGCCGGGTTCTAAATGCGGTGCATGGATAAAACGCTTCATATCATCGGCGGCGGCTTGGCCGGATCAGAGGCTGCCTGGCAGGCAGCGGAACACGGGCTTGACGTTGTGCTGCACGAGATGCGGCCCGAAGTCGAAACCTTTGCCCATCATACGGGCCAGTTTGCCGAAATGGTGTGCTCGAACTCGTTCCGCTCGGATGATGACGAACAGAACGCGGTCGGACTGCTCCACTGGGAGATGCGCGCGGCAGGCGGTTTGATCATGGAGATGGCGGACAAGCACCGGCTTCCGGCCGGTGGCGCGCTCGCTGTCGATCGGGACGCGTTTGCAGCCGGCGTTACGGCGCGGTTGACCGCACATCCCCGCATCCGTTTTGAATTAGGTGAGATCCGCGCCCTCCCGCAATCCGGTCATTGGATCATTGCGACCGGCCCGCTCACGTCCGGCGCGTTGGCCGAGGCAATCCGCGGCGAAACAGGTCAGGACAGCCTGGCCTTCTTTGATGCAATCGCGCCGATTGTGCACGCCGACAGCATCGATATGGACAAAGCCTGGGCACAATCGCGCTATGACAAGGGCGAGACGGAAGAGGACCGCACGGCCTATATCAATTGTCCGATGGACCGCGCCCAATATGAAGACTTCATCGACGCCCTTCTGGCCGCTGAAAAGACAACGTTCAAACCCGGCGAAACGGCCGGGTATTTCGATGGTTGCCTGCCGATCGAAGTTATGGCCGAACGCGGTCGCGAAACCTTGCGTTTCGGCCCCATGAAACCCGTGGGTCTGACCAACCCTCATGCCCCCGACGAAAAACCCCATGCCGTCGTCCAATTGCGCCGGGACAACAAGCTTGGCACACTCTGGAACATCGTCGGCTTTCAAACCAAGATGAAATATGGCGCGCAAACCGAGGTCTTGCGCCGCATCCCTGGTCTGCAACACGCACGCTTTGCCCGGCTTGGCGGCATTCATCGAAATACATTCCTCAATAGCCCGACGCTGCTTGACGCAGGCATGCGGCTAAAATCCAAACCACATCTGCGCTTTGCCGGTCAGATCACCGGTGTCGAAGGCTATGTCGAAAGCGCAGCGATGGGTCTGCTGGCCGCACGCCTCGCTGTGGCCGAAATGACTGGCCGCGACCTGCCGCCGGTTCCTGACACGACGGCAACAGGCGCGCTCGTCACCCACATCACTGGTGGGGCCGAGGCCAAGACCTTCCAGCCCATGAATGTCAATTTCGGGCTGTTCCCACCCGTCGATGCCAAAGGCGGTCGCCGCGGCCGCAAGGATCGCTACAAGGCCTATACCGACCGCGCAAAGACGGATTGGACCGATTGGCTGGCCAAAACCCCCGCTCTCGCGCCAGTGTGATCTTCATCTTGTCCAAAATACGCATCCGACCGTCGACGCGGGCGAATGCCTTGGGCTAGGATCGCAGCATGACAAAATCGCCTGACAAATCGCTCTGGACCCCGCATTCGGTCGAAGACACGCGCCAAATCTATGCGGATTGGGCCACAAATTATGACAAGGATGTTGCTGACTGGGGCTATGCCACGCCCGGCCGGATCGCCATGGCGCTCCGCGTGTCAGGCGCAAACACCGAAAAAGGTGTGCTGGATTATGGCTGCGGCACCGGCCTGTGCGGCATGGCACTTCGAACGGTCGGTTTCGATGTGATCGATGGTACCGACATCTCGCCAGAGATGCTTGAACAGGCGCAGGCCCGCGAGGTGTACCGCGCGCTCTGGCTGGGCGAACCCGGGTCCCTTGGTCATATTGCGCCGGGCGACTATTCGGCGGTGTCGGCCTGCGGCGTGGTCAGCCTTGGCGCCGCCCCGCCCGAAACGCTCGATATGCTGGTCAAGGCCTTGGCGCCTGGAAACCTGCTGGCGTTTTCCTACAATGAAGCCACGCTTGATGATGTGCGCTATACCGACCGGCTCGACATGGTCACGTCGCTGTCCGATATTGAAACCGTCTTCGAAGAAAACGGCCCGCATCTGCCCGCCAAAGACATGAGCTCCACGGTTTATGTCCTGAAACGCACGTGAACTTTCGCACCCGGTTTGCGCCTTCGCCCACCGGCCCCCTGCATCTGGGGCACGCGTTTTCCGCCATCACGGCCCATGACATGGCCCGGCGCGAAAACGGCACTTTTCTGTTGCGCATGGACGATATCGACCGGGAACGCTCCAAACCGGAATGGGAAGCGCTGGCCTACGAAGATCTCACCTGGCTTGGCTTGACCTGGCCCGAGCCGGTCCTGCGCCAATCACGGTCGGCCCCGCGGTTCGAAACGGCCCTGACGCGCCTGTCGGAACGTGGTCTGGTCTATCCCTGCTCATGTTCCCGCGCTGATATCGAAAACGCGGCCAGCGCCCCCCAGGAAGGCGTCCCGACCCATGGACCGGACGGCCGCATCTATCCCGGGACATGTCGAGGCCGAAGCATGGATACACGCCAACCCGGCGATGCGCTTCGTCTCGACATGAGGCGCGCCGTCGAATCGCTCACAAAAACCACGGTCTTTCAGGAAACCGGACCAGAACACAGCGGTTCCCATGCCCTTGATCCCGCAGATCTGGTCCACTCCATCGGTGACCCCGTCGTGTCGCGGAAAGGTGGCGGCATCGCCTATCATGTTGCAGTCGTTGTTGATGACCATGACCAGAAGATCACCCATGTCGTGCGCGGAACCGACCTGTTCGACGCCACGCGCATTCATGTGCTGATGCAAACGCTTCTTGGGCTGCCGACCCCTGTCTATCACCATCATGACCTGATCCGAGACGCGGACGGCAAGCGCCTTGCCAAGCGCGATGATGCCCGCGCCATCCGAACCTATCGCGACGCTGGCAACACACCCGAGGAGGTCCGCCAAATGGTCGGTCTGTAAGGCAGGCGGCACCCAATCACAGCAGGTACCACGTCATCCGGGGTAGACATTACCCCACTATGGGTGACATCAACTCAACCTCTTCACCCTCACGAACAGCCGTATAAAAACACGACCGCCGCAGCGTGTGGCACGCAGGCCCCTCCTGCGCCACAACGATCAACAGGCAATCCCGATCGCAATCCACCCGAAAATCGACCAATCGCTGTGTATGCCCCGAGGTTTCTCCCTTGACCCAGAACGCCTGCCGCGACCGCGACCAATAGGTGACCTTGCCCGTATCCAGTGTTTTTGCAACACTTTCGGCGTTCATCCACGCCATCATCAGCACATCGCCCGCCTCATCCTGCGCAATTGCAGGGATCAGACCTTGATCGTTGAATTTGAGGGTTGCAGGATCAAAGCCCATGGGCCACTCCTTTTCTGCGCCGTGTGCCGCCCTAGATAGGAGGGACCGGTGTGGAAGGAAAGCCGATGGCGGAAACTGATCTGAAGAAGCTCTATGCGGGCCGCATCCTGGAACTGGCGGCGGATATTCCCTGCAGCGACCGGCTGACAAACCCGCAAGCCTCCGTAAAGAAACGCTCGCCGCTTTGTGGATCAACGGTGACAATCGATCTTGTTTTAGCCGATGGTCGCATTTCCGCATTTGGCCAGGACGTCAAAGCCTGTGCGCTCGGTCAGGCAGCGGCATCCGTTCTGGGCGCGGTTGCCGTTGGGCAAACCTTGCAAGACATCGAAACGGCCCGTGACGAGCTGCGGGCCATGCTTCGTGACAATGGTCCTGTCCCCCAGGCGCCGTTTGATGGCTTCTCGGTTCTTGAACCGGCTCGCGATTTCAAGAACCGCCACGCATCTATTCTGCTGGCCATCGAAGCCACCGCAGAAGCCATGGCCAAGGCGCAAAGCCAAGCCTCCTGATAGAAAAGGCAGTTTCGCCTGTTTCAAAATATCCCGGGGGACCGGGGGCAGCGCCCCCGGCGGATCGACGCGCCAAAGGCGCGGCGAAATTCATATGAAAAAACCGCCGCACACCCGGCAAGGGCGGCGGCGGCAAGTAGCGTATCTGGCTGAGAACCGGTCGGGCTCCGGGACAGGGAGCACGAGGGACAGATCGAAGCATCAGGCAGGCGATGCAGAGGACCGGCTTTCCAGACCGCAGGCAGTAAGAAAAGCGGTTAGAACAGGCTCGGCAGCGACAGCCCGGTAAAGAAAATCACCACCAAAGCGGCGACACCGGCAAAATCATAAGGCAAGGTGGACGCATTGCGCGCAAACGTATCTTTCAGGTCCTGCATCTCAAAAGTCCTTCTTTTCGAGGATCAGGCAGCGGGCGGGCTGCATTTGTTGCCGTATTGTTCTCAAATTTGCACCAGTCTGTAAAGAACTTTTTAAGAACATTCGTGAACAAAAGTGCATCCTACAGGAGTACTTTGGAAAAAATCCGGCTAACCCACTGAAATCATTTGAATTGCTTGATCCTGTTCCATCAGCCACAGCAGAACGCGCACCGCCTGCCCCCGTTCGCTGTCCAGCACCGGGTCCGACAGCATGAGCGCGCGTGCATCGTCCCGCGCAAGCTCCATCAGTCCGGCCTGTCGCTCCAGGTCGGCAATCCGGAAGCGCGGCAATCCGGATTGCGCGGTCCCCAAAACATCTCCGGCGCCGCGCATGGCAAGGTCTTCTTCCGCGATGTGGAAGCCGTCTTCGGTCTCGCGCATGATCTCAAGACGCTTCTGACCCGTTTCGCTCAGCGGCGATTGGTACAGCAGCAAACAGGTCGAACTTTCGGCCCCGCGCCCCACGCGGCCGCGCAACTGGTGCAACTGTGCCAACCCAAAACCCTCGGCGCCCTCAATCACCATGATCGAGGCGTTGGGCACATCGACGCCAACTTCGATCACAGTGGTCGCCACCAGAACCTGCGTCTCACCGCCGCTAAAGGCTGCCATTGCTGCATCTTTTTCGCGGGGTGGCAATTGTCCGTGCACCAAGCCGACCACCCCTTCACCAAGGGCGGCGCGCAGGCGTTTGAACCGGCTTTCCGCCGCCGTCTTGGCACTCGTCTCGCTTTCATCAACCAGCGGGCAGACCCAATAGGCCTGCCGCCCCTCGGCCACCGCGGCCCGCAACCGCTCGACCACCTGATCCATCTTCTCGCTTGCGACCAGCGCCGTGGTGACCGGGGTCCGACCGGGCGGCTTCTCATCAAGAACCGAGACGTCCATATCCCCGTATTGCGCCAGGTTCAGCGAGCGCGGGATGGGCGTAGCCGTCATAACCAGCACATCCACGCGTGCACCTTTCTGCCCAAGCGCCATGCGCTGCGCGACGCCGAAGCGATGTTGCTCATCGATGACGGCAAGGCGCAGATCGGCGAACGTCACATCTTCCTGAAACACCGCATGCGTCCCAATCAGGATATGGATGTCGCCAGACTTGAGCGCCTCCAGCTTTGCGGCGCGTTCCTTACCCTTGTCGCGCCCCGTCAACAGCTCGACCACGACACCGGCGGCTTCGGCCAAAGGGCGCAGGCCTTGCAAATGCTGGCGCGCCAAAATCTCGGTTGGTGCCATCAAGACACCCTGCCCGCCCGCTTCCACCGCCACCAAAAGGGCCATCAAAGCGACCAGCGTCTTGCCCGCCCCCACATCCCCCTGCAAAAGCCGGTTCATCCGCTCGGGCTGCGCCAGATCTTCTGTAATTTCCCGAATGGCACGGTCTTGTGCCCGTGTCGGCGTATAAGGAAGTGCCGCCATAACCTTGGATTGCAGCCGGCCCGTCGCAACCGAGGCGCGCCCCGTCCGGCTGCGGCGCTGTGCGCGCAGCATGGCCAGCATGATCTGATGCGCGAAAAGTTCGTCATAGGCCAAGCGTTGCCGGTTCCGCGCTGTGGACGAGATATCGGACGAGGTCTGCGGGGCATGGGCCGTCACGATGGCGTCCTGCCAATCCGGCCAGTCTTCCCGGGCCTTCAAGGCCGGGTCAATCCATTCCGCCAGAACAGGCGCGCGTTCGACCGCGCCCGCGACCGCTTGGGTCATCTTTCGCAGCGTGATCCCCTTGGTCAGCGGATAAACAGCCTCGAATTCGGGAATTTTAGCCGCCGCATCGGTACGCTCGACGTAATCGGGATGCACCATCTGCGCCAACCCATCGAACAGTTCTGCCTTGCCCGACACAATGCGCCGTTCGCCTTCGGGAAAGGTGCGCTGAACCCAACCGGGGCTGACGTGAAAATAGACAAGCGTGAAGGGAAGCTCGGCGTCTTCGACTTCGATCCGGTAGGGCCGCCCTTTTACGCGCGCCGGAACATGTCGACCGATTTCAACCTCGGTCGTCACGGTACATGGCAAGGGCAACCCGTTCAGCGTTGGGCGAAATCGGCGGTCGATCCCGCTATTGGGCAAGGTAAAGATCAAGTCCCGCGGCGTCGCGACATCAAGACCCGCCAATTGCGCCGCCACTTTGGGCCCCACGCCCGGCAAGGTTTCGAGCGAGGCAAACAGCGGGAACAGAACCTCGGGACGGCTGCTCATAAGCCCTCGATCAGGGCAAGCCAGGCATCCTCATCCATCGTTTCAATGCCTAGCTCGACCGCCTTTTTGGCTTTCGATCCCGCACCCGGCCCCGCCACAAGCAGATCCGTCTTGGCCGAGACCGAACCCGAGACTTTTGCACCCAGCGTTTCGGCGCGGGCTTTGGCCTCGGCCCGCGTCATCTTCTCAAGCGTTCCGGTGAAAACCACCGTTTTTCCCGCGACCGGGCTGTCGGTTGCCGCGGATTCCAGCGGCACAATCTGAAGATGCGCAACCAGCCGTTCGAAGGACGCGCGCTCTTCCGTGTTGGAAAAAGCCTGAACAAGCGACGTGGTCAGGGTGCGTCCCACACCATCGATGGCCAGAAATTCCGACCAGGCGGGGCTGTCTGTCAGCGCCGCTTTGCTTGTGTCGTCGCGCGCGGGCTCGGTTGCCGCCTGATCCACCATCACGGCCAAGGCGGACCACTCGTCAAAATGCCGGGCCAGATCTTTTGCTGCGGATTCGCCCAGGTGGCGAATGCCCAACCCAAACAGAAGCCGGTTGAAATCGATGCGTTTTTTTTCGGCGATCGCGTCAAACAGATTGGCCGCCGACTTGTCCCCCCAACCGTCCTTGTTCTTCAATTGTTGCAAACCGCTGCCGTACCGGTCTTGCAGCAGAAAGATATCTGCCGGCTCTTTGATCCAGCCCTCCTCAAAGAACTGTTCGACCTGCTTTGCGCCCAGACCCTCGATGTCAAAGGCCGCGCGGGCGACGAAATGCTTCAGTTTTTCAATAATTTGCGCCGGGCAGATGATACCCCCTGTACAGCGGCGCACGGCATCCCCCTCGTCACGGACCGCCGGGCTTTCACATTCCGGGCAGGTCGTCGGAAACTCGAACGGTTCCGCGTCCGCAGGTCGTTTCGACAGGTCGACATCGGCGATCTTCGGGATCACGTCGCCCGCCCGGTACACCTGAACCCAGTCACCTTTGCGTATGTCCTTGCCATCGCGGATGGGCTGCCCGTTGGCATCGCGCCCGGCGATATAGTCTTCGTTGTGGAGCGTTGCGTTCGAGACCACCACGCCACCGACCGTGACCGGGCGCAGGCGCGCGACAGGGCTCAGCGCCCCTGTCCGGCCGACCTGAATGTCGATCTCTTCCAGTCGCGTCCAAGCCAGTTCTGCCGGAAACTTATGGGCAATCGCCCAACGCGGTGTGGTCGAGCGGAAGCCAAGCCGACCCTGCAACCCAAGATCATCCACTTTGTACACAACGCCATCAATGTCATATCCAAGCGTTGCGCGCTGCCGCTCGATCCTACGGTAGTGATCGACCAGCGCGCCGGGTCCTTCGCAGAGCTTCGTCAGCGGATTTGTCTGAAACCCAAGATCAGCCAGCTTTTGCATCGCGCCAAATTGCGTCTCGGCCAAGGGCGCAGACACACTGCCCCAAGCATAGGCAAAGAACCTAAGTGGACGCGCCGCCGTGATAGATGCATCCAGCTGACGCAGTGATCCGGCCGCGGCGTTCCGCGGATTTGCGAATGTTTTTGCGTCGTTTTTTTCCTGACGCACATTCAAAGCTGCGAAGTCGTCGTGGCTCATGTAGACCTCGCCGCGCACCTCCAGCAGGTCCGGTGCCCCCGTCAATGAAACCGGGATATCGCGAATGGTGCGCGCGTTGGCGGTTACGTTTTCACCGGTGGCACCATCGCCCCGCGTCGCGGCGTGAACCAGAGCACCGGCTTCGTATCGCAGCGCCAGGGACAACCCGTCGATCTTGGGCTCCGCGGTATAGTTCAGGACGGTTCCTGTCGCCGTGCCTAGGTATTTGCGAACCGAGGTGTCGAATTCTGTCACATCCGTATCGTCAAACGCGTTGCCAAGCGACAGCATCGGCACCGAATGCGTGATTTTCTGAAACCCTTCCGACGGAGCGGCCCCCACCAGATCGGACGGCGAATCTGTGCGTTTGAGGGCAGGAAACAGCTTTTCAAGATCGGCATTGCGACGCTTTAGCGCGTCATATTCGGCATCCGAGATCTCGGGCGCGTCATCCGCATGATAGGCTTGGTTGGCACGCTCCAATGTCGCGCTCAACCGCGCCAGTTCCGCAGCCGCTTCGGCTTCCGTCATATTGCGAATGTCATCGGCCATCCGACTTTGCTCCCCCAAGGTTTGGTTCCATGGATAGGGTCGCGGATGCGCCCCGTCCAGACCTCGGGTGATGCAAGCTTCGGCGAATGGCGGATCGGCAGCGCCCGGTGTCAGGCCGTCGCGCGCACCGGGCTATCTGCCAAGGAAAGCGGTTCGGGATCGCGAAGCACATAACCCCGTCCCCAAACCGTTTCGATGTAATTGTCGCCATCGGTCGCAACCGAAAGCTTCTTGCGCAGTTTGCAGATGAAAACGTCGATAATCTTCAGTTCAGGTTCATCCATGCCGCCGTAAAGATGGTTCAGGAACATTTCCTTGGTCAGGGTTGTTCCCTTCCTCAAGGAAAGCAGCTCCAGCATCTGGTACTCCTTGCCCGTAAGATGAACGGTTTTACCATCCACATCGACTGTTTTCGCGTCGAGGTTGACAGATACCTTGCCTGTATTGATGACGGATTGCGCATGGCCTTTCGAGCGACGAATGATCGCGTGGATGCGCGCCACGAGTTCTTCCCGATGAAACGGCTTGGTCAGATAGTCATCCGCGCCAAATCCGAATCCCTTGATCTTGCTTTCCGTATCGTCGGACCCGGTCAGAATGAGAATTGGCGTTTCAACGCGGGCGAGTCGCAATTGACGCAGGACCTCGTGCCCATCCATGTCAGGCAAATCAAGATCAAGCAGGATTAGATCGTAGTCGTACAATTTGGCAAGATCGATCCCCTCTTCCCCAAGATCTGTCGCATAAACGTTCAAGTTCGCATGGGTGAGCATCAATTCGATGCTGCGGGAGGTCGTTGGATCATCTTCAACCAAGAGCACGCGCATTTCACTTCTCCGCAGTTAGTATGACTGGCTCCTTAAGACATGAACCCAATTAGTTAATTGCTCGTTACTTAAGCCGAAGCTTATCAATTCAATCTAGGGTTGTCTATACCGCTGAATAGTCGTTGCTTTCAGGGCGGCCTCACCATGTTGCTCAACCGCAGCGTGCCACGTCTGCAATTCCTCTTCGGAAAGATCGTAAATGTCGAGCGCATCCTTCCAAGTGATCAGACCATGAGAAATCGCTTTGACCACCGCAGCCTTACGGCTGGCAACCCACCGCCGCGTATCTTCATCGGGTAAATCAGCGCGGGTCATGACAGTGCCGTCCGGCAGTGTCACCGCGCGCGGTCCATTGACCTTTTTCAAATACATGGCCTCGGGCCTTTTACTAAGCAGATGGACGGAATATGACGCGCGAGCCTTAATCGAGAATGAAGGCGTGCCTTGTTCATTCTTCCAATTTTCCTATATTTCCATCGAACTTCCTTGACACAGAGATTTCAAATGGCGCTCGATAAGCCCAACACGCTGAATTCGCTTGGATTTGCGAAACCGCCGTCCGAGACACGCGTGGTTGTGGCCATGTCAGGCGGTGTCGACAGCTCTGCCGTTGCCGCTGAACTTGCGCATCAGGGCTATGATGTCGTGGGTGTAACACTGCAGCTTTACGATCATGGCGCCGCGCTTGCGAAAAAGGGGGCGTGCTGTGCCGGGATTGACATCCACGACGCACGTCGCGTGGCAGAAAACATGAACTTTCCCCACTATGTGCTTGATTACGAAAACATCTTTCGGGACGCTGTCATCGATGAATTTGCCGACAGTTATCTGGCCGGGGCCACGCCCGTGCCGTGCATTCGCTGCAACGAGCGTGTCAAGTTCAAGGACCTTTTGGAAACGGCCAAGGATCTGGATGCCGATTGCATGGCAACCGGCCACTATATCCAGCGCAAGACCGGGCGGAACGGACCGGAACTTCACCGTGCGGGCGATCCGGCACGGGATCAATCGTATTTCCTGTTTTCCACAACACCGGAACAGCTTGATTTCCTGCGCTTCCCGCTTGGACATCTGACATCCAAAGCGGAGACGCGCGCTTTGGCCGAAGCCCATGGGCTGGACGTGGCCGACAAACCCGACAGTCAGGACATCTGCTTCGTCCCCGACGGTAACTATGCCGGCGTGATCGAGAAGCTGCGCCCAGGCGCCGCGGAGCCGGGTGACATCGTACATGCGGACGGTCGGGTGTTGGGCCAGCACAAGGGCGTGATCCACTATACAATCGGACAACGCCGGGGACTTGGCGTTGGCGGCCTGGACGAGCCGCTTTACGTCGTAAAACTGGATGTCGATACCAAACAGGTCGTTGTGGGTCCCAAAGCGCTGCTGGCCACGCGCGTTGTCCCGGTTCGCGAGATCAACTGGCTGGGCGACGCGCCGTTTGATAGTCGAGAGGCTTGGGACGTTTCAGTGAAAATCCGGTCGACGAAGCCGCCGGTTGACGCAACGGTCCGTCCGCTGTCCGCGACCGAAGCCGAGGTCGAGCTGTTTTTGCCCGAGGAAGGCGTCTCGCCGGGTCAGGCCTGCGTCTTTTATGAGACGGGCGGGACGCGCGTGTTTGGAGGCGGCTGGATCTGGCGTGGGGCCTGAGAGACCTGCGCAAAGCTATTGCGCCTCTAAGGCCCCCAGAACAGACCGCGCCGCGCGCAGACCAGGCGCTTCCCCATCCCGGCCAAGCTTGACCATGGCCGTATTCATCGCCGCCAACTGTTTGAGTTGCGTCGGACGGTCGTCCAACAGATTCACCAGTGCCTTTGCGATTTCTGGCGGGCGACAGTCGGGTCCAAGAAACTCCGGGATGATGTTCTCGCCGACGATCAGATTGACCAAGGTCACGGTATCGATCTGCGCCATGCGGCTCATGACCTGCCAGGACAGCCAGCTCATGTCATAGCCGATGACCATTGGCGTCGCGTTGGCCGCAAGTTCAAGTGACACCGTGCCTGACGCAGCAAGCGCCACATCTGCCGCCCCAAAGGCCGCACGTTTCTTTTGATCGGCCCGCGGATCATCTCGCGGATCGATTACCACGGGCGCGCCCGGCCATGTGCGCACCGCATCCTGCACAGCCGCCGCAACCGAAGCCACAGTGGGCAGGACGATGCGCGCCTCGGGCTTTTCGGCAAGAACCGCTTTCATCGTGTCACCAAAAACCGTTGCCAGCCGGGCCACTTCGCTTTTCCGCGATCCCGGCAGCACAAGGATCAAGGGTGCGTCGTGAATACCGGTTTCGGCCCGGAAGGCATGGCATTCCGGTTTGCTTGCACAGGGCTCGGCCACCACGGGATGACCAGTGAAGTCGCAAGTCATCCCTGCGGCTTCCATATAGGGCGGCTCAAACGGCAAAAGCGCTAGAACATGATCGATATGACGCGCCATCTTAGCGGCCCGGCCCGGTCGCCAGGCCCAGACCGAGGGCGCGACGTAGTGGATGGTCCGAAGGTCGCTTTCGGCCCGGACCTTCTTCGCAAGCCGAAGGGAAAAGTCAGGGCTGTCGATTGTCAGAAGGGCGTCCGGCGCAAAGGCCAGGCAGTCGGAAGCTGTTTCCTGCAACCGCCGCCGCAGCGCTGGATATTTGGGCAGCACCTCGGAGATGCCCATCACCGACAACTCCTCCATCGGAAAGAGGCTTTCCATCCCCTCGGCCTGCATCAAGGGGCCAGCCACGCCACGAAAGGTGATATCCCCTGGAGGCGTTCTACCCACAAGGCGGCGGCCCCTCGAAATCCGTTTACGTGATGATGTTCGCGATCTTCGAG
>JBCCCA010000066.1:0-14288 GCA_039033735.1 Pseudomonadota bacterium
CCACGGTCAGGACTGAGCGAAATACGCTCTGTCCCAAGACAGCCGTAGCCCCGTCAGCTGCACGGATCTGAATGCCCGCAGCCATCAATGCGCCACCCCGGCCGCCACGCTCTCATCCACGAACCGCCCTTCCCGGAACCGGTCAAGCCCGAACGCGTCGGTCAAAGGTGACGCCCCCGTCGCCATCAGCTCCGCAAAGCCCCAGCCTGATCCAGGGATGGCCTTGAACCCGCCCGTGCCCCAGCCGCAGTTGATAAAGCACCCGTCCAGCGGCGTTTTCGACAGGATGGGCGAGCGGTCACCGGTCATGTCCACAATCCCGCCCCATTGGCGCAGCATCTTGAGCCGAGAGATGATCGGGAAGGTCTCGACCAGCGCGCGCACGGTTTCCTCGATATGGTGGAAACTTCCACGCTGGGTGTAGTTGTTAAACCCGTCCGCACCGCCGCCGATCACCATCTCGCCTTTGTCGGATTGGCTCATATAACCATGCACGGTGTTGGCCATCACCACGACATCCATGCAGGGCTTGATCGGTTCCGAGACCAGCGCTTGCAACGCCACGCTTTCAATCGGCAACCGGAAGCCTGCCATCTCGGCCACAACGCCGGAATGACCCGCCACAACGATGCCCAGCTTGTCGCAGTCGATGTCGCCGCGCGTCGTGGACACGCCGACCACCTTGCCGTCTTTCGATCGCACACCCGTCACTTCGCATTGCTGGATCACGTCCATGCCCATCTCGGAGCATTTGCGCGCATAGCCCCAAGCGACCGCGTCGTGCCGCGCCGTGCCGCCGCGGGCCTGCCACAGACCGCCAAGGACCGGATAGCGGGGCCCGCGAATTTCCATGATCGGGCAAAGCTCTTTCACCCGCTCGGGCCCGATGAACTCGGTCTTCACGCCTTGCAGGGCGTTGGCCTGCGCGGTGCGCTTGTAGCCGCGCACCTCATGCTCGGTCTGGGCCAGCATAATGACCCCACGCGGGCTGAACATGATGTTGTAGTTTAGGTCCTGACTGAGATCTTCATAAAGGGACCGCGATTTCTCGTAAATCGCAGCCGACGGGTCCTGAAGATAATTCGAGCGGATAATCGTCGTGTTCCGGCCTGTGTTCCCGCCACCAAGCCAGCCCTTTTCAAGGATAGCGACATTGCGGACCCCATGGTTCTTACCCAGATAATAGGCCGTCGCCAGCCCATGCCCGCCTGCCCCGATGATGATGGCATCGTACCGCCGCTTGGGTGCGGGATTGCCCCAGGCCCGGCGCCAGCCCGCGTGGTCCTGAAACGCTTGTTTCGCAATGGCAAAGGCAGAGTATCGTCCCATGGGTCCCAACCGGATTGAATGCAAGGCACACGGGCCCTGACTGTGGTCCCAGAATTCCAAACCATGCGGCAGACGACAAGCGGCAGGACAGCACACATTCGCGACAGATCGTCCTGATTTCCACCCATTGCGACCGGTTGGCCCTTTCCGCCACCGCTGGCTGCGCTTAAATGCACCCCATGATATTTTGGGTCGTCGCCTTTTTGATAGCCGCCTTTACGGTTTTGTCGCTGCTGGTCGCCCTGCGTCGAGAGAATGGCGCGCGCAGTGGTGCAGCCTCGGATCTACAGGTCTATCGCGACCAGTTGAAGGAGGTCGATCGCGATCTGGCCCGTGGTGTCCTGACCGATGCCGAAGCTGAAACCGTGCGCACCGAAGTCTCGCGCCGCCTACTGGAAGCCGACCGCAGGGCCCAGGCAGCCGCGTCAGACGATCGGGGAACGGCATGGCCCGCAGCCCTTATCGTGGCTGTCGCGCTTCTGGGCGGGGGTGGCTGGCTTTACAGCACGCTTGGCGCACCGGGCTACCGCGATCTGCCCATGGCCACGCGGCTGGCCGACATCGCCGAGGCCGCCGCCAACCGCATTGGTCAGGACGAGGCCGAAGCACTGGCCGCCGAGAACATGCCCGCGTTTCCCGAGCCCGATGCGCGTTTCCGCGAGCTGATGGCAAGCCTGCGCACGGTCCTTGAAGATCGCCCGGATGATTTGCGCGGGTTGACGCTTTTGGCCGAGAACGAAGCACGGCTGGGCAATTTCGCCGCGGCCCGCAGTGCACAGGCCCGCATCCTCGAAATCAAGGGCGACGATGTGACCCCGGCCGATCTGATCACCACCATCGACATTCTGGTCTTTGCCGCAGGCGGCTATGTTTCGCCCGAAGCGGAAACCCATGTGCGCCAACTGATCACGCTTGATCCCGAGAACGGCGCCGGCCGCTATTATGCAGGCCTGACTTTGGCGCAGAACGGGCGCCCGGATCAGGCGTTCCCGATCTGGCGGCGCCTGTTGGAAAACGGCCCACAGGACGCGCCATGGGTGCCGATCATCCGGCAGGAAATCAGCGGGATCGCAGCCGCGACCGGCATGAACTATCAACCCCCTGGCCTGCCCGGACCCGACGCTGAAGCTATGGCCGCCGCCGATGCGATGACCGATGAAGACCGCCAGATGATGATTGAGGGCATGGTCGAAGGCCTTGCCGAACGGCTTGCCAATGAAGGTGGCCCGGCCGAGGAATGGGCGCGCCTAATTACAGCGCTTGGCGTGCTTGGCCAGACCGGTCGTGCCGATGCCATCGCCCGCGAAGCCCGGCAGGTCTTTGCCGCAAGCGACACGGATGTCCGGCTGATCGAACAGGCCGCTCGACAAGCTGGGGTGGCAGAATGATCGCCGCCGATTGGGACGAGTTTCGCGCCGCCCTACGCTCCGAGGGTCCGCTGGCCGGGCTCGATCTTGGCACGCATACGATCGGCATCGCGGTCAGCGATGGCTTCCGCCGTGTCGCAACCCCACTTGAAACGATCAAGCGCAAGAAGTTTGGCGTTGACGCCAAGGCTCTGCTGGCAGCGCTGGAAACCCGCCGGATCGCAGGCCTTGTCCTTGGCCTGCCGCTCAATATGGATGGCACCGAGGGGCCGCGTTGCCAGGCCACGCGGGCCTTCGCGCGAAACCTCGATCCGCTAATTTCGGTCCCGATCGGGTTTTGGGACGAACGGCTATCAACAGTGGCCGCCGAACGCGCATTGCTCGAAGCCGATACGTCGCGGCGCCGACGCGCGGAAGTGATCGACCATGTCGCCGCCTCATTCATTCTGCAAGGCGCGCTCGACCGGCTCAGCCATATGGAGGCCCGATGAGCGACGAGGTCTGGAAACGCGACGAGATCGAAAGCCCCTGTGTCAAGATCTGCGTGCTGCACCCGGAGGCCGATATCTGCATCGGCTGTCACCGCACACGCCATGAGATCGCCGGGTGGTCCCGTCTTTCCCACGCTGAACGTCGCGCCATCATGGACACACTGCCCGAGCGCAGGTCACGCCTGCCCGGGCGCCGCGGCGGACGGTCGGGTCGCACATCCTGAACAACTCCGCGCCAGACTGCGCCCAAAGCACACTTCATCTTGTCCCAAATACGCACGGGAGTTTGAGGGGTGTATCCCCTCATACCCAATAGATCGCGTGCGCCGCAGGCGCGCCATTCAGTCCAGCTGCGCGGGCGCCGCGAACAGACGGTCGCCAATCGCTTCGACCAGCCGTTCGGGATGGGTCAACGGCAACATGTGTCCGGCATTCGGAATAGTGACCCAATCCGCGTCAGGAATACGATCGCCGATGGTCGAGATGATCTCGGACATCACCGGATGCGTGTCGCCGCCATCGACGAAGGTAACCGGCATGTCCAATTCTTCCAGCCGGTCGGGCTCCAGAAGCCCGCGACGGTCCTCGAAGATCAGCGTGTCACCGGGGGGAACCAAGGGGATACGATCCACCATATAGGCCCGTTGATCCGGCGACAGATCCGACCAGGCTGTACCATCACCAAACAGAGCATGAAATTCCTTCGCTGCTGTGGCATGCTCACCCGCACCCATCTTCTTGGAAAACGCCGCCAAGTCACGTTCGACCCGCTCAAACGCCCACCGTCCTTTGACAGCTGCAAAAAAAGGCGGCTCGATCAGCACCAGCGAGGCCACGCGGTACGGCCGTTCGACGGCGATCCGCAAGGCAATGACGGCCCCGAACGAATGCCCGATCAGCGCCACCGGTTCCGACGGCATTTCATCAAGCGCAAGCTCGACCGCCTGGTCGGCATAATCCCGTGTCGTGTCATACGCCTCAGCCAGGCCATGACCCGGCAATTCGATCAACAATGGCGATACAGGCCGTTCCAAAGCATTCAGGAACGGGCGCCAGTTCGACGCGCGCCCAAGGGCGCAGTGGATCAATGCCAATGGTTCCTTGACGGCCATGCCTAGAGCTGCCCTTCCAGATGCATGTCAAGTTGCTCGATCCGATCTTGCCCCCAAAACCGGGCGCCGTCATCCACGATGAAGAAGGGCGCACCAAAGGCCCCCGCATTTACCGCGTCTTCCAGATTGGCTTCATAGGTTTCCGCCCCAGCCAAGAGCCCACTTTCGGTCAGCGACGGATCGAAGCCTGCCGCCTCAAGGCAGCTCTTGATCACACTTTCATCCGCGACGTCCTTTTCTTCGGACCAGCAGGCGCGCGTCAGCGCAAAGACCAGCGCGCCCAGATCACCACCGCCAGCATTCTGCGCCGAAATCAGCGCATAGGAGGACGGCGCCGGATTCGTTGGCCAATGGGCGGGCTTCAGGTTCAGCGGCAGGCCCGTCAAGGTCGACGTACGCGCCATTTCCTGCAACCGGTATTCCTGACGCGAGACGTGGCGCTGGCCGGGCGGGATGCCGCCTGTCCGAGAAAACAGCCCCATAATATCCAGCGGCTTATAGGTCATCGTCGCGCCATGCTTGGCAGCAACTTCGGCTGGTCGCATCCCGGCAAGATAGCAATTCGGCGAAATCGTCGCGAGGTAGTAATCGATATGCGCCATTTTGGCTGCTCTCCCGGGGTGTGTCCTGTTTGCCTGACCCTATGCCCGTGTTAAGCGGTGTCAACGTTACGAATCCGTTACGTGCGACGGACAAAAGGGACAGTGCTGCCAATGCCTCAACTTCAGGAACCGAAGATCATCTCGGGCAACGGGAACAAGGGGCTGGCCACCGCCGTTGCCCGCAGAATGTCGATGCATCGCGGCGTCAGTGTCGGCTTGGTCGATGCGCGGGTCGAACGCTTCAACGATGGTGAAATCTTCGTGGAAGTGTTCGAGAATGTGCGGGGCGAAGACATGTTCATCCTGCAATCGACCTCGAACCCGGCGAATGACAACCTGATGGAACTGCTGATCATGTCGGATGCGCTGCGACGGTCGTCGGCGGCACGCATCACGGCCGTGATCCCCTACTTCGGCTATGCCCGGCAGGATCGGCGCACCAAGGCGCGCACGCCGATCACCGCCAAGCTGGTGGCCAACATGATGGTCAGCGCGGGGATCGAGCGGGTCCTGACGATGGATTTGCACGCCGCCCAGATCCAGGGGTTTTTCGATATACCCGTCGACAACCTTTATGCCGCGCCGATCTTTGCGCTGGATGTGAAACACGCGTTTAAGGACCAGCTGGATCAGGTCACGGTCGTGTCACCGGATGTGGGGGGCGTGGCGCGCGCCCGCGAACTGGCGCAACGCATTGGCGCGCCATTGTCGATTGTCGATAAGCGTCGCGAAAAACCGGGCGAGATCGCCGAGATGACGGTCATCGGCGATGTGAAGGACCGCGTTTGCGTCGTTGTGGACGACATTGTCGATACGGCGGGCACGCTGTGCAAGGGCGCCGAAACGCTCATGGATGCCGGAGCGGCCGAGGTGCACGCTTATATCTCTCACGGCGTGCTGTCGGGCCCTGCAATTGAACGTGTCACTGGATCGGCCATGAAAAGTCTGGTCATCACAGATACCATTCAGGCAACGGACGCGGTCAAGGGCGCCGCCAACATTCGGATCGTGCCCACGGCCCCCATGTTCGCGCAGGCCATTATGAACATCTGGCACGGCACGTCGGTCTCAAGCCTGTTTGACCACGAGACCCTCGAGCCGATCTATGACGGGATGTACAAGCTCTAGAACCCTGCGATCACAGCGATCATCACGCCGATGACCGCGACCAGAGCAAGGACATAGTCCCCCGGCACCGCGTCTTCGGTTCCCAACAACATGTCGAGCAATCTTTTCGGCATCTTTGGCCCCCACCATTGATACGGCCCTCAACTTATCCGATCGCCAGATGAGCACTAGAGCGTTTCCGGAAACAATCCGTTGTGAAACCGGATCATAGTCGACGCGTTTGGCCTTTGATGCACAGCACCGCCCACCGTGCTTTCGCGACGGCCACACGGCTCTGGCCACCATTGGTCACAAGGGTGCGGTGATCTTTCGACGCAGCGCAGAAATTCCTTGGCAAAGACGATTCCTGCGCGTAATAAACTTTCAAACTGCGCGCTTTCAGCGCAAAATTGTTGCGAGGACTCTCTTATGTTGGACAATCAACCCCGGGGCACGATTGTCATCGAGGATATGGAAGTGGGCATGGTGCGCTCGCTGACGAAAGAGATCACCGATCTTGATATCGAACTGTTCGCGCAGGTCTCGACCGACCATAATCCCGTTCATATGGATGACGCCTATGCCATGGACACGATCTTCGAGGGTCGGATTGCCCATGGTATGCTGACGGCCGGTCTGATCTCAGCGGTGATCGGCGAACAACTTCCGGGGCACGGCACAGTCTACATGGGACAATCGCTTAAGTTTCTGGCCCCTGTGCGTCCTGGCGATAGTGTCACGGCAGAAGTCGAGGTGCTTGAAATCGATTATGCCAAGCGACGCGTCCGGCTGGACACCCGCGCGCTGGTGGACGGAAAACAGGTGCTGAAGGGCGATGCGCTTGTTCTCGCGCCCTCGGCCAAATTCGACTAGCTCCCTGTTGCGTCCTGTCACCTAGACTTGACGACATTTGATTTGACGAAACCCGCACTGCACCCGATTTCCAAGACAGGCCCACGCATTGGAGATTTGTTATGGCGCGTTTTACCCGAGTTACGGCAGCAGTTTTGTGTTTTGCACATGTCGCGACCGCAGGTCTTGCGCAAAACTGGGAAACGGTCCGGCAGGTTTCGACCCATATCGGCGAAATGACGATGACGTTGGAAATGTCGGGGCTTGATGTAGACGAGACCCTGCGTTTCGAGCCCTACCAGCAGCTTGACGACATGTTTGGGCGCGACGACGTGGTTTTCCTGATGCGGCACGGCCCGACGGATTGGTCCAAGCTTGACGAGAAAAACGTGGCGCCCACCGATTGTACGAACCAAAGGGTCATGATCGAAAGTGGCGTGCGCAGCATGCGGGACTTCGGCAGCCTGATTGCTTCGAACAATATCCTTCCGTCCCAGATTGTGGTCAGCGAATGGTGCCGCAATCAGCAAACGGTCGCGGCCCTTCAGGACGGCTTTGATCGCGTGGACCCGACGATCTCGGCTACGATCCCGGTTGAAACAGACGGAAACACGAACCTTCTGCTGTCGCTTCAGGGTGCGAAAGATGTGGCATCGCTTCGGGAACGTATCTCGAATTGGGAGGGCAGCCCGGACAGGAAAGGCCCGCTTTTAATCGTCACCCACTACACAAATATCGAGGAACTGACGCAGTTTCGCGTGTTTGAGGGCGAGGTGCTGATCCTGGACCCCAAGCGCGACAATCAGGTTCTGGGATATTTGCGTTTGGCATCCGCGGCGCCAGATGTGGGCCATTTCTCGGACGCGCTGTCATCCCCCCTTCTGGCCCGAAGCGAAGCGCAGGACATGATCGAACGCTATTACGACGCGATCGGGGCTCAGGACATGACGGCGCTTGAAACCATCCTGTCGGACCGCTGGGTCTCGCACGGGTTGTCGGACCCGGACGGCGACCAAGATGTCGATGATTTCCTGTCGGTCGTCGAGACGATCCGGGCAGGCCTGTCAGATGTCGAGTTCATCGTCGACGAGATCCATGTGGCCGGCGATATCGTGACCGTAATCGGGACGATCATCGGCCAGCATACCGGCACGATCTATGGGCTGCCGGCAACCGGACGGCAAATCAACTTCGGTGCGATTGCGGTGCACCGGATTGAAGACGGCACGATCACGGAAAGCTGGCAGATGTCGGACCGGGTGGGATTGATCCAGCAATTGGACGCGCAATAAATCAGCGGATAAGCGTGCCTAGTTGGAGAAACGCACCAGCAAGATGCCCGCAAATGTCAGGCCCACACCCAGCAGACGTGTGGGCGAGATTTCCCGAACGGCAAGCCCGAAGGCGCCGTAGTGATCCAGCAGGACCGACCCCAGAAGTTGCCCGGCAATCAGGCAGACAAAGAACAGCGCAGCGCCGGTAATCGGCACGATCGCCGCACCGCCGCCGACGATCAGCACACCGATCAACCCGCCCAGCACGATCCACCACGGCAATGTGGTGACGTCGCTCAGGCTAGGTGTTGTGCGCGTGACAAGCATGACGCCCACGCTGGCTGTCAAGGTTATGGCGACCGAGATCACTGTCGCGGGCCAGGGGGCGCCCAGCATTTTGGACGCGACTGCATTGATGACCGGCTGGCAGGCAAAGGCAGCGCCGATCAGCACGGCCACAAGGAGGGAGAGGTTCAGCATGTCATGTCTCGCGTTTTGCCGGAGGGCGGGGTTCCAGGACTGTAACTGTCGCAAAAGGCAACCGCACCCATCAATCTGAAAGCCGATGCATCCACTCTTGCGGGACGGGACGCGCCACGCTACGCCCCGTGCCATGCGATATGTGCGCGACACGACTTATATGGACGATGGCGACAAGGGCGCCACGGCGGCGATTGGCAATTTCGACGGCGTGCATCTGGGGCATCAGGCCGTTCTGAAGATCGCCGCTGCGGCCGCCGAAGCCCCGCTTGGCGTGGTCACGTTCGAGCCGCATCCGCGCGGTTATTTTGCCCCGGATGCCCCGCCCTTCCGACTGATGAGCGCCGGCGCACGCGCGCATCGGCTGGAGATGCTTGGCGTTGAACGGCTGTACGAGTTGTCCTTCAACGACCGGCTCGCCTCGCTGTCACCCGAAGCATTTTGTGCCGACATTCTGGTCGGCGAGCTGGGTCTGGCCCATGTGACGGTGGGCGCGGATTTCTGCTTTGGCAAGGACCGTGCCGGAGATACAGCACTTTTGCAAACGCTGGGACCCAAGCTGGGCTTCGGCGTGACAATCGCCGACCTGGTGCAAAGCAACGGCATCGCGGTGTCCTCGACCAAGATTCGCCACGCCCTGTCCGACGGGCGCCCTGAAGACGCGGCCGCCATGCTGGGGCATTGGCACCGGATCGATGGCCCGGTGATCCAGGGCGACCAACGTGGGCGCGATCTGGGCTATCCAACAGCGAACATGTCAATTGATGGGCTCTATCCGCCGAAGTTCGGGGTCTATGCCGTCAAGGTGGATGTTCTGACCGGCGCGCATACGGGGTCTTATACCGGCGTCGCCTCGGCCGGGGTGCGGCCCATGTTCGGGGAAAATCAGCCCAACATCGAAACCCATGTATTTGACTTCAAGGGCGATCTTTACGGGGCGGAGTTGAGCGTTGCGCTGGTCTCGTATCTGCGGCCCGAGGAGAAATTCGACAGCCTAGAAGCGTTGATCACGCAAATGGATGCCGACAGCACCGAAGCCCGCGCGCGGCTTGATCGGGCTTGACTTGGGCACCTTTGACCAGGGTCCCACAAGGGACGCGCCCTGAGGGCTTCGCATGAGCGATCCGATCGATCGCACCGGTCTGCGCGACCGCTACTGGGAACGGGTGCCGCTCAAGAACCTGACCGCACGCGAATGGGAGGCGCTGTGCGACGGCTGCGGCAAGTGTTGTCTGAACAAGCTGGAAGACCCGGACACGCAGGAGATTGCCTTCACCCGCGTCGCCTGCCGCTTGCTGGACGGCGAGACCTGTCGCTGTGCGCAGTACGAAATTCGCAAGCAATTCGTACCCGATTGCGTGGTTCTGACACCGCAGAATATCAGCGAGATCGCCTATTGGATGCCAGCCACCTGCGCCTATCGGCTTGTTTATGAGAAAAAGCCGCTCTACGACTGGCATCCGCTGATTTCCGGCACGGCTGAGACGGTCCACGAGGCGGGCGTGTCGGTCAAAGGCTGGACGGTGCCGGAATTCGAGGTGCCGGAAGAGGACTGGGAAGACCATATCATCGAGGACCTGACGTGAGATTTGCTTCCGACAATTCCGGCCCGGTTCATCCCAAGGTGATGGACGCGCTGACCGCTGCAAATAACGGATATGCCCTGCCTTACGGCAATGATGACTGGACGCGTCAGGCGGAGGATCAGGTGCGCGCTGTCTTCGAGGCGCCCGAAGCGGCGGTTTATTTCACGGCAACCGGCTCGGCCGCGAATGCGCTGGCTTTGGCGACCGTCGCGGCGCCCTTTCAGACGGTGTTCTGCACGCCCGAGGCGCATATCGAGCAGGATGAGTGCAATGCGCCCGAGTTCTATACCGGCGGTGCAAAGCTGACATTGGTCGAAGCAACGGATGCCCGGATGGTACCAGCCGCACTGGCCGCCGTGTTGGAAGACAAAGCGGGGCGCAACGTTCATGGCGCGCAAATCGGACCGCTGTCGCTGACGCAAGTGACCGAACGCGGCACGGTCTATACATTAGATGCATTGCGTGCGCTGACTACTGTCGCCAAGGCCCATGGACAGACGGTACATCTGGACGGCGCGCGCTTTGCCAATGCGTTGGTTGCCTTGGGGTGCACTGCCGCCGAAATGTCGTGGAAATCCGGCGTCGATATTGTCAGTTTTGGCGGCACCAAAAACGGGCTTATGGCGGCTGAGGCTGTTGTGATCTTCGATCCTGCCCTGGCCTGGGACTTTGAACTTCGACGCAAGCGCGGGGGCCATCTGTTCTCCAAAAGCCGATATCTGGGCGCTCAGATGGGCGCGTATCTGGCCGACGATCTTTGGCTGGACATGGCGCTGCAATCCAATCAGGCCGCGCAACGTATGGCCGATGGATTGCGCGCCCAGCCCGGCGTGATCCTGTTGCACCCACCCGAGGCGAACATGATATTCGCCAATTTTTCCAAGGCAGCGCATCGGCGTTTGCAAGCGGCGGGGGCGCAGTATTATCCAGCACCTGGCGCAACGGACGGCGCAGATGACGAGGTTGCATCGGCGCGCATCGTGTTGGACTGGTCCTGCCCGGATGAACATATCTCGGAGTTCCTCGGCCTGATTGCCGACGGCTGATATGGCATATCACGGTTCGTGCGGGCACATCTTGCCCATGCGATACATATTCCTGCTTGCCCCGCTTTTTCTGCTGGCCGCCTGCGCCACGCTTTCTGAAGACGAATGTCGCGGCGGCGACTGGTTTGCCGTTGGTCAAGCGGATGGAACGAACGGACGCGCGTTGTCCTTCCTTGAGAAGCACGCTGAGGCCTGCGCCGAATTCGGCGTTACCCCGGACAAAAGCGCCTATGCCGCGGGACGGAAGGTCGGGCTGACGTTTTATTGCACACCAGAAACTGCGTTCCGCGAAGGGCGCAGAGGCCGACGTTTGTCGCCGGTTTGCCCGGCATCCGATCTGGCGGAGCTGCGGAACGCAAACGACCGTGGCTTTGAACTTCATCGGATCGAGGATGAGATCGGCGACATTCAACGTGAAATCCGAGAGATCAATTCCGAGATCGCTGCCCTGCCCGCCGGCGATCCTGGTCGGGCCAGCCTGGCTTCGGAACGCAGCTTTCTGCGGCTTGATATCCTGCGGCTGCGCGCGGCCCGGGCACGGTTCCTTTAACGACAGTTTCGACCTAACATCGCGTCAGGCGGCCGCCCGCCTTGCACTTGGCAGCACGACACGGAACGCCGTGCCGTCCTCGTCGGGCAGATAGTGAATGTCGCCGCCAAGCCGTTTCATCACTTCGCGGCAGATAGCAAGGCCCAGGCCAGCGCCACCCGCCGCACGATTGTCGGTGCCGCGGGCAAATTTTTCGAACATAACGCTTTGCACGTCGGACGGTACGCCGCCGCCATTGTCAACGAAATCGACAATCGTGCGCGCGCCCTGATGCGATACGCGGATTTCCAGATGCTTATCCTCGGCAACGCAGTATTTCTGAGCATTGCTGATCAGGTTGATAAAGACCTGCGCCAGCCGGTCTCCATCGGTAAAAAGGGGGACGGCTTCGCTTGGTGGGTCACGCGTGATGCGGATCGCCTGTTCGGGACGGGATGTGGCGGCAACCGCGCGGTCAAGGATGGCGTCCAGCGAAACACTCCGCTCGTTTAAGGTAACCTGGCCGTTTTCAAGCACGCTCAGGTCCAGAAGATCGTCCAGCAAACGGGTCAGGCGGATCGCCTCGTCATGGATAATCTGGCTGTAGCGCTGGCGTTCATCGGGCGACATCGCTGCCCCGTTCATCAGGATCTCGCTGAAAGACCGGATCGACGTCATGGGCGTGCGCAACTCGTGGCTGATCTGGCTGAGGAAGGCATCCTTTTGCACTGAAAGGGCCACAAGTTTTTCGTTCGCTTCCCGCAATTGCAGCGCCGTGCGCCCCAGCTCGGCGCTTTTCGCTTCAAGCTGGTTTGAATACTCAAGGATTTGCTGGGCTTCGTCAGCGACGCGCATCAGGTCTTCGACCGACACGGCTTCGCCGCCGGTGATCTGCATCAGCATCGCATGGGCCGTCGCCGCGCCGACCGACCCCGCAAGCTCGCGCTCAAGCCGTTCCAGAAAGCCGGGCGTGACATCCGGCAAATAGCCTTCCTTGCCCTGGCTGCTGGCCTCCGAGATGAAGATGTCCTGCGCCTCGCGACCGCCCAATATACGCTGGGACATCATCAAAAGGTCTTCGGCATCGACCACCCCGCCGGCCCAGCCCGGCGCCGTGTCCGAGTAACGGAACACGTTCACAAAGGCCGCGCCCTGCAAGCGCTCAAGCGGGGTCGGGAAGGTCAGCAACGATACGACAATGAACGCCAACGCGTTCAGAAGCAGCGACCAGAAGGCCGCGTGGACCAATGGGTCCATCCCTTCGATCCCAAAAAGCGCGTGGGGTCTCAGGAAGGCAAGTCCGAATGGTCCATCGGTAAACACTGTCTCGGGCAGCAGGTTGGCATTACCAAAGCTTGGCAGAAAAGAACACCAAAGCCAGAGGATCAATCCCGTGGTCAGGCCAGCGGCCGCACCATGACGCGTGGCGCCGCGCCAGAACACGCCACCCAGCATGGCGGGCATCACCTGCGCCATACCAGTAAAGGCAATCAAGCCGATGGCTGCCAAAGCGCCGCTGCCCCCCGAATAGACATAGTAGAGATACCCCAGCCCCAGAAGCATCCCAATCGACACCCGGCGTGACAGCATCACAGCAGACCGCACATCGCCTGACACGGTCGCCCCACCCTGTCGGCGCGACAGCCAGATCGGCATGACAATGTGGTTCGACACCATGGTCGAAACCGCAAGCGCGGCCACGATCACCATCGACGTTGCCGAGGAAAACCCGCCAAGGAATGCCAAAAGCGCAAGCCCATCCCGGTCAAATTCAAGCGGGACGGTTAGTACGAAAAGATCTGGGTTCGCATCGACAGGGAGGACATTCAGCCCGATGGCGGCAATCGGGACCACAAACAGGCTCATCAAGAACAGATAAAGTGGGAAAGCCCAACTGGCGGTGGCCAGATGCCGCTCGTCATAGCTTTCCACGACCATCACCTGAAACATGCGCGGCAGGCAGATGAAGGCCATCGCGGCCAGCGCAATCAGGACCGTCCAACGCTCGGGCTGAATGGATTGTTCGGCGATTTCCGAGGCGGCGATGACATCCAGCATCGGACCCGGACCCCCCGCCAGGACAAAGACCACGAAGACGCCAACGGCCAGCAAGGCCACAAGCTTGACCACAGCTTCAACGGCGATGGCGATTACCACGCCGTGGTGGCGCGCGTTCACATCGACATTGCGCGTGCCAAACAGGATGGTGAAGATCGCAAGGCCTGCCGCAACCAGGAACGCGGTCTGGTTCAGTTTTTCGCCTGGATTGATCGCGAACACGTCGAAGCTGAGGGTCACCGATTGCAGCTGCAACGCGATGTAGGGCATCGTGCCGACAACGGCGAGCACGGTGACCAGGACACCGATCAGGTTGGATTTGCCGTAGCGCGAAGAAATCAGATCAGCGATCGAGGTGATCCTCTGCGTCCGGCCGATCCGCACAAGGCGGCGCAGCAAGATCCACCAGCCGACCATCACAAGCGTCGGCCCCAGATAGATGGTGACAAACTCCA
>JBCCCA010000067.1:0-14231 GCA_039033735.1 Pseudomonadota bacterium
CCCACCATGATTTGAAAGCCTTCCGCCAAAGCCGCCCGTCGCAGTTCAAGTGCTTCGGTCAGTCCGCCCGCCTTGTCCAGCTTGATGTTGACCATGTCATACTTGCCCTTCAAGGCGAGCAGCGACGCGCGGTCGTGACAGCTCTCATCGGCACAAACCGGCAAAGGCCGAACGATCTCTGCCAAAAGGTCATCATCTCCCGCGGGCAACGGTTGTTCGACCATCATAACACCGAGCTTCACAAGATGCGGCGCAAGCTCGGAATAGACGTCGGCTGTCCAGCCTTCGTTGGCATCGATCACAATCGGTGTGGTTGGGGCGCCGTGCCGAACCGCCTCAAGACGGGCCATGTCATCGGCACCGCCCAGTTTGATCTTCAAGAGTGGCCGGTGCGCGTGGCGGGCCGCAGCAGCAGTCATGCGCTCCGGTGTATCAAGCGACAAGGTGAAGGCGGTTTGCACCGGTTCGGGCGCGGCGACACCTGACAAAAGCTCCCATACGCGAACGCCACCATGCTTTGCGCGCCAGTCCCATAGCGCGCAATCAACGGCATTTCGCGCCGCCCCGGGGGGCACGTGATCGCGCAAATCAAAGGTTTCGAGATCGAGATCCGCCAGGACAGGCGCCAACAAGGCCACCTGTTCCGACACACTTTCCACAGTTTCGCCGTATCGCGCGTAAGGCACGCTTTCACCCCGCCCGGCAACCCCGTCGCTGTCCACATGGACAGTCAACACTTCGGCCGCGTCTCGCGAACCACGAGCGATGGTAAAGGTCTCGGCAAGTCTGAAAGACTGCGCTTCGGTTCGAACCTGCATATCGCTCTTTCTTTCTGGCCCAAATATCCCCGGGGGTCTGGGGGGCTGGCCCCCCAGCCGATCGACGCGCGGGACGCGCGGCGAAACTCTACAGCGCTAACAGCCCGTCGACCAGCCGCCCGGCTCCGTGCCTGTACGGGTCAACTGTCGGCAGCCCCATGCGATCCTCGATCTCCTCGCAAAGCGCCACGGCGGCCGAATCGTCCAAAGCTTTGGTGTTCACCGAAACACCGATCACCTGGCAGGCCGGGTTCGCGATTTGCGCCATGTGCAGCGCGCGATCCTGTAGATCCTCCAAAGACGGCAAACCATAGTCCGGCAGACCGCGCATATGCGTGCGGGTCGGTTCATGCGCCAGAACCAACGCATCGGGTTGCCCACCATGAATCAATGCCATGGTCACACCTGAATAGGACACATGCCACAAGCTGCCTTGCCCTTCGATATGATCCCAGTGATCAGGTTCGCTGTCGGGCGTCAGCCATTCCACGGCACCGGCCATGAAATCCGCGACCACAGCATCCAGCGGCACGCCTTTACCAGTAATAAGAATGCCTGTCTGCCCGGTAGGGCGAAACGTGCTCTTGAGGCCGCGCTTCGACATTTCAGCGTCCATCGCCATGCCCGTATACATCTTTCCGACCGAGCAATCGGTACCAACCGCAAGGCACCGCTTACCGGCTCGGGGCTTTCCGTTTGCGATGGGATAGGCCACGGTCGGAATGCGCACATCATGCAACGTTGCTCCGGTGCGGGCCGATGTGGCCTTCAGTACGTTTTCATCTCGAAGAAGATTGTGCAGGCCGCTGGCCAGATCGAAACCGATCTCCATTGCCTCGGCCAGAATTTCCAACCATGCCTCCGAGATAACACCACCCCGGTTCGCGACACCAATGACAAGCGTGCGTGCGCCTTTATCCCAGGCAGCCTGCAAAGACATGTCCGGCGCACCGACATCGGCCTTGCAGCCGTCCATGCGGAATTGACCGACAACATTTTCAGGCCGCCAATCCTGAATGCCCTGCGCCACTTTCGCGGCAAGCTGATCCGGCGCGTCGCCAAGGAACAGAAGATATGGTGTACGAATCATCGATGGACCCCCGTCGTTTCGCGCAACATCTTCGAAAACATACGGAAGCTCCTGCGGAAATGTGCACGCAATCTGATGTGTTTTCGAATGTTCTGTGTCTTTTTGAGCTTTTGCCGCAAGATCCGTCCTCAAATGACGAAATCGCCAAGCGATCAAGCCGTGTTGCTTTAGGTCGAGCCATAACACGTTGAGCAGCCTCGCACTGTAGTGTTTGACGAGTTTTCCGCACCTGCAAAATACGCTTGCGCTAGGCTGCGCAATTTCCTAACGCTGCTCGCAATCAAAACGTAATAAACTTGCGAGAACCCGATGTCTTTCCGCATTCAGCCCAGCCCGCCTGCCCGCCCCAACCGTTGCCAGTTGTTCGGCCCTGGCTCGCGGCCCGCGATCTTTGGGAAGATGGCGGCATCGGCGGCGGATGTGATCAATCTGGACCTCGAAGATTCTGTTGCCCCCGCGGACAAACCCGAGGCGCGCAAGAACATCATCGCCGCCATTAACGACATCGATTGGGGCCCGAGGACTCTGAGTGTGCGGATCAACGGACTTGATACGCCCTATTGGTATCGCGACGTCGTCGAGGTTCTGGAAGACGCTGGGGACCGGATCGATCAGATCATGATCCCGAAAGTTGGTAATGCGTCCGACATCTATGCGGTCGATGCCCTGGTGACCGCGATCGAGGCCGCGAAAGGCCGCAAAAAGCCCATCACCTTCGAAGTGATCATCGAGACCGCGGCTGGAATTGCGCATGTCGAAGAGATCGCCGCCGCCTCACCACGCCTTGCGGCCATGTCATTGGGAGCAGCTGATTTTGCGGCATCAATGGGGATGCAGACCACCGGAATCGGTGGGACGCAGGAAAATTACTACATGCATCACAACGACCAAAAGTATTGGTCGGATCCGTGGCATTGGGCCCAAGCGGCCATTGTCGCAGCCTGCCGGACCCATGGTGTTCTGCCTGTCGACGGCCCCTTCGGTGATTTTTCCGATGATGAAGGCTTCCGCGCACAGGCGCTCCGGTCAGCAACCTTGGGCATGGTCGGCAAATGGGCCATCCATCCCAAACAAGTTGCCTTGGCCAACGAAGTGTTTACGCCATCGGATGACGCCGTCGCGGACGCGCGCGAGATTTTGGCAGCTATGGAAGAAGCTCAGAAGACGGGTGCAGGCGCCGCAGTCTACAAGGGTCGGCTTGTCGACATCGCCAGCGTGCGTCAAGCCGAAGTCATTGTAAGGCAGGCCGAGTTGATCGCAGGCTAATACACACGCTCTGTTAGGCTTTGCGCGTTAAACGACCGCTGGTCGTGAACGGGCAAAGGCCACATGCAAATTCGCAAGCAACGAACGCCGCCTACTCCGTTGAGTGAGGATAGCGGGCTTTTTAGGTCCGAAGTCATTGATATTTCACTGACACTATTGCCGTTCAACAAAAGATCCAGCCGTGGCGACTTGATTTATATCGGCATGATCAATGGGGCCGAAGTGGAAGTCGTCTTTGCCGGGCGGCGAATGTCTGCCATTGGGCCGCTCAAGCGGGCAATTGCACAGGGAACCCACGGGACGCAAAAGACAGTGGGCTTTGCACTCAACGCCAAAGGCGTTTGGCGCACACGGCTTGTTCCGCGCGACGATTTGGACGTCCAGCGTGTGTATCAGTTCGTTGTCGCAGAATGGACCGTGCCGAACGAAAAAGGGGGCGCAACCACGTTTGGCGAGCCCCCTTTAAAAGACTAGGCGTCTTGTCAGGTGGCCGCGGACACAGCCCGCTTTGCCATAACCTTCACAAGATTGGCCCTGTAAACGGCATCCCCGTGAATGTCTGAAAGCATGCCATCTGCGCTAACTGAAACACTTTCCAATGCGTCCCCGGAAAAGTTGGAATCGAGCGCCGCTTCCATGTCTGACGCACGGAAAACGCCGTCTTCGCCCGCACCGGTGACGGCCACGCGGACACCGCCGCTGCCTTGCGCGACATAAACACCGCACATTGCGTACCGCGACGCAGGGTTCGGGAACTTGGCGTAAGCCCCTTTTGACGGCGCATCGAAACTGACGCTAACGATCATCTCGCCCTCGTCCAAAGCGGTCGTGAACATGCCCTCGAAGAAGTCATCCGCCGCGATTTCTCGTTTGTCGGTCTTGATCGTCGCATTCAACGCCATCATTGCGGCCGGATAGTCGGCGGCCGGGTCGTTGTTGGCCACTGACCCGCCAAGGGTTCCACGATGCCGCACCGCCGGGTCCCCGATATGACCGGCCAAATCCGCCAGTGACGGGCACACGGCCCGCAGCTCCGACGAGGACGCGACCTCGGCGTGAGTGGTCATCGAGCCGATTGTGACGGTCGACCCCGACACCGTAATCCCCTTCATTTCGGATACGCCCGAGATGTCGACAAGATCAGACGGCGTGGCAAGCCGCTGCTTCATGGTCGGGATCAACGTCTGACCGCCAGCCAAAAGCGCACCATCTTCTGCCCCAGACAGGAGCGAGGCCGCGTCAGCCGCACTTGATGCCTTGTGATATGTCGTGTTGTGCATCGTCTCTCTCCTTATTCCGCGGCGATTTTTGCAGCGTTCATCAGTGCCCAGACCTTGGATGGGGTCGCAGGCATGCTGAGGTCATTGTTGCTGATGGCGTGGGTGATCGCATTGATAACGGCTGGCGGTGACCCGATCGCGCCAGCTTCGCCACAGCCTTTAATGCCCAGCGGGTTGGTGGTGCACTTCGTGTTGTGGTGCAAAACGTCATAGTTTGGCACATCGTCGGCACGCGGCATGGTGTAATCCATATAGCTTGCAGAAAGCTGTTGTCCGCTGTCGTCGTAAACGACCTCTTCCAACAGCGCCTGACCCACGCCTTGCGCGATACCGCCATGGACCTGACCTTCGACGATCATGGGGTTGATGATGACACCGAAATCATCGCTGGCGACGAACTTCAGGATCTCGGTCTTGCCGGTGTCGGGATCAACCTCGACCTCGCAGATGAAGCAGCCCATTGGGAAGGTGAAGTTCAGCGGATCGTAAAACGCGCCTTCTTTTAGCCCGGGTTCCATATCGGGTGGCAAGTTGTGGGCGGTATAGGCCGCCAGACCAACCTCGTGCCAGCCAAGCGCCTTGTTCGTGCCCTGTGCTTTCACCTGGCCATCTTCGATAGTGATGTCCGCCTCGGTCACTTCCAGCAGATGCGCGCCGATCTTCTTGACCTTCGCTTCCACCTTATCCAACGCCTTGACGATAGCGCTCATGCCCACTGGACCCGACCGCGACCCATATGTCCCCATGCCGAATTGCACCTTGTCAGTATCGCCATGGACGATCTGGACGGAGTCGAGTGGCACGCCAAAGCGGTCTGCCACAACTTGTGCAAAGGTTGTCTCATGCCCTTGCCCATGGCTGTGCGAGCCGGTCAGGATTTCGATTGTACCGACCGGGTTCACCCGAACTTCCGCGCTTTCCCAAAGGCCCACGCCTGCGCCGAGCGATCCAACCGCCGCCGACGGTGCGATCCCGCACGCTTCGATATAGCATGACATGCCAATACCGCGGAGCTTGCCGCGAGCGGCACTTTCGGCCTTGCGCGCCTCAAATCCCGACCAATCGGCGGCTTCCATCGCTTGGTTCAAGTTGCCTTCAAAATCACCGGAGTCGTAGTTCATAATCACCGGTGTCTGGTGCGGGAATTCACGGATGAAGTTCTGGCGCCGCAACTCTGCCGGGTCCTTACCCATCTCTCGGGCCGCAGTTTCCATCATTCTTTCCACGACATACGAGGCTTCCGGACGTCCTGCACCACGATACGCGTCAATCGGTACGGTATTCGTATAAAGCGCCAACACCTCGCAATAGATATTGGGAATATTGTACGTGCCCGACAACAGCGTCGCGTAAAGATAGGTCGGCACAGCAGACGAGAACAGCGACATGTAAGCGCCGAAATTTGCCTTGGTCGACACTTTGAAGCCGACAATATTGCCATCCGCATCGAAGCCCATTTTGGCATTCGTCACGTGGTCGCGGCCATGCGCATCGGTCAGGAAGGCTTCCGTGCGATCTGCCGTCCACTTGATCGACCGCTTGGTTTTCATCGCGGCCCAAAGGCAGACAATCTCTTCGGGGTAGATATAGATCTTTGACCCGAATCCACCGCCAACATCCGGCGCGATGACGCGCAGCTTATGCTCGGGCGCGACCGCATAGAACGCGCTCAGAACCAAGCGTGCAACATGTGGGTTCTGGCTGGTGGTATAAAGTGTGTAGTGATCCTCGGCCGCATCATATTTGGTGACAGCCGAGCGCGGTTCCATCGCGTTCGGGCTAAGACGGTTGTTCGTGATGTCCATTTCGGTCACATGAGCCGCATTTGCAAGCGCGGCATCGGTCGGGTCTTTCTCGCCGATTTCCCAGTCATAGATGACGTTGCCCGGGGCATTATCGTGGATCTGTGGCGCACCATCAGCGACAGCGGCATCGATATGCGCGGCAACGGGCAGCTCTTGATAGGATACCTCGACAGCCTCTGCCGCCTCGCGCGCTTGCGCAGCTGTTTCAGCAACAACAGCAACAACAGCGTCGCCGACATAGCGCACCGTATCGGTCGCGAGCGCGGACCACGCGCCCATGTTCATCGGCGAGCCATCCTTCGACGTGATTGCCCAGCCGCAGATGATATTGCCAACACCGTCACCGGTCAGTTGCTTGCCATCCAGAACCGCCAGAACCCCGTCCATGCCTTCGGCGGCAGATTTATCAATCCCCGTTACTCTGGCATGAGCATGCGGCGAGCGTACAAAAGCCGCATAAGCCTGGTTCTCTAGTCTGATGTCGTCGGTATAGCGGCCCGCCCCAGTGATGAACCGCTTGTCTTCCTTGCGCTTGACTGGCGCACCAATACCTTCGCTCATGTCTAATCCTCTCTTAGCTGGGTCCCGCAGGATAGCGGGCCCTGGCCGAAGCCCGATGCGCCCTTGGGCACATCCGGAAATTACATCTCGCCAGCAGCCTGGCTGATTGATTTCACGATGTTGTGGTAGCCGGTGCAGCGGCAAATATTGCCTTCAAGCTCCGCTCGGATGGTGCCCTCATCCAGGGTTTTGCCTTCCGCCTTATAGCGGTTCACCATGTCGATACCGCTCATGATCATGCCAGGTGTGCAGAAGCCACACTGAAGACCGTGATTGTCGTTAAAGGCCTTCTGCATCGGATGCAGCTCGCCGTTGGCGATCCCTTCGATTGTCGTCACGGCCGCGCCGGAGGCGGAAGCGGCCAGCATCGTACAGGCTTTGATCGCCTTGCCATCGACATGTACGACGCACGCACCGCACTGGCTGGTGTCACATCCGACATGGGTCCCGGTCAGGCGCAGATGCTCCCGGATGTAATCGACAAGAAGCGTGCGGTCTTCGACCTCAGCCGTCACGGATTTTCCGTTCACGGTCATAGAGACAGTGGTCATTCAGTCCTCCCTAGAGTTTTTTGATCGCTTATCTGCGAAGCTTGCCTTCCACGATAAAAGCCACCTGAGGTTTGGCAAGGAAAATGTGGGCGTTCAGCGACAAGCGGCAGCAATCGCGCCTTGTTCTGTCGCTCACAGTATCTACTGTGGGCACATGACCGATTTTTTGCTTCTTGCATTCATCTTCCTCGCGGCCGGGATCGTGTCTGTTCCCATTGCGTCCCGACTGGGTTTTGGCTCGGTTCTGGGCTATTTGATTGCAGGCATCTTGATCAGCCCTTTGCTGTCTCTTCTTGGTGTCGACGTCGTCTCAATTCAGCATTTCGCCGAATTCGGCGTTGTTATGATGTTGTTCCTGGTCGGCCTTGAACTTGAACCAAAGCACCTTTGGAGCATGCGCGCCCAATTGATCGGCCTTGGCGGCGGACAGGTGGCCCTGACCACAGGGGCCGTCATGGTCACTGCGATGCTCTTCGGACAGGCTTGGACTGTTGGTCTTGCAATCGGGTTCATCCTGGCGTTGTCATCGACAGCAATTGTCCTTCAGACACTGAACGAAAAAGGGTTGATGAAAAGTCGCGGCGGCGAAAGCAGCTTCTCGGTTCTTCTGACCCAGGACATTGCCGTCATCCCGATCCTGGCCATTATTCCGCTTTTGGCTCTTCCTGAACTGGCCGACTTGGCCGGCAGCCATGGCGGAGACGCCGTGGCACCCGAGACGCACGCCTCTGACAGTCATGATGAGGACCACGGCGATGGGCACGGGGCATCCATGAGCCTCGTCGACGGTCTTAACGGGTGGCAAACGGCGCTTGTCACGCTGGGCGCTGTCGGTGCGGTTATTCTTGGCGGAAGCTATCTGACACGCCCCGCGTTCCGCTTTATCGCCACAGCCGGTTTACGCGAGCT
Source organism: Pseudomonadota bacterium (assembly GCA_039033735.1). Lineage (GTDB taxonomy): Bacteria > Pseudomonadota > Alphaproteobacteria > Rhodobacterales > Rhodobacteraceae > JAJDOD01. The sequence continues at coordinate 8,281 of JBCCCA010000067.1, forward strand.
TTTCGTCGCCACGGCTCTTTCGATGGTCGTTGGCATCGCCTTACTGATGTCGCTTGTCGGCCTCTCTCCGGCGCTTGGAACCTTCGTTGCCGGAGTCGTGCTGGCCAACAGCGAATATCGCCACGAGCTGGAAAGCGACATCGACCCGTTCCGAGGTCTGCTTCTCGGCGTATTTTTCATGACCGTCGGCGCAGGCATCAATTTCGGCCTGCTTTGGGAGAGTTTTGCGCTGACTGTTGGACTGACGCTGGGCCTGATTGCAGCCAAATGCGTCATTCTTTTCGTGCTCGGCACAGTATTCGGATTGCGCGGAACCGACCGCTGGCTTCTCACACTCAGCCTTGCACAGGCGGGCGAATTTGGATTTGTGCTGTTGTCTTTCAGCGTTGCAAACAATGTGCTGCCGCCCAGCGTGTCTGACCAGCTTCTCCTGATCATTGCGCTATCCATGCTGCTGACGCCGCTGCTTTTCATCCTCTATGACCGGGTTATCACCAGCCGCGCAATCGCCGAAGAGGCGCGCGAAGAAGACACGATCGACGAACCCGGTGAGGTCATAATTGCCGGCTATGGTCGCATCGGAACAGTCGTAGATCGGATGCTTCTGGCCGCCGGATACAAGACAACGGTGATCGACTACGATTCCACTCAGATCGACAATCTCCGGAAATTCGGTGCCAGGGTCTATTACGGCGATGCCACGCGCCCTGATCTGTTAACCGCTGCAGGTATCGACCGCGCACGCGTTTTGGTCATTTGCATCGATAATCCGGACAAGGTTACCAAACTTGCCGAATATGCGATGACCAGTTATCCGAACCTGCATGTCATCGCTACCGCCCGGAACCGGCACCATGTCTACGAACTCTGGGAAATCGGGTGCCGTGACATCATTCGGGAAACCTATGACAGTGCGCTTCGCATTGGGCGCTCGACCTTCGAGGCCAGCGGCATTCCTCGCGAAAAGGCTGAAATGCTGGTCGAGGCGTTTAACGAAATGGACCGAAAGGCAATGCTGGAGGTGGCAGATGTTTATGATACGGCAATTCCAGCAACAGAGAATGAAGCTTATGTCGCCCGCGTCCGCGAAATCCGCGGGCCTTGGCAGGATCAACTCGGCAAGGAAATGCGCGACATTCTGGATCGCTAGCACCCGCCATCAAGGGCCCAATTAAGAATCGCGAGCGCCAAAGGCGCGCCTTCAGGTCACGCCGCCAACCCGGATTGACCGATATTCAGAAACTTGGCGCGACGGTCGCGGATCAGGTCCTCCCGCGACATATTGGACAGTTGGTTCAGGATATCGTCCACACAGCGCCCGACCGAAGCGATGGCATTGCTTGGGTCGCGTTGAGCACCGCCCGTCGGTTCGCCAATGATCCGATCGATCACACCCAGCTTGTGCAGGTCTTGTGCCGTCAGTCGAAGCGCTTCCGCAGCTTCCCGCATCTTTTCCGCGTCTTTCCACAGGATTGACGCACAACCCTCCGGAGAAATCACCGAATAGATCGAATGTTCAAGCATCGCAACGCGGTTGGCCGTCGCGAACGCAACCGCGCCGCCCGATCCGCCTTCGCCGACCACGACGGAAACAAGTGGCACGCCAAGTCTTAGGCACTTCTCGGTCGAGCGCGCGATCGCCTCGGATTGTCCTCGCTCTTCAGCTCCTTTGCCAGGGTAGGCGCCGGGTGTATCGATCAAGGTGACCACGGGAACATTGAACCGGTCCGCCAGGTCCATCAGGCGGATCGCCTTACGATAGCCTTCGGGCCGTGCCATACCGAAGTTCCGTTCAATCCGACTGTTTGTGTCGCTGCCTTTCTCGTGTCCGATCACCATGATCGGGCGATCGTTCAGGCGCGCCAATCCTCCCATGACCGACAAATCATCGGCAAAATTCCGGTCGCCGGCTAACGGTGTGTATTCGGTGAAAAGCGCATTGACGTAGTCGGCGCAGTGCGGGCGATCCGCGTGGCGAGCCACCTGACATTTCTGCCAAGGGGTCAGGTCGCGATAAAGGCCAGACAGCAGGTCGCGCGCCTTTTTGTCCAAAGCTGCGGCCTCTTTCTCGACATCCATCTCGGAATTGGCGCGTCCCATCGCACGCAGCTCTTCTGCCTTGCCCTCGATCTCCGCAAGGGGCTTCTCGAAATCCAGGTAGTTTTGCATCTGCGCTTACCTCACCGTCTGCAGCCTATATGGCGGGCTGAGCCTAGAACCGCAAGAATCACCCGGTCCGCGCCGTATAAAGATGGATCGTGGCTGGAACACGCGCGATCCCGTCTTCCGCCTCGAACGGACCATAGGCCAACGCCGACTTGGCCCGGAAGACCTCGATTTCTTCGTCGGATGCCTTTGCGACCATCATGGCGCGCGCGGCCGAGCCTATGCGCAAACCAAGCGAGGCTACCCCAGCGGCACCGCCATTGTGCAACAGATGAATCTGCCGGGTCTCAAACGCAAGGTCTGTCAGCCCCGCAGCCTTGAACTGTGCCACCGCCCAATTCGCATCGGCCAACCCCATTGGGCCCGGACTGTTAGGGGCAGACCGCTCTTGCGGGCCATAAATTTCGTCCACAAGATCGCGTGGTATCTGCCAATAGGGATTGGCCGATACCGGGCCCCAAGCCGCGAACACCATCCGCCCCCCCGATCGCATGGCCCGTGCGATGTTCGCAAAGGCCGCCGACGGGTCGGAAAAGAACATGACCCCAAAGCGCGACAGGGCTAAATCAAACGCGGCGACCGGCCAACTGGCTGATTGCGCATCGCCAAGATGGGTGCTGACCTGTGGCAAGTGCGCGGCCCGCGCCCGAACACGTTCCACAAAAGGGGCGGCAATGTCTGTTGCCAATACAAATCCGTCGACACCAACTGCGTCGGCACACAGCAAGGACACAGCGCCGGTGCCGCACCCAATATCCAAAACGCGGGCACCAGGCCTTGGGTTGGCCTTTTCCAAGACGGCGGTCGCTACTTCACTCAGGAACCAATCCTGTTCCGCCTCGTGCTCAATCCACTGGCTGCCCGCCGGGCCTGACCAAAAATCAGCTTCCTGCGTGTTTCTCGTCATTCTGCTTCCCTGGACAGTGCGACAGACTGTTGTTCCACGCACGTTTCCAGTTCACTCATAAATTCTTTCACAGAAAGCCCGGCCGGGATCGGTTCAAGGAATTCGATCACCGCCACACCTGGTTTACGCAAGACACCCCGCTTTGGCCAGAAATGCCCGACATTCGTGGCAACGGGTACGCAATCCTGGCCCAATTGCTCGTAGAGGACGCCCGTTCCGACCTTGTACGGCTTCTGCGCCCCCGGCGCGACACGTGTGCCCTGAGGATAAATGATCAGCTGTCCCGGCTCTGCACGCCCCTTCTCGACATCCGCCTTCATCTTCTCAATCGCGGCACCGCGCTTGCCGCGATTAACTGGGATACATCCCAAACGAAGGCCGTATTGGCCAATAAAGGGGGCATACATCAGTTCGCGCTTCATGATGAATTTACCGCGCGGAACGCTGTTAAAGATCAGAATGATGTCCAGGAAAGACTGGTGTTTCGCCGCGATCACCACTTCGCCGGTGGGCGGCGTGCCGCGAACCTCCGTCTCCAGCCCGACCATCCATCGCAGCGCCCAGCGGACGTAGACGCACCAAGCATGGCACGCCTTGAAGGCCCAGTCGCGGCTAAGCAAAGCCGGTATAAAAAAGACGACCGCATAGATCGCCATCATCAGATAAATCGAAATGTTGAAGATCAACGAGCGAACCACCTGCATCACCCGTCCTCCTTCAAGCGTCGCGCCGCAGCGACCCGGGTCGCTGCGAAAGCAAGGCCAGCCGCGATGAATGGAACAAGCAGCGGCCAAAGCCATTCGGTCCCGTCAAAGCCCAAACCGCTGAGAACGCCCGTTTCGACGCCACCAGGCACAAGGGCCACGGCGACCATTGCCACAATGGTGCCGCCAAGGGCACCGGCAAAGGCGCGCAGGGTAAACCGCCGTGTAAAAGCCGCCGCAATCCATCTGTCGCGTGCGCCCACGATCCGCAGGACATCGATAACCTGTCCATTCGCCGACAATGCTGCCGACGCCGCCAAGGCAATGGTCACTGCGGTCACGCCAGCAATCAACAGAAGGGCAAAGACGCCGAGCTGCCTTAGTCGGAAAGCGGCATTGGCAAGCGGGACGCGCCACCGACTATGATTGTCATAGATCGCACCGGGCGCTTCAGCCCCCAATCTTTCGGTTAAGCCAGTTACGTCAGGCCCATCACCAGCTTCCGTGACTGCGATCAGCGTCGGGAAACGCAGCCGATCAAGCGGAAGGCCCTCGCCAAACCAGGGCGCAAGCAAAACTGTCTGTTCCTCGGCTGTAATAACCCGCGCCTCAGCGATCCCCGGTGTTTGCGAAAGTGCGGTCAAAACTGCATCGACGGCTGTGCCGCCGTCCTCGCGTGACGGAATGCGAACGGTCGCGGTTCCTGCCAGCTCGGCTTCCCATCTCGTTGCCAATTCACCTGTTGCCAGATGAACCGCGATCGCAAATACCGCCAGAAAAGCCATGGCTGCCGCGCTTGCAATCGTCAAGGCAGCCGTAAACCCGGAGGGCGGCACGATGCGTGTCGCCGTCGGATCACCAATCAGGACATCGCGCACCCAGCTCATAGCCCTGCCCCCGCGATTGACACGGCACCATCCTTGATCCGCAGAACCCGTGATGCGACACGTGATTTAACATGTCGGATCAGGTTCAGATCATGCGTTGCGCATAGGATCGTCTTGCCCAGGCGGTTCAACTCAATCAGAAGATCCAGCAGTTTCAGCGACATCTCCCAATCGACATTACCCGTGGGTTCGTCCGCCAACACGAGGTCCGGCGACAGGATAATGGCCCGCGCCAAGGCAACGCGCTGCCGCTCGCCTCCCGACAATTCGGGCGGAGTCCTTTCAGCGACAGCGCCAAGACCGACCCAACCCAGAAGCTCGGACAAATCGCTAGTGGCGGCGGTGTTTCCGCCTGCGACCGCAACGGGCAGCATGACATTTTCATTGACCGAGAGATGATCAACGAACCGGCTTTCCTGATGCACCACACCAATCCGGCGGCGCATGCCAGCGATCCCGTTGCGATCAAACCCAGTGACATCCTGGCCCAAAAGGCAGACGCGCCCCGACGTGGGGCCCAACTCCAACGAACACAGCTTTAGAAGCGTCGTTTTTCCAGCGCCAGATGGCCCGGTCAAAAAGTGAAAGCTGCCTTCGGCAAGCGAAAGTGACACGTCCTTGAACAAGGTCCGTCCACCATAGCTCATCGCGACATTTTCCAGCTCGATCACGGCGCCTCCGCGCGTTCTTTTGGTGCTTTTGCCTGAGTTGATGCACAGTATCAACGCCGCGCCTTCCCTGCTGGCTGGTGTGGTGCTAGAAAAAGTGCACGGCAGGGGCAATAATCCGCTAAACCAAAGCGGACAGGCAAGGATAGTGAAGATGCGATTGGTTTGTCCAAATTGCAGCGCGCAATATGAAATTGACGGGTCGATGATCCCCGAGGAAGGTCGCGACGTTCAGTGTTCGAACTGCGGACACACTTGGTTTGAGTTGGCTGGCCCGACGCCTGATGTCGCCGAAACGCCTTCAGACTCATCTGCGCTAAGTGAGGACGAAGAAGAAGATATCTTTGACGCCCCGCCGGTTTATGACCTCGACGACGACGACAGTTTTGAGGATGACGATGACGGTGTACGGGCGGCCCCCCAAACAGCGCCACCTGATTTCCTAAGCCGCGAAGACTTTGAAAGTGACGACACCGGCTCCCGCGGGTTTTCGTCCTGGGGCAACGAGCCTGCTGCTGAGGCTCCCGCTGCGGACCAAGACGCGCCCGAACAATCGGATGATCCCAGCCCTGATAGCGAGACGGTTGCGGAGGCGGCAGATCAGCCTATCCAAGATGGC
>JBCCCA010000068.1:0-14129 GCA_039033735.1 Pseudomonadota bacterium
CGTGCTCAACACTCAGTCACCATCGACGCCCTTTCAAACCCTCGCTCAAGCGGGCGCCCGGAGTGCCGCACAGCTTTGGCTGCAGCTTGGGCATGCGGGGGCCATGGCGGACGCGCCCATCAGCACCCCGAAAGGGCCAAGCGCGCTTGATCTGCCGGGCCTGACCTGCGGTGCGCTTTCGCTGTCGGATATCGAAGGTTTGCCGGCCGAATTTGCCCGCACAGCGGCACTTGCCAAGACGCTTGGTTTTGGCGGTGTCGAAGTTCACGCGGCCCATGGCTTCCTCCTCAGCCAGTTTCTCTCACCCTTGTTCAACACGCGCACGGATGCCTATGGCGGTAGCCTGCCCAACAGGATGCGGCTTGTCTTGGACGTTGTCGCGGCCGTGCGACGGGCGGTTGGCCCTTTGTTTCCTATCGGCATCAAGCTGAACGCGACGGATCAACTCGAAGGCGGCTTCCACGAAGACGAAGCCCTCGCACTTATCGCCGCACTCGACAAAACCGGTCTGGATCTGATCGACATCAGCGGCGGCACATACTTCCCCGGTGTGGTGTCGACGTCTGACCGGGCGGGGTCCGGCCCCTATTTTCTGGAGTTTGCGCGTCGTGCACGAACCAAAACGACACGTCCGCTCATGGTCACAGGCGGCTTCAAGACCTTGCATCAGGCAGAGGCGGCCATCACCGAAGGGCAGGCGGACCTGGTCGGCCTGGCCCGCGCCCTTATCCTTGATCCGGACCTGCCGCGGAAGTGGGAAACCGGACGGAATCCGGAACCCGCGTTCCCGCGCTTCAGAGACCCGCCAGAGGGCGGCGTGACCGCATGGTACACGATGCAAATGACGCGGATCGCAAACGGGGACCGCGATCTGGACCCGTCCGAACTTGCGACTGCCATTGCCGCCTACGAGGCGCGCGATCAGGACCGCCGTGCGATCTGGTCGAAGCACTTCAATGAGTAGGATGTGCGAAGCCTATGGGCCTGATCCTTCGGCCAGAAACGCCCCCATCCGCACCACTGCCTCGCGAATGTTGTCCGGGCTGTTGGCATAGGACAAGCGGATATATCCTTCACCCAACGTGCCGAAATCCGGACCGCCGATGGTCGCGACGCCCGGCCCTTCAAGCAGGGCCGTGGCCAGCGCTTTCGCCGTCCACCCGGTGCCCGTGATGTTCGGAAATGCGTAAAACGCGCCTTTGGGCACGATGCAAGACACGCCCGGAAGGTCGTTCAACAGCTCAACCACCAGCCGTCGTCTTTGATCAAATTCGGCCATCATTGCGTGGACGGCATCCTGCGGCCCGTTCAACGCCTCAAGCGCCGCGTATTGTGCGGGCGCGTTCACGCAAGACCATGCGTTCACCGCCAACTTGCGCACCTTCTCGTACAAACCCTCTGGCCAAACAGAATAGCCAAGCCGCCAGCCGGTCATAGCATAGGTCTTTGACCACCCGTTCAGAAGGATCAATCGGTCCTGTAACTCCGGATAGGTCAAAAGCGAAACATGCTCTTCCCCGTCATACAGCATCTGATCATAAATCTCATCCGACAAGACGGCCACATTCTCGGGAAGACCGGCCACCAGACGATCAATCTCGGCCTTCGGCGTGACACCGCCGCAAGGATTGGCGGGCGAATTCAGGATGACCAGCCGCGTCCGATCGGTCATCAGGCTCAGGGTTTCGGCAGCATCGAACGCAAAGCCATTCTCTTCGCGGATCGGGATTGGCACCGGTGTGGCGCCTGTAAATTCGATCATCGAGCGATAGATGGGAAAGCCCGGATCCGGATACAGGATATCGACGCCTGGTTCCCCGAACATCAGGATCGCAGTGAACATCGTCACCTTGCCGCCTGGCACGATCATCACTCGTTCAGGCGAAATCTCGACGCCGTACCGTCGGTGCAGATCGCCCGTAACGGCGTCGCGCAAGGCGGGGATCCCGGTCGCAGCGGTATAGCCGTGATGCCCGTCCCGAATGGCGCGGATCGCGGCCTCGGTAATATGGGGCGGGGTCGGGAAATCCGGCTGCCCGATCCCCAGATTGATGATGCTCTTGCCTTCGGACGCCAACACGCCCGCACGCGCCAGAACTGCAAAGGCATTTTCCTCGCCGATCCGGTCAAATCCAGGCACCGTTTCCAGCATGTCGCCCCTCCCTTATTCGCCCTTGCGGATACCGAAGCCGCCCTCCGGTTGAAAGACCATTCCTGTCTTCATTGGCCCAAAAATACCTCAGGGGGTGAATTGGCCGTCAGGCCAAGAGGGGGACAGCGTCCCCCTTGCCCCTGCGGCCGCCGCCGGCGGGCGCACTCCCAAAGCTAACCCGCGGCTCGCCGGCGTGTCTCGCGCCACCAGATCACAAGCCCCGACCCGATAATGATCGCTGCGCCGAGCAGCACAGGCGCATCCGGCACATCACCGAACACGAAATACCCGGCAAGCGTCAGATAGACGATGAAACTGTAATTAAACGGGATCAACACGCTGGCCTCGGCAAAGGCGTGGGCGCGACCGTAAATCTCGTGGCCAATCCAGGCAAACCCGCCCACTGCAATCAGAAGCGCCCAATGAAACGCGCTTTCAGGTGCTTGCCATGTCAGCAAGGCGGGGACTGCAAGAATGGCCGTGCCAAGCGCGCCCATATAGACCTGCATGGTCTGCGTGGCGATCCGGCCCGACAGCATCCGCGTCAAAAGCGCAAAAAGCGCCATCGCCACGGCATTGACCACCATAAGCAAGGTTGCCCAGTGGAAGGCCGCGCCAAAGGGACGGATCACGATCAGAACGCCAATGAATCCGACGATGACGGCGGCCCAGCGAAAGGGGCCAACCCGTTCGCCCAGAACCGGGACGGCCAGGGCGGTCAGAATGATCGGCGCCGAATTCAGTATGGAAGACGTCACCGAAAGCGGCAGATAGCCAAGCGCGATAAAGTTGAAGGCTGTCGCCAGAACCAGCAGACCGCCTCGGATGAGAACCAATACCATGTCGCGCCGGTCCCGCCATTCAAAGACCTGGCCCTGCTGTGCTCCGCGCGCAACTGAAAGAAGAAAGGCCACAAGATACCGCATGAAGGCCAGTTGCATCGCGGGCAGGCCGGCAAGTGCCAGCCATTTTACGATCGTGTCCACGCCTGAAAAGCACAGGAACGCCAGCAAGATCAGACCGATCCCAAGGCCGACACGGTCAGCCCTCGTTTCGGCGACAAGGCTCAATCAGCTGAACCAGCGATGGAAACTGTCCACCATCTGCGGCACCAGATCATCGCCATGTCCATCATCCACAGCGCGGCCCGTTGCCTTCATGGCGCCTGTCGCCATGATGCTGTCCTTGCCCATGGATTGCAGCATCTGCTCGTAATAGCCGACATCCTTGCGGGCGTTTCGAACTGAAAAGGCCAGCTTCTCGGGGTCGCCGTCCACGGCATAGGCTTTTATGAAATCCATCATGCCCGACCCATTCGGCCCGGCCGACAGCACATCATACAGGGCCTTCCGCTCGATCCCCATCAGATCGCAGACCGCGAAAGCCTCGCTCATCGCGTTTGCTGTCGTCATGGCATAGAAATTGTTCAGAAGCTTGATCGTGTGCCCGGCGCCCAATTTGCCAAGATAGAAAATATTCTCGCCCAAGTCTTCAAGCACCGGCTTGACCTGGTCATAGACGGCTTGGTCCCCCGAAGCCATGATGTTCAGAAGACCGTCCTTCGCATGCGAAGGCGTCCGTCCAAGCGGCGCGTCCATCATCGAGGCACCCGCCTCGGCCACATCGTCTCCAAGCGAGATGGTGGAAAAGGGCAGCGAGGTGCCGAAATCGATCACGACCTTGCCTTCTGACAGCCCGGCAATCACGCCGTCGGCCCCATGCATCCGTCCTTCGACCTGATCCGAGGTTCCCATGCACAGCATCACGATGTCCGATGCTTCCGCCACCGCACGGGCATTCGCAGCCTCGGTCGCGCCCCGCGCAATCGCGGCCTCAATTCCTGTGCGGTTCGTGTTGCCAAGAACTGTTAGATCGTAGCCTTTGTCCTGAAGGCGTCCAACCATGGCCGAGCCCATCAGCCCCAGTCCGATGAATCCGATTTTGGGTGTGCTCACGGCATGTCTCCTATTGCTTGTTCGGCCGCCATCCGGCCAAGTTCATCACTACATTTTGCGCCCGCGCCGCATCCCGCGGCGGCGACCGTCAATCCATCTTCGAGTTTTCGGATCTCTGGCAGGCCATTTTCGGTGAATGTCGTCACGCACGGTGCAATGCGACGATCCGAATAGGCAAGGTCAGGGATCAATGCGGTTAGCGTTTCCGTCAGCGCGTCCCCGACAGTGCCATCGCCGCCCGAGCGAAACCAGTCGCCGATCTCGTCCCGCCCGCTTACGACCCGATCGACCGTCTCGCCGCCCAGTTTCAGCCAGACCCGCCCGTCCGGATAACGGATCGGCGGCAGCACATAGACAAAACGATCGTTCAGGATCATCGAAGGCATCGTGGCCAGACGCGAGACCTCGTCTGCAGGTATCTCGTGGAAGGCCACTGTGCGGGCATAGACCTTCAGTTCTGGCGCGCGGCCAAGGACCGCGTCGGTCCACCCCCCTGCGGCCACAATGACCTGATCACAAGCGACTGTGTCCTTGTCTGTTTTTATAAGACCGGGCGCGACATGGACCGCCTCGGTCTCCAAACGCTTTGCCCCGGCCGCCGCCGCTGCTTTCTGTTGCGCAGCCACCAGGCGGCGCGGACTGATATGACCGGCCTTGCCCGGCTCGTGATGCCCGGTCACGCCATCGGCGATGCTGAGATATGGAAACCGTCCCCGCAGCCCATCGGCATCCAGTGTGGCATAGGTCGACGGCACCTCGGCCCGTGTCGCGGTCACCCGATCCATAAATGGCGCGTTCCCAGCAATGAGCGCGCCGCATTCGGTAAAAAATGAGATACCGCTTTCCGCCTCGATCTCGCCATAGCGGTCGATAGACGCCTTCGAGACACGGGCATAAAACGGGTGTGGATCGCCGACGCGCGTGATGCGGCCTTCGTCGTAATGGCTTGCGAACGCGCCGTGATGAGCGCCCCAGTCATCGGGTTCGCCGGTGCCGATCAGCACGACGTCATGACCAGCCTTCGCAAGATGGCGCGCTGCCGCGCTGCCGATCATCCCGGGGCCGACAATGGCAATCTTCATCCAATGGTTCCGAAACTGCGGGCCTTTAGCCCTTTCTGAATCTCATAGATCGAGATTGGCACATTCGGTTGGGGTTGTGGAATACGAATTGGAATATCTTTCAAGCGCGGCGTCAGCGTGGGCGTACCACAAAGCATCCGTGAGTTGTAATCCTCGATCCCGCCCCATTTGGTCATCGAGCCCATAATCGGGAAGGCATCCGCTGCCATCATCTCGTAAAATAGAATCCGTCGCGAGCGGTCCGAGGTGTTTAGCGCCGAGCCGTGCACGATCCGCCCATGGTGAATGCTGATCGACCCGGCGGGCCCCTTCAGTTCGATGGCATCCGCCGGGTTAAGCCCGACCTCTTCCGGGACGAACGCGCCGGCAAAGACACCGTCCACGTGGTGATCGAAAACCGGGCCCTTATGGCTGCCGGGATAGACCATGAGCGGCCCGTTTTCGCTGGCCATATCATCGATAATCACGCCGATGGCCAGAATGTCGTCATTCGTGTGCGGATAGAATGCATAGTCCTGATGCCATTCAACAGCCGCTCCGTAGCCCGCGCTTTTCATGTTGAGCTTGGTCGTATGCAGCCGCAGATCCGGGCCAATCAGGTCGCGCGCAGGGGCCAGGATGTGATCTGAATACATGAGGTTGCGAAACACGTCGCTGATCGTATGCGGAAGCTTGATCCGCCTGAGGCGCGGATCCTCGGGGGTATGCGTGTCCTCAAGATCAAGTCGGTCGTTCGACGCGGACATCGTTCGCGCCTCGTCCTCGAACCGGGCAATCTCTGCGCGGATCGTGCTTAGAATGTCGTCCGTCAGGTGACGTTCCAGCACAAGATAGCCGTGTTCCTCGAACTGCGCGATTTGTGCCGCACTCAGCACTTCAGTCATGATTTTGTCCTCCCCTGAAACAGGGGGCAAAATCTGCGAGGGTTTTGCAATGGGGAATCTGCATTCTACGCCATTCCCTTTGGAAGCAGCGCATGTCATTGGCGCCCTCACAAGTTCCACTTCAAGCCTATACTCACAACAATTGGCGGCCGGTGTGGTTTCGGATACGATTAGATCGGCGTCACGAAACCGGAGAGACCTTCACGTGAGCAAAACCATTGAAGGAAGCTGTCTTTGTGGTGCCTCTGGGTTCACCGCGACCGCGGACATACAGTTCGCAATCCAATGTTATTGTCGGGACTGCCAGCACATTTCTGGGGGAGCCAAGCTGCCCCAGATTGCCGTATCGTCTCGGGACTTCGCTTTGAGCGGGAATGCGAAGGTTTACACAAAAACATCCGACACCGGGAACACAGTAAAACTTATGTTCTGCGCAGATTGTGGCTCTCCATTGTGCAAGTCGACGTCAAAAATGCGCGACAAAGTGTTTCTGTGTGCGGGATCGCTAGAGACAGATCTGGTGAGCGAACCTTTTCAGAAGGTTTTTGAAGACTGTCGACGCATTTGGGATACGTAACAACTATTGTTCTGGCGGGATGAAGTTCCACTTTTTCCGCATTGCGGACATTATGTTCAAGGTTACATGACCGCGCCAATTTGCCAGGGGACGAACTCGTAGTCGCCTAAGCCTTGTGCTTCCGATTTCGTTATCTCTCCGCTGGCGACGCGCAGGAACATCTCGTAGATTTCACGGCCCTTGTCTTCAAGGCTGACACCACCCGTCAGGATTTCGCCTGCGTTGATGTCCATGTCTTCTGTCATGCGGCCGTACATCTCGGAATTGGTTGCGATCTTGACAGTTGGTGCGGGCTTAGAGCCGAAGGCCGAGCCGCGACCGGTGGTAAAGCACACCAAATTGCAGCCGCCCGCGATCTGGCCGGTGACCGACGCTGGGTCATAGCCGGGGCTGTCCATAAAGGTGAACCCCTTGGCCGTTACCGGTTCTGCATATTTGTAGACACCTGTCAGTGGTGTGGTCCCGCCCTTGGCCGCTGCACCAAGCGATTTTTCAAGAATGGTGGTCAACCCACCTTTCTTGTTGCCGGGAGACGGGTTGTTGTCCATCGAGCCTTTGTTGCGGGCGGTGTAGTCCTCCCACCAGTGGATCAAACCGATCAGCTTGTCGCCGACCTCGCGCGAAACGGCGCGTTGGGTCAAAAGATGCTCGGCGCCATAGATCTCGGGGGTCTCGGCCAGAACGCCGGTGCCGCCTTGGGCGGCCAGCAGGTCGCAGGCGTAGCCAAGTGCCGGGTTGGCCGTGATGCCTGACCAGGCATCCGAGCCGCCACATTGAAGGGCCACCTTCAACTCGGACGCCGGGCAGGGCGTGCGGACGGCGGCATTGGCCAAGGGCAGCATCGCACGGACCTTTTCAATGCCGTGTTCAATCGTCTGCCTTAGACCAGCCACCCCTTGGATATTCATTGTGTGGAAAAGCGGCCCCTGTGTCAGACCATAAGCTTCCAGCAGCCAGTCGATCTGGTTCATTTCGCAGCCTAGTCCCACCATGAGGACGCCCGCGTGGTTGGGATGGCGCGCATAGCCCCACATGACACGCTGAAGGGCCTCGAACCCGTCGCCATCCCCGGCCATACCGCACCCGGTTCCGTGCACAAACGCGACCACACCGTCGACATTGGGGTAGTGCGCCAGTTCCTCGGGACCGAAGGCATCGGCAATGCGGCGGGCCGCGGTGGCCGAGCAATTCACGCTGGTCACGACGGCGATATAGTTGCGCGTGCCCACCTGCCCGTTGTCGCGCTTGTACCCAAGAAACGTGTCGGTTGTCCCCGGTTCCTTGACAGGGCGCAGATTGGTGCCGAACTCATAGGCCATATCGGTGTTGCGGAATTCGGTGTTCTGCGTGTGGACATGGTCGCCCGCAGCAATGTCCGTCGCCGCATACCCGATGAGTTGGGCGTATTTCCTGATTTCTCCGCCCTTAGGGATCGCTTGGGTGGCGATCTTGTGGCCGGAGGGGATAAGGCCCTTTGTCAGGACATCTTCGACCTGCGTGCCGGCCTCCAACGCGCGTGTGGCGGTCACCACAGTGTCGGACGCATCGAGGCGAATGGTGTCGGTCATTGGCTTCCTCCCTGTTTCGTCGCCTGTCGGCGCCGACCGGCCGGGGGAGCGCTGCTCCCCCGGAACCCCCTCGGGATATTTTTACCAAGAAGAAAGCGCAAGGGCTCAGGTGTTGGTGACCAGAACCTCGAGACGCATCGTGATGGCAAGCAGAAGCTGCGGACGCTGATCATCAAGCCAGGTCTTGCGCGTGTCTTCGGTCAGGCGCAGGCGGGCGCGTCAGCGCTCCAGCGATGAATGTCGATATGGGGTGTTTCGGCAAGGCGGGCGCGGGCATGTTCCCATGCGGCCTTCCAGGCGCGCCAGTCCCTGAGTTCGGTGTCAGGGTGGGCGCGAGAGCGGGCAATGAAGTCAGGAAAATGTGCGCGGCCCGTGGGTTGGCCGGTGACGCTGAAGCGGAGATCAAAGCTCCAGCGGATGCCGTTTGAGCGATTGGGCAGCGAGGCGTGCGGTGTCATGGGGTGGAAAATCACTGCGCCGCCCGCCTTGACCGGGAGCGGTTTGGCCCGTGATGTGTCAATCAGTCCATCGGCGATGGCGGTCTGTTTCTTTGGGCAATGCGGCAGAAGCCGGGTCTCATTGCCGACCACCTGTAAGCAGCCGTTCTCAACTGTGGCGTCAGTGATGGCGAGCCAAACGGTAACCATGTCGGTCTGATCTGCGTCTTCAAGGGCAACCGCGCGGTCCTGATGCCAGTCGGTGCCGCCGACATGGGCGCGGATTTCGTCGGCGTCGAGCTTGGCTTCTGGCGGTTTGATGCGGACATGCTGGATGGGGTTCGAGGTGATTTCCGGGCCGATCAGCGCTTCGACGATATCCAGAAGGCACGGCGCGGTAATCATATCGAAGACCGCGCGGCCGAAATGCATCGGCGTGTCGGCCGTTATGCGGTCGCCGGGTAGCGAGATATCCATTGGCTGGAACCAGTCGTGACCGGCGGCGTAGGCTTTCAGGAGCTTGTCTTCAAAGCCGCGCCCCGTGATCCCCCAACCGGCACAAAGCTTGTTGAGTAGATCGGTGTATTCGGCGCGGACGGGGTCAAGTATTGAAGCGTCCAATACGTCTTCGATCACCAGGAACCCATGGGTTCTGAACCAGTCGCATTGCGCGTCGCTGAGCATGGTCATTCTCCCTTCCTGGAACGCTAGTGACCGGGTGCGGTTCTGCCAAGCCCTTTCAGGATGGGGCAAGCGCCGCGATCACACGGATTTCCACCAGCGCGCCGGGGCGGCGAAGCGCCGCGACTTCAACGGCGGTCCATGCGGGAAAAGGGTCGGACACATAGCTGCGGCGCACCTGATTGAACGCCTCGAAATGAGATTGGATATCAATGTGGTAGGTGGTCATTTCGATGATGGCGGCGTGGGTCAGGTCGACCTCGGCAAGGATGCGACCGATTTTTGCCATGGCGTTGTGGCCTTGCGTGTCAATGTCGGACGGCATCGACCCATCGGCACGGCTACCGGTCATACCGGTGAGAAAGACATGGGAGCCTGAAAGGATGCCGGGTGAGGCCCCAAGCGCCTCTGGGGCGCCGTCCATATCGGGTGGGATCAGGGCACGGATCATCCCGTGAAGTCGTCGTCAAGATAGACCTGAATGATCTCGCGGAAGTTGTCTTCCGCCGAGAATCCCAGAGTTTTTGCGCGCTCGGGCGCAAAGTCGCGGGGCCAGTTCTTGACGATGGCCTCGATCTCGGGGTCGGGGACGTGCTGGATCCGCGCGGCCACCTCGGCGCCGCACATGTCCCAAAGCGCCTCGATCTGTTCGCCCACGGTGCAGGACACGCCCGGCATGTTCAGCGCCGGTCGGTTGTCATAGACGGATTGATCAAGCGTTGCGGCATGGCGCAGGAACCCAGCCGCTGACCGGGGCGATGCGTGCCAATGCTGCGTCGTTGGTGCCACGGGCAGGATGGCGTCCTGACCGTTCAGGGGTTCGCGTATGATGCCGGAAAAGAAACTGGACGCGGCCTTGTTTGGCGTGCCGGGCCGCACGCAAATGGTGGGCAGCCGGATCGACAGGCCGTCGAAGAAGCCTTTCCGAATGTGATCCGTCAACAAAAGCTCGGACATGGCTTTTTGCGCCCCGTAGCTTGTTTGCGGCGCATGGAAAAATGTGTCGTCGATCTTCTCAGGGAAGGGGGCGCCGAACACCGCGATAGATGATGTGAAGATTATCTTCGGATGATAATCGCCCCCACTTGCCAAAACCTCGGCCCGGAAAGTGTCAAGGAAGCTTTGGAAGGCGGCCATGTTGATCTGCCAACCCAGATCGAAATCACGCTCGGCCTCGCCCGAGACGATGGCGGCCAGGTAATAAACGATGTCAGGCCGTGTCGCCGCCAACCGTTTCAACACGGCCGGGTTGGTCACCGTACCGGTGATCTGCTCGGCCACGGGCGCGCCGTTGTCGGGGAAATGAAGGTCGCACAGCGAGACCCGGTCGCCCGGGCCAAGCGGAGCATCGGACAAAGACTGGGCCAGTTTCTGACCGACCATACCGCCGCCACCGAAGATGAGGATATTGCGCATATATTTGTCCATCCCTCGCAGTTCTCCCCCAGACGGTGAGAAGAAGTTGGGGGTGCTGTCAAGGTCGCCTGCGGGATCGTGACCGGATGGCGCGGCTTTTGCAGTCAGAACCTGCCTAACTCTCCGCGAACATGCCGCTTCCTGCTGGCAATTCGATCCAGAACCCACTAGCCATGCGCCAACGAAAGGAGGCGTCTATGGCCAATCGATTGCAGGGAAAACGTGTTTTGGTGACGGCCGCAGGGCAGGGCATCGGGCGAGCAACGGCGCTTGCGATGGCGGCCGAAGGAGCCGAGGTTTTTGCGACCGATGTAAACCCCGAGACGCTTGCGACGCTGGAGGCCGATGGCGTCACGACCTTTGTCCTTGATGTGCGCGACACGGCTTCGGTCACCGAAGGTGTGGCCCGCGCCAACCCGGATGTTCTTTTCAACGGTGCGGGCGTGGTGCATCACGGCGACATTCTGGCCGCGACCGAGGAAGATTTCGCCTTCGCCGTGGATTTGAACGTCACGTCCATGTTGCGGATGATCAAAGCTGCCGTGCCTGCTATGCTGGAGCGGGGGACCGGTTCGATCATCAACGTGTCTTCGGCGGCGTCCTCTATCATGGGGGCGCCAAATCGCGTTATCTACGGGGCGACCAAAGGCGCTGTGATCGGGCTGACCAAGGCTGTCGCCAAGGATTACATTGCCAAAGGTGTGCGCTGCAATGCGATCTGCCCGGGCACGGTTGAAAGCCCCTCGTGGCATGATCGGGTGCGCGAGCTTGGCAAGACAATCGGCAGCTATGAAGCAGCGCTGAAAGACTTTACCGAGCGTCAGCCGATGGGCCGCGTGGGCCAACCCGAAGAAATTGCAGCACTTGCGGTCTATCTGGGCTCGGATGAAAGCGCCTTTGTAACGGGGCAGGAAATGATTATCGACGGCGGTTGGGCCGGCTAGGGAGAGAAGACGATGAAACTGGTACGCTACGGTGAAATGGGTGCGGAAAAGCCCGGAATGGTCGATGCGGATGGCACACTGCGCGATTTGTCAGGCCATGTGAACGATATCACGGGCGATACGCTGGGCGATGCGGCTCTGACCACATTGAAAGCGCTTGATCCCGCCAGCTTGCCGGTTGTCAGCGGCGCCCCGCGCCTTGGCGCCTGCGTCGGACAGATTGGCAAATACGTCTGCATTGGTCTGAACTTTACCGATCACGCCGAGGAAACCGGAAACCCCATCCCGGACCACCCGATCGTTTTCATGAAGGCGAATTCCGCAATCTCGGGCCCGTTCGACGATGTTGTCATGCCGCGCGGATCGACTAAGACCGATTGGGAGGTCGAGCTGGGCATCGTTATCGGCAAAGCCGCGAAATATGTCAGCGAGGAGGACGCGCTGGACTATGTGGCGGGCTACTGCGTCTGCAATGACGTGTCCGAGCGTACCTTCCAAATGGAACTTTCGGGCCAGTGGACCAAGGGCAAATCCTGCGACACGTTCGGCCCGACAGGCCCGTGGATGGTGACCAAAGATGAAATTGCCGATGTTCAGAACTTGGATATGTGGTGCGATGTCAACGGAACCCGGATGCAAAGCGGCAATACCAAGACCATGATCTTCTCGGTCGCGCATATCGTGTCGCATCTTTCGCAGCTGTTCACATTGCACCCGGGCGACGTCATCTCGACCGGAACGCCTCCGGGCGTTGGCATGGGGCACAAGCCGCCGGTCTATCTGAAGGCGGGCGACGAGGTGTCTCTGCATATCGAAGGGCTCGGGGTTCAGACCCAGAAGGTGGTTGCGGATGCCTGATCGCTTGCTTCTGCTGGGCAGCCCGGCGTCGCGTTATACCGACCGTCTGGCCGCCAGTTTCGATGTGACCCAAGCGGAAACGCAGGACGCGTTTGCCGCCGCGCTGGAAGAGGGGGCCGGGATTGTCGGGATCGCGATGTTCGGTCACTGGACGATCTCGCCCACAGTGATGGATGCACTCCCAGACCTAAAGGTGATTTCGAACTTCGGCGTCGGCTATGACACGATCGACGCCGCCGAGGCCGCATCGCGCGGTATCCTTGTCAGCCATACGCCGGATGTTCTGAACGACGAAGTGGCGGATACGGCGTTGATGCTTTGGTTGGCCGTCTCGCGCGAGTTGCTGCCGTCCGAGCGCTGGGCGCGATCCGGCGATTGGGAAACCAAGGGCAACTACCCGCTGACCCGGTCGATCCGCAACCGCACCGTCGGTATTTTGGGCATGGGACGGATTGGGCAGGCGATTGCAGAAACGATCCAGCCGTTTAACCCCAATGTGGTCTACCATACCCGCAGCCCAAAGGACGTACCCTATACTCACGTTCCCAGTCTTGTGGACATGGCGCGGCAATCGGACGTTCTGATCGTCATCACACCGGGCGGCGCGGCGACCCGGCACCTTGTCAACGCCGAGGTGATCGAGGCGTTGGGCCCCGACGGCATCTTGATCAATGTGGCGCGCGGGACTGTCATCGACGAAGCGGCGATGACGCAGGCACTGGTGTCCGGGAAACTGGGCGGTGCGGGCCTGGACGTGTTCGATCAGGAGCCGAAGATCCCGGACGCGCTGAAATCGTTGGATAACGTTGTTTTGCTGCCCCATGTCGGCAGTGGTTCGATCGAGACGCGCCAGCGCATGGGCGATCTGGTCTGCGACAACCTTGATCAGTGGAAGGCAAGCGGCGGGGTCAAGACGCCGGTGCCCGAGTGCCAGGCCTTGAACGGATAGGGTCATGGCACAGTTTGGCACCAGCGGCCTGCGCGGCCTTGCGACGGACCTAACCGATGCGCTTTGCGCGACCTATGCGGCGGCCTTTGTGTCGCTTCATTCGCATAACGGGCGCCTTTTCATCGGTCAGGACAAGCGCGAGAGCTCGGCCCGAATTGCGCGGGCCGTGGCCGCCGGTGCAGCCAGCCAGGGCGTTGATGTCGTCGATTGCGGCGTCTTGCCAACGCCAGCGCTGGCCGGAGCGGCGCTGGCCGAAGGAACGCTTTCTATCATGGTGACCGGCAGCCACATCCCGGCGGACCGGAACGGACTGAAATTCTACACTGCCGCGGGCGAGTTCACAAAGGCGGATGAAGGCCCGCTGCGCGAGAGGGTCGCTTCATGGGACAGCCCGGTTGCCGGAACGCCCAACACGATGACCGAGGATGCAACCGCCGCCTATGTTGCGCGCTATGTCGATGGCATGCCGGACGACGCACTTTCGGGTCAACGGGTCGGCGTCTGGGTGCATTCCTCGGCGGCGTTCGAGGCATTGCCCGCGATCCTTGACGGGCTGGGAGCTGAAGTTGTTCTGCTGGACCCTTCGGACAGCTTCGTGCCGGTGGATACCGAAGCGGTTGATCCCA
>JBCCCA010000069.1:0-14125 GCA_039033735.1 Pseudomonadota bacterium
ACGCCACCGTGGGCGATGCTGCGACCATCTCGGATTTGAAACGCCTGCGGGCGGGACAGGACGCGGCGATCTTGGTGCTTTTGGAAAGCTCTTCGCGCGAGGATGTCGACAATTTTCTGGATTGCGGTGCCGACCATGTGTTGCCCCTTGGGCTGCAGTCGGATCGCTTGTTCGTCGCGACCGTCAGCGCTGTCACCCATGGTCGCAAACGTCGCGAAATTGAGCGCGAAAGCAAAGAGGCGCGGCGCGCGCTGGCCGAAGCCAAGCATATCTCTCGCGCAAAGATGATTTTGATCGCGCGGCACAGGATCGATGAGGAAGAAGCCCATCGCCGCGTGCAAAAGATGTCGATGGAGCGCAATCTGCCGCTGGCCGATATGGCGCGGCAAATCATCGAGGCAGAGGATTTGCTGTGCTGACGGTCTGACCCCGGCACAGTGACACGGACCTTGCGCTAATGGCGGCGCGGAAGAGGTCCACTTGAATGGCTTTGAACCGCTGATGGTGGCGGCGCAAGGCAGTTGGCTAATGGCGGCCTGACCTTCGAAACCAGAAGGAAGAAAGCTCATGGGAGCTTTGAGTAACGTTTATGATCCGGACGAGATCCTGTGGACAGGATGCCCGTGCGGATTGCACGCCACCATGTACGAGCACAAGGCCGCGTTGGCCAGTGCATCAGAAGGAAGCCGCTTCTATGCAGCGGAAACCACAAAAGGTGCTCGCAACGCGGGTCCTGAACTGGACGCGCTAAGCGATCTGGAACGCCCGGCTGCCAAGACCGCTGAACTCGACTGGAAAGATCAGGAAAACGTTCTGGCAAATCTCGCCACTTCGGCGGTCATGAAGGGCCTTTTTGGCAATGACATGAACCGGCGGAACTTTCTGCGCGGCGTGGGCGGCACCACTGCTGCAGCGGCGATTGCCAGCATTCTGCCGATTGACAAAGCGATTGCGAATATTGTCGAAGCAACCGGCCCGCTGGAAAAGACAGACCTGAACGTCGGCTTTGTGCCAATTACCTGCGCGACGCCCATCATCATGGCAGCCCCAATGGGCTTTTATGAAAAGTACGGGCTGAATGTTTCGGCGATCAAAACGGCAGGCTGGGCGGTGTCTCGCGACAAGTCGCTTTCGGGCGAGTACGACGCAGCACATATGCTCACACCGATGCCCTTGGCGATCACGGCGGGCGCAGGCTCGGCAGCAACGCCCTGGACCATGCCGGCAGTCGAGAACATCAACGGTCAGGCCATCACCTTGGCCAACAAGCACCTCGACAAACAGGACCCATCGAAATGGAAAGGCTTCACCTTTGGTGTGCCGTTCGAATACTCGATGCACAACTTCCTGCTGCGCTACTACGTTGCCGAGGCCGGGCTTGATCCGGATCAGGACATCCAAATCCGCGTGGTTCCACCGCCGGAAATGGTGGCCAACCTCAGTGCGGGTAACCTGGATGGATATCTGTCACCGGATCCGTTCAACCAACGCGCTGTCTATGACGGTGTTGGCTTCATTTATAAGCTGACCAAGGAAATCTGGCCGGGTCACCCTTGCTGCGCGTTTGCAGCAAGCCAGAAGTTCATTGACGAGACGCCGAACACATTCCTGGCGCTCTTTAAGTCAATCCTTGAAGCCACCTCGTTTAGCTCTGACCCGGCCAACCGGTCGGATATCTCGGCTGCGATTAGTCCCAAGAACTATCTCAACCAGCCGACAACGGTTGTTGAACAGGTTCTGACCGGGCGCTTCGCAGATGGTCTGGGCAATGTCCGGAACGAACCTGACCGGATCGATTTTGATCCGTTCCCATATCACTCTTTCGCAGTTTGGATTCTGACCCAGATGAAGCGGTGGGGCTATATCGAGGGCGACGTTCAGTACACCGATCTGGCCGAAGAGGTCTACCTCGCCACCGATGCGGCGGCCGTGATGACCGATATGGGGCTCACGCCTCCAACCTCCACGTATGAATCCTACGAGATCATGGGCAAGACCTTCGACCCAGCCTCACCGGAAGCCTACGTGGACAGCTTCGCAATCAAGCGATGACCAAAGGCCCAAGCAGGGAAAAGGAAGTAAGGAAGACATGTCCAACGATCTGAAAGAAAACCTGAAAGCCGCGTTCGCTTCGCTGCTGTTTCTGGCCGTATTCCTCATTGGATGGGATGCGTTCGTGGCAGCACAAAGCGGTCCGGCTGCGGACATGTCGCCCGAACTTGCGGAACTGCTTGGGCCACAGGCGAAGGGCGAAAGCGCCCTTCCCAGGCCCAGTGACGTGGGCGCCGAAATCTGGGGCCACATCACCAACCCGTTCTATGATGCAGGTCCGAACGACAAAGGCGTCGGCATCCAGTTGGCCTATTCGATCTTCCGCGTCCTGACCGGCTTTGGTCTGGCTGCCCTGATCGCCATTCCCCTGGGGTTCCTGATCGGGATGAGCAGCCTCGCGGCCCGCGCCTTGAACCCATACATCCAACTTCTCAAGCCGGTCTCGCCGCTCGCTTGGATGCCGCTGGCGCTCTACACAATCAAGGACAGCGAAATCTCGTCGATTTTCGTCATCTTCATTTGCTCGATCTGGCCGATGTTGCTGAACACCATCTTCGGCGTCGCGAGCGTGCGCAAGGAATGGCTGAACGTCGCAAAGACGCTGGAGGTTAAACCCTTGCGCACCGCCTTCCGCGTGATCCTGCCCGCCGCTGCCCCGACCATCCTGACCGGCATGCGCATTTCCATCGGCATCGCTTGGCTGGTGATCGTTGCTGCCGAGATGCTCGTGGGCGGCACTGGCATTGGCTACTTCGTTTGGAACGAATGGAACAACCTTTCGATCACCGGCGTGATATCAGCCATCTTCTTCATTGGCGTTGTCGGCATGGTACTTGACTTGATCCTCGGCCGCGCTTCCAGCCTCGTCGCTTACGCGGAGTGACGGATTATGAGTGATTCCAAGATAATCCGCGTCGAAGGTTTGGAGCGAGCCTTTCCAAACCCCGAGAACAAGGAAACAACCCAAGTTTTCGGTGACGTCTGGTTCGACATAAGGGAAGGCGAGTTCATCTGTCTGATCGGTCATTCTGGCTGTGGAAAAACTACTCTCTTGAACATCATGGCCGGGCTCGACCAAGCGACCTCAGGCAATGTGATTGCCGATGGGTTCAACGTGGAAAAGCCCAGTTTGGACCGTGCCGTGATTTTTCAGGGCCATGCATTAATGCCTTGGATGACGGTTCTCGGGAACATTGATTTCGCCGTATCGTCGCGTTGGCCCGGCATGTCCAAGGAGGACCGCCGCGTCCATTGTCAAACTTTCATCGACATGGTGCATTTGACAGGGTCCGAGACCAAGAAGCCCGCCCAGCTATCCGGAGGCATGAAGCAACGGGTCGGTATTGCACGCGCCTTGGCGATTGAGCCCAAGGTGCTGTTGATGGACGAGCCCTTCTCTGCACTCGATGCTCTGACCCGCGGGTCCCTGCAAGACGAGTTGCTCGGCATTGTCGCTGCGCGGGGCCAGACGTCATTCATGATCACGCACGACATCGACGAGGCGATTCTTCTTTCGGACCGCATCGTTTTAATGACCAACGGGCCGGAAGCACGCGTGTGCGAGATCGTCGAGAACTCGCTGCCAAAAGACCGCACCCGGTCCAACATGCACACACATCCAAACTACTACCCCATGCGGAACCACCTGATCGAGTTTCTTGTGAACCGCTCGAAGACATTCAAGGACGAACTGGCCAGCGCCAGTTACGACCCGAAAAACCCGCCGTTGATCCGCCCTGCGGCCGAAGGCGACACGCCAAACAAAGTTGCAAGCTGAGGAGACCCGTCCATGACACGCGCAGAACTGACAGAGAAAATTGTGGCGCATAAAACATTCAATGACATTAAGTGGAAAGATGTCGCCGCCGCTGTTGGCCAATCCAAGGAATGGGTGACCGCTGCCCTGATGGGACAGATTTCACTGACAAAGGATCAGGCGATCACCGCAGGCAATGCTCTTGGCCTGAACTTCGCGGATGAAGAACTCGCGCTTTTGATGACCGTGCCCTATCGCGGTTCGATCCCAACAGCCGTGCCCACCGACCCACTGATCTATCGCCTTTACGAAGTGGTCGCCGTCTACGGCACCACGATGAAAGCGCTAATCGAGGAAGAGTTCGGCGACGGCATCATGTCGGCCATCGATTTCACCATGGATATCCAGCGCGAAGAGAACCCGGCAGGCGATCGCGTGAAGGTCGAAATGACCGGCAAATTCCTGCCCTACAAAACGTTCTGATCCAAACTGAAACGCTCTGGACCCGCTGAGGACGGCGGGTTCGTCATCGCTGCCAATGGAGAGATTTATGACAGATCTTGCGACCACCCCCGTTACCTTGCTGACCGGTTATCTCGGCGCCGGCAAAACCACCTTACTCAATCGCATTCTGACCGAAGAGCACGGCAAGAAGTATGCTGTGGTCGTTAATGAGTTTGGCGAGGAAGGAATCGACAACGATCTGGTGATCGGCGCCGATGAAGAAGTGTTCGAAATGAACAATGGCTGCATCTGTTGCACTGTACGTGGCGATCTGATCCGCATCCTCTCCGGGCTGCTGGACCGCGCCGAAACCTTCGATGGCATCTTGATCGAAACCACCGGGCTCGCCGACCCCGGACCGGTGATCCAGACCTTCTTTGTCGATGACGACCTGCGCGGTCGCGTGGCGCTCGATCAAGTCGTGACCATGGTCGACTGCCTGCATTTCCTGGACAAAGTCGAGGATAGCCACGAAGCCGAGGAACAAGTGGCCTTTGCCGATCTGGTGATCCTGAACAAGACGGATCTGGTGGATGCCAAGCAACTTGAGGCGGTCAAATCTAAGGTCAAAGAACTGAACGGACAAGTCCGCCTGATCGAGACCCAAAAGGCTGACGTACCAATCGTCGAAGTGTTGGATCAAGGCGCCTTCGATCTGGACCGCATCCTAGAGATCGAACCCGGCCTGTTGGAAGAAGACCCTGAAGATCACGAGCACGACGACACCGTCACCTCATTCTCGCTGACTACGGATCAACCGTTGGACGCCAAGAGCTTTTCCAACTGGATGCGCCAGGTCGTCAAGGAACATGGCACCAAGATCTTCCGCTCGAAGGGGATTCTGGACTTTGAAGGGTATGACAAACGATACGTGTTCCAAGGCGTGCACATGGTGATGGACAGCCAGTGGGGCGAGGTCTGGTCTGAGGCTGAACGCCGTGACAGCCGTTTGGTGTTTATCGGGCGCGGGCTGGACCAAGTTCATCTTTCGGAGGGGTTTGCCGCCTGCCGCGCCAAGATTGCCGCATGAACACCCATGTGAACCCCGATAAGGGCGTGCGGCAGGTTGCTCCCGGCGTCGAGTGCAAGGAGATGTCATTGGGCGCGAATGTTACATGCCTTGCCTATGACGCTGGCGCGATTTACGCGGGACTTGGCGACGGGCGCGTCGTGATGGTGCAGGACGGCAAGGCTGAAACCGTGGCCACCCATGCGGGTGCAGTGACGGGCTTAGTTGTTTCCGCCGCCTCCCTTGTGATCTCGTCGGGCCAGGACGGCCGCTTGCTTTGTAACGGCGTCGATGTGATCAAGCCAAGGTCAGATTGGATCACGGCGCTGTGCCAGACCAAGGACCATACGCGGACGGCAGTGTTGTCCGGCCGCGCTGTAAATGTCATCGAAGACGGCCAAATTATAGCATCACTGGACGATTTCCCGTCGACTGTCACCGGGGCCGAGTTTTTCGGCGCCGGCAATCGGCTTGCTATCAGCCACTATGGTGGGCTGAGCCTATGGAGCATTGATCGCTTTGCCAAACCCGAGCGTCTGACCTGGGCTGGCTCGATGATTTCGGCCAGTGTGTCGCCCGACGAACGGTACATTGCGGGCGCCACGCAGGATCGCGAGGTGCATGTCTGGGATTTCGCAGCGAATCGAGATTTTCGTCTGGGCGGATATCGCACCAAGGTCAAATCGATGGGCTGGTCGCTGGACGTGCCTTATCTTTACACAACGGGAGCGGATGCGCTTGTTGCCTGGGGGCTCGCCGGTGATCCCGGCGCGTTCCCCCCGAAAGAGATCGGCTATGCCTTTTCAGAAGCAGTAAGTGCCGTCAGCCCGACCGCGCAGTCGGATCGTATGCCGGCTGGATTTACGGATGGCAGCCTTCTTTTGGGCGAGGTGACCAAAGGCACCGCCAAGATCGTGCGCGCCGCATCGGGCGGCGCAGTGACCAAAATAATTACGGCTGGGGATGCGTTTTGCTTCGGCACGCAAAGCGGTGAAGTCGGTGTGTTTACATGGCAAATCTGAGCGATGCTTTCGAAGTTCCGAAATGGCGTAGGGACAAAAAAAACGAGACGCCCAAAGTGACCGGCCTGGTGCCTCCGAAATATTGCATCACCGAGATGAGTGCGGCGGGGTTGATTGCCATTGCATTGGGGCTCTCGTTGGGACTTTGGCTTGCAATCGCGGCCGTTATTTGATGGGCGCGGTCCTTCAAATGCGCGGTGTCGCGCTTAGCTATCCGGGCTTTCCTCTATTTCGGCACTTGTCACTGGACATCGAAGCCGGACATTCGTTGGCTGTACTTGGTGCGAATGGCAGCGGCAAAAGCAGTTTCATAAAGATGCTGCTTGGTCTGAAGGCACCTGATGCCGGGCAGTTGCGTTGGCCCTTGGGTCGCCCCAGCGAGATCGGCTATCTGGCTCAGATGACCGAGTTTGACCGTCGTTTCCCGATCCGGGTGCGCGACCTCGCCGCCATGGGCGCCTGGCGCGGTTTTGGATTGCGAGCCGGATTGAGCCAAACCGGGCGGCGTAAGGTTGAGGCTGCGTTGGAAGAGGCCGGTGTGCTGGAGATCGCCGACCAACCGATAAACACCCTGTCGGGCGGTCAGTTGCAGCGTACCTTGTTTGCTCGGGTGATCATGCAGAATGCACCGTTGATCCTGCTGGACGAACCCTTTGCTGCAATCGATCAAAGTACCGAGGCCCATTTGCTGTCGATCATCGGACGTTGGCGCCGCGAGGGCCGCGCAGTGGTTCTTGTTCTGCATGACTTGTCTTCGGTGCTGGATCATTGCGATCAGGCCCTTCTGCTGGGCAACGGCATTGCAACGTACGGCCTTGTTGAGGACGTCCTGACGCACGACAGGTTGGTTGCGCAACGATACTTGTCGGAAAGCCAAGCCTCATGGATGCTTCGCCCATCGGAAAGACGCCGTGCCCATGCTTGAACTGTTGGCCGAAATGTGGGGCTTCAGCTTCATGCGGCGGGCTTTCGTCACAACCACTGTACTGTCTGCCTCGGTTGCGCCGGTGGGCGCCTTTCTAGTTTTGCGCCGCCTGTCACTGGCCGGTGAGGCGATGGCCCACGCGATTACACCTGGCATCGTAGTCGGCTTTGTCACTGCCGGCTTGTCGGTCACTTCGCTGCTCTTCGGAGGGCTTATTGCCGGCGTTGGCGTTGCCATCCTCAGTGCGCTTTTGGCCCATAAGACCATTCTGCGCAGCGATGCGAGCCTGGCTTCGCTCTACCTGATCGCGCTGGCCATGGGCATCTTCCTTTTATCGGCCGCAGGTTCTGCGGTGCCGTTGAAAAGTTTCCTCTTCGGCTCGGTTCTTGGGATCGGAGACGCTTCGTTGTTGCTGGTAGGCGGGGTCGCGACGGTCACGCTCTTAGCCTTTGCGGCATTGCTGCGCCCACTGATCGTCAGCACGTGCGATCCTGTTTTCTTCCGGGCACAGACGCGGCAACCCTGGCTGATCGATCAGATCTTCATGCTGCTGCTTGTGCTGAACCTTCTGGCTGCCTTCAAAACGTTGGGAACGCTCATGGCAGTGGGGCTTATGATCCTGCCTGCCACCTCGGCACGATATTGGGCCAGTACCGTGACTGGGCAACTCGGCCTGGGCATCGTCTTTGCTGTGGTGAGCAGCTGGATCGGTCTGACCCTGTCTTACCTCTTCCCGGAAACTCCATCTGGACCGGCCATCGTGCTGGTCGCCGGAGGGTTCTTTCTGATGTCTGCTGTTTTTGGGCGCCTCGGCCTGAATCTGCTGAGGCGCCGCGAGGCTGAATCTGGTGTCCAACACATCTCGACTTTGAAAGTAAAGGAGACTCCACAATGAAAAGATTTGTTGCGTTTGCAACCAGCTGCACTGTCGTTCTCATGTCGACAACATCTACTTGGGCAAAGGACCTCAAGATCGTTGCCAGCTTTTCAATCCTTGGCGATATGGTTGAACAGGTCGCAGGCGAACATGCCAGCGTTGAGACGATTGTTGGTCCTGACGCTGACGCCCATGTCTATCAACCGAATGTGGCCGATGCCCGCGCCGTGGCTGAGGCCGACGTGATCTTTGTCAACGGGCTTGGGTTTGAGACGTGGTCTGCAACCCTGATCGCTGAATCGGGCACGAGCGCGCCGGTCTTTGTCGCAACCGATGGCATCACGCCTTTGGAGGTGGACGGCGAAACGGACCCCCATGCCTGGAACTCACTGAGCAACGGAGCGGTCTATATACAAAACATAACTGCCTCGTTGTCTGAGATTGCGCCGGAACATGCCGACACCTTTGCGGCCAATGCCAAGACATACATCGCGGAGTTGGAAGCGCTGGACGCCACAGTCCGCACAAAATTTGACGCCCTGCCTGCTGACCGTCGCACGGTTGTCACGGCGCATGACGCATTTGGTTATCTAGAAGCCTCCTATGGGCTTACCTTCGTCGCGCCTGTTGGCATTGACACGGAGGCCGAACCCTCGGCTCGCGACCTCGCAGTTCTGATCAACCAACTCAAGGCCGATGGCGCAGCCGCGTTATTTGTTGAAAACATCACAAGCCCTGAACTGATCAAACAGATTTCCGAAGAGACAGGAATCAAAATGGGTGGGCGATTGTTTTCCGACGCACTTTCGGATCGCGGCGGTCCGGCCACCAATTATGTCGAGATGTTCTCGCACAATCTTGGTGTGCTGGTTGAAGCACTGTCTGCAGGTGTGCCCGCGTCTGGGTGAATACAAAAGCACAAGAAAGCGAGCCATTCCAACGCTTGGGACCAGCTCTCTTCTCATATCGCACCACACCTGCTTTGGGTTGTCCACAGAAGACAGGTTCTTCTGCAGTCACAAGACTTTGTCTTTGCGAACGAATTCGCTTTGGGCTCGAAACAGTCACCCCATGATGCCAGTCGTGTTTCTTTGACGTGAATGGCTGCTTTCTAAAACTGCGCAGGCTCTATTTGCTCCCGCAGCGAACGTGCAGCCTCGGCCCAAGGTGCTCTTTGCTGCGCCGAAGCGGAACGGCAGCAAAATCCGCCAAGCCGACCCTGCCTGTGCTGAACAGCCGGAAAATTCCGAGCGAAGCGGTTAGGTGCCTAGACTGCGGCAGCTTGCTTTTGTTCGTTTTACGATGGTAGCGGGCGGCTTTCGCGACTTCCGATATGACAATCAAAGCTCCGTGCGGATCCGAGAATTTGCGCTTTTGAGATTGAGAGCCCGCTGAGCATCACCGCGGTTTGCGCCGGGTGGGACGCTCGAAATTTGAATTCGAGGTCAGGACCAATTTGATCCTCGAAGTCTTGCGCCTAACGCGAGAGGACACGAGGGGATCATTTGGTCGACGCCAACAGGCGGTATGACGGCCAGTTGTTTGCGCCCGTAATCCCGGGCGAACCTGCCAGAGAACGAAAGAGTGGCTGTCCGTCGTCGAACCATCAAGAAAAAGAAAATCCCTTGCAAAATCCAGCATTCAGCGACGGAGAAGTGAAACCCACGCGTTTAACTATCGAAAACAAAAGCAAGGGGTACACCATGATCCGATTGTTACCAGTCTTCCTTTTCATTGCCACGACAACCTCGGCATCCGCTGAAACCTTCTCTGCTGATGTTTGGGCGGACAATTGGTTCGAGATGCGGATTGATGGCAAACAGGTCGCCGAAGATAGCGTTCCGATCACCACCGAGCGGTCATTCAACGCAGAAAGTTTTACGTTTGAGGCAGAACGTCCCTTCGTGATTGGTCTTGTTGCTAAGGACTTCAAGGAGGACGATACAGGTCTGGAGTACATTCGCACCAACCGTCAGCAGATGGGCGATGGCGGCGTGATTGTCCAGATCATGGACAGTGTAGGCATACCGGTCGCTGTCACCGACGCAGGCTGGCTGTGCTACGTGATCCATACCGCCCCCTTGGACAAATCCTGCGAACAAGAGGCAAACCCTTTGGCTGGCGAAGGCGCATGCGGGTTTGACGCCGAAGGCGAACCTGCCGATTGGGACATCGCGGGTTTTGAAGCCTCTGGATGGGACGCCGCTTCTGTCCACTCTGCGCGCGCGGTCGACCCAAAGGACGGATACGACCAGATCGACTGGGTCGAGGGTGCCGAGTTCATCTGGGGCCCCGACCTTGAACAAAGCAACACGGTCCTGTGTCGACTGACAGTCAAATGATCCATTCGAGAACAGCCAGTGTCGTGAACCGCCCACTCCTTCTTGCCCCCCTCTTTTGTGTGCTCGCGGTTCCCGTGTTTGGTCATGAGGATCGCTGTGATGCAGTCGCCGCATCGGTCGAAGATGCTGGGTTTGCAGAGAGTGTAAGCGTGATCTGCTCTGACACACACGCCACGCTGACATCCGACACCTACCCTGAACACGAGTTGATGAGTGGCATTGTTGGCACCAACGAACAGGTACCCGTGCCCGCAGAATATGGCGCGCCGATCCCGCTTGGCGCAAAATATGAAGGCACGCCTTTGACACGCGACGCGGCCTTGGGCGTCGCCGTCAACGGGGTGCCGATCTACGACTATACGGGCGGAGGTGAAATGACCGAAGCCGATTTGGATCATCATCAGGCCCAACATGACACGCTGCAAACAGGCCAGCTGGACGTTTGCGGCGGTCATGCTGGACGGGGTGATGACTATCATTACCATGCCACTCCGACCTGCATGATCGCACAGATGGATAACGCAGGCCCCGATGCCATCATTGGCTGGGCATTCGATGGCTTTCCGATTTATGGCGACGCCAACCCCGATGGGTCAGCCATTGTCGAAGGTGTCTTGGATGTGTGCAATGGACAGCCTGACGATACTTTTGGATATCGATATCACACTTCCGAAGATGCGCCCTACATCGTGCAATGCTTGATGGGCGCCGTTGAAGACTTTGATCAACTGCCTCGGGTCCGTCCGCTGACCGCCGTCGGTGGTGGGGAAGCTGAACCGGGGCGCCCACCGCAGGGCGGCGTCGAAAATCTTGTGTTCACACAGAATGCTGATGGCAGCCGCAGCATGGATTACAGCTATAAGGGTCAGGATTATTACATCCGCTACGCGCCCTCGGGCACGAAGAACTGCTACGACTACACGACCAGTACGGTCACCAATGGCGGCGAAGTTGTGTCCCGGGAGTTCTGTCGATGACCCCTTTAGCAGTGAAGCGCATCACTTCGCGGCGATGCATCAGACTGTTTCAAAGCTCAACATCGCCCTTCTGACGGTTTCTAAAAGGCTCTGTCGGCGTAAGTGTTTTGCAGGCTTTTTGCGCCTGCCTTCGACGATCGCTTTCACCTCAGGAAGTGACAGGACTGGCGAAGACGAAGTTCGTCCAAAAAAGAAGTGTCGACGGAAACCTGTCCCAGCACCGTTTAAAGATCAACCAGACCAGCAGGAGAATGACGATGTCCAGCCTGAGAGTGGCGGCGATTTTGATCATAGCAACTATGCAGATCGCCCATGCTCATGACAATGAAGCGCGCGTCGAAGTCAGAGGTGACATGACATGCATTCTGTCAAACGGAGCACCAGATCATGAAATGGGCCGCTTTCCCAACCGCGCCAATCCGAATGCGTTTCGGCTGCAGCGGCTGACCTTCTGCTTTCCCTCGGAACCACGCATGGCTGACACTGTAACGGAAGGACTTATGACGGTCGGCGTATCTGCGACAGGCGTTCCAATCCGGCCCTATACCGCCGGATACTACGATCCCAATGGACGCCGCGGCTTCAGCCAGGACCCGTCGAGCGGATGGCGGCAACAAGCGATGCATGATCCTCGCAGCCTCGGGATGGACGATCAGAACGGCCATGTGGATCGCGCAGGTCTGTATCATTACCACGGCGTTTCTAGCGATCTCCTTGTGTCTCAGGGTGGCAGCTTGATCGGATTTGCGCCAGACGGCTTTGAGATAAGATACAGCCCATCGACCGCCAAATCGTCTTGGCAGCTGAAGGTGGGCACACGTCCAAATCCGCCCGGCGGCACTTTCGATGGAACCTTTGAACAAGACTTCGAATACATCGCCGGCAGCGGCACTTTAGACGAGTGCAATGGCGGTCAGGTGGACGGCACTTACACCTATTTCGCGACAGACACGTACCCCTACTTCCCGCGATGCTTCAAGGGCGCAGTCAATCCGCAGTTCATGATGCGGAATTAGGTGGAGCTAAGCCGAACAAAGCGGCCGTAAGTTAAAACAAAGCAATATGCTCTTAAGATTGAGATTCCCATTATGAAACTCAAGTTTGGGCACTATGGTTGCATCCTGCTGCCCTCTCTGTCTGATCGCAAACGTTGGACTTAGCGACTTGGAACCCACTGTACGATCGAACGTGCCACCATTGAAAAAGGGCAATGGCAGCTCAAGTGCACGACCATCAGACGCTACTTGGAGCATTACCTTACTCTGATGTTCTTATGCCCCAATTCTGAAACGGAGACATGTCTTCGCTAAAGGGTTCAAGTGAAAGAACTTTGATTTGATTGGCGTCGCTGCGTCCGGAACGGGTTTCTTTTGCGACAGTCACGCACATATCCGATGCGGATGCTGGAACGATTGTGCCTTCGCCTGAAAACTCAAAGCTTTGCGCGTCGCTTCCATCACACACCGCAAGTTCCAAAGAACTACCTGAATCGGCTGAAGCAATTTTTGCGCAGACATCAAAATTGACCATGTATAGCTGGCCATCAGAGAACTTGTCAGTGTCGAACGTCTGATCGTACCCGAGCGCTCCGCCTGGACTTTAGCAGGTATGCCCTTGCAAACCGTCGTCAGGATTGGCTGCTTCTTCGCGCCCCTTAGCGATGTCGATGCAATATCCGTTTTGCGTGTTGTCGAGGATATCTAACAGGTAGATTTCGACCTTTTCGGCAAGAGCGGGGCTTGCAATCGCCAGGATACAGAAAGCAATTGGCAGTGGTGTTGTTGTTCGCATTTATTTGCTCCGTGGCGAGCTCATTGTTTGTTCAACCCCACAACTGTAATAGGGATTGAACGATCCATGCCACGCAATCCGTCGAACGCGAAGCGGACGAAGGACGGCCGCTAAGGGTGGCGCGGCGCAATGACCGCTCCACCCTTGTTGGATCGGGGTTTAGCCTAAGGCCGCGTTACAGCGCGCGCAGACACCGGGGTGAGCGTGCGCACCCACATCCGGCAAGATCTTCCAGCAACGTTGGCATTTCTCACCGTCGGCTTTTTCGAACACCACGCTGATGCCATCTATTTCAGGCATCCGGAATGCCTCAGCGGGCGCAGGGTCGTTAGTGACGGCAATGGCCGAGGTGATACAGATATCGGTGAACTCGACGGTCTTGAGGGCCTCGATCACGCTTAGATCTTCAAGGTATACCACCGGTGCAGCTTCTAGCGAGGCACCGATGACCTTGTCGCGGCGTTGCACTTCAAGTGCGGCCGTCACCACTCGCCGGGCGCGGCGGATCCCTTCCCATTTGGCGGCAAGTGCGTCGTCGCGCCAGGTGTCGGGCGTTTCAGGGATGTCCTGCAGATGGACGGAGTTGCCATCTTCGGGGAAGCGCGACAGCCAAACGTCTTCCATCGTGAACACCAGCACAGGCGCCAGCCACGTGGTCAGCCGGTGGAAAAGGACATCGAGCACGGTACGGGCCGCATTGCGACGGTCACTTGGGCCATCGCAATAAAGCGCGTCTTTGCGGATGTCGAAATAGAAGGACGACAGGTCGACGGTCGCGAATTCGAAGATCGACCGGAAGACCCCCTGGAAGTCATAGGCATCGTAGCCCGCCTTCACTTTCGCATCCAGCTCGGCAAGACGATGCAAAAC
>JBCCCA010000070.1:0-13893 GCA_039033735.1 Pseudomonadota bacterium
CAGACGAAATCTCGGGTGCGTCGGTGTCCGGCAATGCGGCCACGTCGGTCTCTTCGCCAGTCGCAGGTGTATCATGGATGATGATCAGAGGTGCCGGTTCCTCCTCGGGCGCAGGCTCTGGCTGCGGAGCGGTAACCTCGGAAACATCGATCTCGGGAGCTGCATCCTCAGTCACGCTAACGTTGGGCGTCTCAACTGCGACAACTTCTGTTTCAGGGGCCTGACCGGGAGTTTCAGGCGCAACCAACGGCTCGGCTAAAGGGGTATCAATCGCATCTTCAGACGAAATCTCGGGCTCGGTCGTATCGGCAACCTCATCCGGCGCCTCTCCAAGGCTATCGGGCGCCTCCTGGGTCGTCTCGGGCACGGGAACCTCCAGCGCCGTCACATCAAGCGTAGGGGGCGTTGTATCTTCTTCCTCGGGCACGGGCACACCGGCCGAGACACTGTTCTCGGGGCGCGTATCGACGGTGGGAACAACAGGATCGGTTTCCGGACGCGCCTGGTTGAATTCCGAACCGCCCGGCACATCAACCGCCGTCGCCTCAGGCTTCGGGAAACTCAGGGTTTGCCGATCCAATGCCTGGTTTGACACAAACAACGCAATGAGGCTGACAATACCGCCCCAGAATAGTCCTGACAGAAAGCCGCGTGTCACGGGTCTTTCCTCCGCTCTTTTTCTTCAACCTCGCTCCGGGCACCTTGACCTTGGGCGGCGCCTCTCGCACAAGTATATCCGCGCTTTCCAGCGCTGACACCCACAATATGCGCCAAGCCGCAGAAGAGAGGCAATATGCTGCTTCTGATCGACAATTATGACAGTTTTACCTTCAATCTGGTCCACTATATTGGCGAATTGGGCACCGAGTGCATCGTCAAACGCAACGACGCGCTTAATGTGCAAGAGGCGATGGCGCTTAACCCGTCCGGCATTCTGCTGTCGCCGGGCCCGTGTGATCCGGATCGCGCTGGCATTTGCCTGGCCCTGACCCAAGCGGCCGCAGAAACCGGCATTCCGCTGTTCGGCGTCTGTCTCGGGCATCAAACAATCGGTCAGGTCTTTGGCGGTCATGTCGTCCGCGCGGGTGAGATTGTGCATGGCAAGCTTGGACACATTCATCACAAGGAAGGCGGCGTTTTCAAAGGATTGCCGTCCCCTCTTGATGGCACGCGTTATCATTCGCTTGTGGTTGATCGCGCGACCGTGCCCGACTGCCTTGAGGTCACAGCCTGGCTGGAAGATGGCACGATCATGGGTCTTCGGCACAAAACGCTGCCGATCGAAGGCGTTCAGTTTCACCCTGAGTCGATCCGCTCCGAACACGGACACGCCATGCTGAAAAACTTTCTCGACCAACTGCCGGTGCCCGCATGAGCGATGCTATGAAACCTTTGATCTTCGCGGCCTCCGAAGGCCCCTTGTCGCGCGCACAGGCGGAACAGGCGTTCGAGCTTCTGTTCAACGGCGATGCAACGCCCGCGCAGATCGGCGGTCTTTTGATGGCAATGCGCGCGCGCGGCGAAGCCGTTAGCGAATACACCGCCGCGGCCGCCGTGATGCGCGCCAAATGCAAAACGGTCAAGGCACCGCCGGACGCCATGGATATCGTCGGTACCGGCGGCGACGGGATGGGCACGCTGAATATCTCGACCGCCACCGCCTTTGTTGTCGCGGGCGCCGGTGTGCCCGTCGCCAAACACGGCAACCGCAACCTGTCATCCAAATCCGGCGCCGCAGACGTGCAGACAGCCATGGGGATCGACGTAATGGTCGGCCCAGAGGTTGTTGAAAATGCATTGGAAACCGTCGGTATTGGCTTCATGATGGCGCCCATGCACCACCCGGCGATGAAACATGTCATGCCGGTGCGGATGGAACTTGGGACCAAAACCATTTTCAACATCCTCGGCCCGTTGACCAACCCTGCCGGTGTGAAACGACAGCTCACAGGGGCGTTTGCCCCGGACCTGATCTTTCCCATGGCCGAAACGCTGTCCGCGCTTGGCACCGAAGCGGCCTGGCTTGTCCACGGAGACGACGGTATGGACGAAATCTCGATCACTGGGACAACCTCGGTGGCGGCGTTATCCGGCGGCATGATCGCCGCGCGGCAAGTCCATCCCGAAGATGCGGGTCTGCCTGTGCACCCGTTGAAAGACATTCTCGGCGGCACACCCGATGACAATGCCAAAGCGTTCCGCGCCCTGCTCGACGGCGCCCCCGGCGCTTATCGAGACGCAGTTCTATTAAACGCAGCCGCCGCGCTGCTGGTGGCAAGTCGCTGCGAAACCCTGAAAGCGGGCGTTGAATTTGCCCGCGAAAGCATCGACAGCGGCGCGGCCAAATCCAAACTCGAAGGCCTGGCCCAGATCACATCTGCAGCGTGACGTCAGACCCGTTCACTGGCCCGTCAATACCTTCGGGGGGAGACGCCGCAGGCGGCGGGGGGCGGACAGCCCCCTTGCCCCAGATCGGGACTTGGGCAACGCTTACGTTCTTCAGGACCGATTGGCCCCGCATTGCGGCCGCTCTCGCCTCCGACCCGCGCCCCATTCTTCCCCCGGAACCCTTGCGGTTTGCAGCGCTGGCCCGCACGCAACCAGACGCCACACGCGTCGTCATTCTGGGTCAGGACCCGTATCCGACCCGCGGCCACGCCAACGGCCTTGCGTTTTCCGTGGCGCCAGACGTCGCCCTGCCCCGGTCGCTCTCCAACATCTTCAAAGAACTCGACGCCGATCTGGGACGCACACCGCCGACCGGAGATCTGTCTTTCTGGGCCGATCAGGGCGTGCTTCTGCTCAATTCGGCGCTTACTGTGCCCGAAGGTGACGCGGGCGGGCACGCAAAACTCGGCTGGGCCGCGCTGATCCAGCAAGTCCTCGCCCATCTCGACCCCCAGCCCCGCGCCTTCCTTCTCTGGGGAAAACACGCCCAGACGCAGGCAAACGGGCTGGCAGATCACCACCTTAAAATCCAAACGGCGCACCCCTCGCCCCTTTCGGCACGGCGCGGTTTTTTCGGGTCGCGCCCGTTCAGTCAGATCAACACCTGGCTTGAAACCCAGGGGCACGCACCGATCCGCTGGGGTTGAAGTGCGGAGAATTCAGTTTTTCTGCCCTGATTTCTGCGCAGAAGTCGTTTCCTCCCCCGCCAAGTCGCGCTAAGCACAGGTCCATGACCAACGTGCTCGACCGGATAAAAGCCTACAAGCTCGAAGAAATCGAAGCGGCTAAAGCGGCCTGCCCGCTTGCCGACCTTGAAACCCAGGCCGAGGCGGCCGAACCGCCGCGCGGTTTTGCCGATGCGCTGACAAAGGCTCAACGCACGGGCTATGGACTGATCGCCGAAATCAAGAAAGCCAGCCCGTCCAAAGGGTTGATCCGCGCCGACTTCGACCCCCCCGCGCTGGCAAAGGCCTATGAGGCCGGAGGCGCCACATGCTTGTCGGTTCTGACCGACAGCCCATCCTTCCAGGGCGCGCCTGCGTTTCTCATGGCCGCCCGCGCGGCCACGGCCCTGCCCTGTTTGCGCAAGGATTTCATGTACGACACCTATCAGGTGGCCGAAGCGCGAGCCTGGGGCGCGGATTGCATTCTGATCATCATGGCCAGCGTATCAGACGCACAAGCCGCTGAACTTGAGGCCGCCGCCTTTGACTGGGGCATGGACGCATTGATCGAAGTTCATGATGACGCCGAGCTGGATCGCGCGCTTGCCCTGAAATCCCCGCTGGTCGGCGTCAACAACCGCAATCTAAAGACCTTTGAAACCGATCTGGGCACCACCGAACGGCTTGCCCCGCGTGTTCCCGACGGCAAGCTTCTGGTCGCGGAAAGCGGGCTTTTCGCGCCCGCCGACCTGTCGCGCCTGGCCAAGGTGGGCGCGCGCACGTTCTTGATCGGCGAAAGCCTGATGCGTCAGGATGATGTGACCGCAGCCACCCAGATGATCCTGGCCGACCCGGTCCCCGCATGAGCGGGCTGACCCATTTCGACAAGGACGGGCAGGCCCACATGGTGGATGTCTCGGACAAATCCATCACCGACCGGATCGCCGTCGCCGAAGGTTTTGTCCGGATGACAGCCGAGACGCTGGCCCTCATTTCCGAGGGACGCGCGAAAAAGGGCGATGTGTTGTCGGTGGCGCAGCTTGCCGGCATCATGGGGGCGAAGAAAACCTCGGACCTCATCCCGCTCTGTCATCCGCTGCCCATCAGCAAAGTTGCCGTGACCCTCACGCTTGATCAGGACCTGCCCGGGCTTCGGGTTGAGGCCACCGTGAAGACGACCGGCCAAACCGGGGTCGAGATGGAAGCCCTGACAGCCGTGACCACCGCCTGCCTGACCGTCTATGACATGGTCAAGGCGGTGGAAAAATCCATGCAGATCGAGGGGATACGCCTTGTTCTGAAAGACGGCGGCAAATCGGGCCGCTACGAGGCGCCGCGGTGATCTCGGTCGACGAGGCGTTGCAACACGTTCTGGCCCTCGCCACACCCCTGCCTGCCACCTCTGTGCCCCTTCGCCATGCCAGCGGGCGTATCCTGGCAGACCCGATTGTGGCCGGGCGCGACCAACCACCGTTCCGCGCCTCGGTTATGGACGGCTATGCTGTGGCGGGCGACGCGAACAGCTATCGCGTTGTCGGAGAGGTCCCGGCCGGGGGGGCCATGCTTGACCCGATTGCGACAGGCGATGCGGTCCGCATCTTCACCGGTGCGCCGCTGCCGGACGGCGCAACCCGGGTCATCATCCAGGAAGACATTGTCCGTACGGGCGACACGATCACGGTGGCAAAGGATGCCGATACCGCAGCTTACATTCGCGAGATCGGACAGGATTTCAAAACAGGCGACCGCATAGAAGCACCGCAGCGCCTGACACCGGCGTTGCTGGCACTGGCGGCATCCATGAATGCGCCCAATGTGACGGTGCGAAAGCGCCCAGTGGTCGCGATCATCGCCACCGGCGACGAACTGGTCATGCCGGGCGAGCCCCCCGACCCGTCCCAGATCATAGCGTCGAACAGCTTTGCCCTTGCCGCCATCGTCGAGGCAGAGGGGGGCGAGGCGCGTCTGTTGCCCATCGCGCGCGACACGCAGGAAAGCCTCGAGGCCGCGTTTGCCATGACGCACGGCGCCGATCTGGTCGTGACCATCGGCGGCGCGTCAGTCGGCGATTATGACCTTGTTGGCCAGGTGGCGGCTCACCTTGGCCTTGAGCGCGCATTCTACAAGATCGCGATGCGTCCGGGAAAACCGCTTATGGCGGGGCGGCTCGGGACAACCCCGATGCTTGGCCTGCCCGGCAACCCTGTGTCGTCCATCGTGTGCAGCCATATCTTTGTGCGTCCGCTATTGCGGGCGATGCAGGGCTTGCCGAAGGCGGCGTTGCCGCTTGAACAGGGTGTGCTGGCTAAGCCTGTCGGCCCCAACGGCCCACGCCAGCATTACATGCGCGCGCATCTATTGGACGGTGCGCTGACCGTTGCGGAACGACAAGACAGTTCGCTTCTGACCGTGCTGGCCGGGGCCAATGCACTTGTTGTCCGTCCACCCCATGATTCCGCAATATCGTCCGGTGCGACCGTGTCGTTCATTAAATTTTAACGAAGATTGACACAAAACAAGAACACGCGTAGAACATAGCTCGAACGCGGATCAATCCGCGATGGCGAGAGCAGAGGAGGTTTGCACAAATGCTGACCCGCAAACAGTTGGATTTGCTTGATTTTATCAACAAGCGCCTGCAGCGTGACGGTGTTCCCCCATCGTTCGACGAAATGAAAGAGGCGTTGGACCTTCGCTCCAAATCGGGGATCCACCGGTTAATAACCGCCTTGGAAGAGCGCGGCTTCATCCGCCGCCTGGCCCATCGCGCCCGTGCAATCGAAATCGTCAAACTGCCCGAGGCCCTGGACAAGGGCGGGTTTACCCCGCGCGTGATTGAAGGCGACAAGCCAGACGTCCCGGCTCCAAAAGGGGCGATACCAATCGAGGCCAACGCATTAGAACTTCCTGTCATGGGTAAGATCGCCGCCGGTGTGCCAATCGAAGCTATCAGCCACGAACACG
The DNA here is from genome assembly GCA_039033735.1 of Pseudomonadota bacterium. Taxonomy (GTDB): domain Bacteria; phylum Pseudomonadota; class Alphaproteobacteria; order Rhodobacterales; family Rhodobacteraceae; genus JAJDOD01. The sequence continues at coordinate 6,078 of JBCCCA010000070.1, forward strand.
CCCGCGTGGCGGTGCCAGGTCAGATGGTTGGCAAGGGGCATCACTATGCGCTTGAGGTGAAAGGTGACTCGATGATCGACGCCGGGATCAACGATGGGGACATCGTCGTCATCCGCGAAACATCGACGGCGAACAATGGCGATATCGTCGTCGCGCTGGTGGAAGATCAGGAAGCGACGCTGAAACGCTTTCGTCAGCAGGGCAATACAATCGCACTTGAGGCGGCCAACCCGGCCTATGAAACGCGGCTGTTCCGTGATGATCAGGTCAAGGTGCAGGGCCGGCTGGTCGGGCTGATCCGCAGCTATTAAGGCCCACTGCGCGCGGGAACCTTAACGCGGATATGCGTATTTTTGACAAGATGAAGATCAGGGGCTCCAGAGACGCGAGCCCCTTTTCTCGTTGGCAGTGATGACTGTCAGGCCGGTGGGCCCGGAAAAGACCGCCAGCGCGCCAGTGCGCCGCAAGCGGCGCAGGTCATAGAGATTACACTCCTCGGGCGCGTCCACGGCCACATTGACGATAAGCATGTCGACCGCCTCGCAATTGGCAACCGCGTCTTGCGCGGCTGTTTTGCCCGTTGCATGGCGAATGCGGTGATCGCCCAGCCACATGTCGCGCTGTCGACCCGTCACCTCATAGGCCGGGCGGGCCGCGGCGACAGTCTGAAGAACAAAATCCCCGTCGTTTTCAAGCCAGCTTTCTGCTGCGAACCCATCCCCTTTTGCTTTTGACAGCGCGCGCCCCTGGTCGGTCATAAGACCGACCAGCCCGCCCGTGCCGGTGACCAGCAGCGGGGGCCGGTCTGTGGTTGCCCACAACATCAGCGCGATCGCAGCCACGGGAAGTGCCGCTACGCGAAACCATCCTTGCCACAGCACCAGCCACAGGGCGGCACAGCCAAGGATCGGCAAGACGAAGGGCTGCGGCGCCGCGACATGGCTGACCGCCCCGTCCCAGCCCGCAACCGTCTCGGCCACGCCAAGGATCCAGCGGATCGCAGGTGCCATGACCATCAGCCCGACCCAGTGCAGCCCGAACGGTGCAAGCACTGCCGCCAGTACTGCGGCCGGGATGATGACCAGCCCCATAAGCGGCACGGACACGACATTGGCGACCAAGCCGTAATGCGGCACCTGGTTGAAATGCGCGGCGCCGATAGGGGCGGTCGCAAGACCTGCGACCAGGGATGACATCGCCACACCGCCGATCACCCGCATCCAGCGCGGCCATCGGTTCGGCGACAACCCGTGGGTGCGAAAGGCGCCATAGACCGCGACCAAGGCTGTGGTGGCAGCAAATGACATCTGAAATCCTGGACCGTACAACGCTTCGGGTTTCAGGGTCAGGACAATCAGGGCCGCAACCGCGACCGCGCGCAGGGTAACTGCGCGCCGGTCTGCAAAGACGGCGCCAAACATGACACTGACCATGATAAAGGCGCGTTCGGTCGCGACATTTCCGCCAGACAGCATCAAGTACCCCGCACCGGCCAGAAGCGCCCCTGCCGCGGCCAGTTTCTTGGCCGGCAGGTAGAGCGAGATGCGCGGGACCAACGCCAGGGCAAGGCGGATCGCCGCGAAAACAAACCCGGTCAGAAGCCCCATATGAAGCCCCGAAATGGCCAGAAGATGGGCAAGGTTCGACGCGCGAAGCGCATCATAATCCGCCTCGGCTATGCCCGAGCGATCCCCGGTTGTGATGGCCGAGGCAAAAGCACCCGTCGACCCCGGCAGCGCGGTTTGAACAGCCTGCGACAGCTTCATCCGAAACCGGTAGATCCACAGCTCGATGGCGCGGCCGTCATGCGGTGCAAGGGCAAGAACAGGCGTGCGCGTGTAACCGACGCCACCAAGACGCTGGAACCAGGCTTGTCGCCTGAAATCATACCCGCCCGGTTCGACCGCCCCACCCGGTGGCGAAAGATGACCGGTCAGGATGACGGTCACACCGGGTTCTGGCGCCAGAAACCCTTGTTGTCCGTGAAGCGAGACACGCACCCGGGCCGGGGTCCGGTCGGTCGGAATGTCTTGTAATCGGACACGGTCCAGCGTCAATCGAACGGCATCCGATGCCGAGCGGTCGACCCGGATGATGCGCCCTTCGATTGCGCCATAGAAGCGGAACGACAACGTCTGTTCGGCCACGCGGTTGGCCTTTGCGCCTGCAACGGCAAAGCCCGCAAGCGCCAGTAGGACCGCAATGATGCCCGTTCGGAAAGCACCTTTTGTCAGGAAAAGCAGGCACGCCAATGCGCCAAGTGCCACGCCCATCCAGCGCCACTCGGCGGCACCCGGCTCGGTGCGGAGGGCAAAATAGACCCCGATTCCCAAAGCATAGAGCACAGGCGCCCAAGGAAAGAGATGCCCTTGCTGGCGCGCGGTTTCGCGGATTATGACCTCGATCAGGCGCACCCTTGCCACCTCCGGGCGCGTTGACTACACCGCTTTCGACTTACCCATTCATGGTTTCCAAGAGGTTAACGACCATATGACCGACCGCCCCGTCGTCACCCGCTTTGCACCCTCGCCCACCGGCTTTCTTCACATTGGCAGTGCGCGCACGGCGCTGTTCAATTGGCTTTATGCCCGTGCGAAAGGGGGCACGTTCCTGCTGCGCATCGAGGACACCGACCGCGCCCGTTCGACGCCCGAAGCGACCGCTGCAATTTATCGCGGGCTCGAATGGCTGGGGTTGGACTGGGACGGCGATGCCGTCAGTCAGGCCGCGCGCGCAGACCGACACGCAGATGTCGCCCGGCAAATGCTGTCATCAGGCGCAGCCTTCAAGTGTTTTTCATCACAGGACGAGATCGAAGCATTTCGCGAAGCCGCCCGCGCCGAGGGCAAAAGCACCCTATTTCGATCGCCCTGGCGCGATGTTCCCGAAAGCGAGCATCCGGACACGCCCTACGTGATCCGGGTAAAAGCGCCACGGCACGGCACAACAGTCATCCGCGATCAAGTGCAGGGTGATGTGACAATCCGGAACGACCAACTGGACGATATGATCGTTTTGCGCTCGGATGGCACGCCCGTCTATATGCTGGCGGTCGTGGTTGATGACCATGATATGGGCGTAACCCATGTGATCCGGGGCGATGACCACCTGAACAACGCAGCCCGCCAGATGCTGGTCTATGCCGCCATGGACTGGGATGTACCGGTTTGGGCGCATATCCCGCTGATCCATGGAGAAGACGGCAAGAAACTGTCGAAACGCCACGGCGCCCTGGGCGTGGAGGAATGGGCCACCGAAGGGTATCCGGCGGCCGCCATGCGCAACTATCTGGCACGCCTGGGCTGGAGCCATGGGGACGAGGAGTTTTTCACTGACGCGCAGGCGCGGGAATGGTTCGATCTGTCCGGCATTCGGAAGGCACCGGCGCGGTTCGATACGAAAAAGCTGGCGAACCTGAGCGGCCAGCATATCGCGGCAATGGACGATGCTGCAGTAGTAGCAGGGCTTCAGACTTACTTGACACTTTCAGGGCATGACACCCTGACAGATCAGCAGACCACGGCCATCACGCACGCCATGTATTGCCTAAAAGACAGGGCCAAGACCTTCCCGGAACTTATTGAAAAAGCGCATTTTGTGCTGGCCAAACGGCCATTGGACCGAGATGAGCGATCAACACAAGCGCTTGATCCCGTACACATTGGTATACTGCAAGAATTGACGCCGCAGCTGCAAAATGCTAGCTGGACGCGAGACGAGCTGGAGGCCCTGATCGGGGCGCTTGCAGCAAACCACAACACCAAGCTCGGAAAGCTCGCTGCGCCCTTGCGCGCTGCATTGGCCGGACGCGCTGTTTCGCCCAGTGTCTTCGACATGATGCTGGTGCTGGGGCGCGAAGAAACAGTCTTGCGGCTGACCGACGCGACCACGTGACCGGCGCACCCATCGCCAACCAACAAAGAAGGTAGAGGATCGTGAAAGATATGACCGAACAGAACAGAAGCGCGAAACTGACCTTCGGAGACAAAGAGCTGGAACTGCCGATGATGTCGCCGACGGCCGGCCCTGACGTCATCGACATCCGTAAGCTCTACGCACAAGGTGACGTGTTCACTTATGACCCCGGTTTCACCTCAACGGCGGCCACGGACAGTGCGATCACGTTCATCGATGGGGATAAGGGCGAACTTCTGCACCGGGGCTATCCGATCGACCAACTGGCCGAAAAGTCCCATTTCCTCGAAGTGTGCTATCTGTTGCTTTATGGCGAATTGCCTTCGGCCGCGCAGTTGGAGGATTTCGAACATCTGGTGACGCATCACACGATGCTTCATGAACAGATGGTTTATTTCTACCGGGGCTTCCGGCGCGATGCGCACCCGATGGCCATCATGACCGGCGTCGTCGGCGCGATGTCGGCGTTCTATCATGACAGCACCGACATCAACGACCCGCACCAGCGCGAAGTGGCCTCGATCCGTTTGATCGCCAAGATGCCGACGATTGCAGCCTGGGCCTATAAATTCTCGATCGGTCAGCCATTCGTCTATCCACGCAATGACCTGGACTACGCGTCAAACTTCCTGCGCATGTGCTTTTCCGTCCCGTGCGAAGAATACGAAGTGAACCCGATCCTGGCCCGCGCTATGGACCGCATCTTTACGCTTCACGCCGATCACGAACAGAACGCCTCAACCTCGACCGTACGGCTTGCCTCATCATCGGGTGCGAACCCATTTGCCTGCATTGCGGCAGGCATCGCCTGCCTTTGGGGTCCGGCTCATGGTGGCGCAAACCAGGCCTGCCTCGAGATGCTGCGCGAGATCGGGACACCCGACCGCATCCCCGAATTCATTGCCCGCGCTAAAGATAAGAACGATCCGTTCCGCCTGATGGGCTTCGGCCATCGGGTCTATAAGAATTTCGACCCGCGCGCGAAGGTGATGAAGCAATCGGCCGATGAAGTGCTGGATCTTCTGGGGATCGAGAACAACCCGACCCTGCAAGTCGCCAAGGTGCTGGAACAGGCGGCCATCGACGATCCGTATTTCGCCGAACGCAAGCTGTATCCGAATGTGGATTTCTATTCCGGCATCATCCTGGATGCGATGGGCTTCCCGACCTCGATGTTCACACCGATCTTCGCGTTGGCGCGGACCGTCGGCTGGATCAGCCAGTGGAAGGAAATGATCGAGGATCCGGCGATGAAAATCGGCCGCCCCCGTCAGCTTTATGTTGGCGCACCGATGCGCGACTATGTGGATGTCGAGAACCGGTAAGCCCGAACACAGTTGCATGACCCGACGAACCGCCGTATGAGCGCGTTGGGTCAGCAGTTCACCCAGTCGTCGCCGGTCTTCGGATCATGCTAAACCTGCCCTGACATTCGCCTTCCTTTCATTAAAGGCGCAGTCGACAAGGGCGGCACTCGGCAAGATTTGCGTCAGATCCGAAAGGACGGCTGAGATATGCCCCGAACTCCGTTACCGCTTGTCATTGATGACATGTCAAAATTTGCCGAAGCCCTGCGCACAGCCTGGCCGGACGCCCGCCCCACGCACCTAAGCGCCATGAACCTGGTCGCACGTGCGGCTGGCTACCGGTCATGGAACGTGCTTAAGGCGTCTGCGCCGCCCCCATCTGCCATTGCGGAGGAAGAGGCCCGGCGCATCAATCTTGCCTTGCGGGTTTTCGACGCGACCGGTCGCATGACCCGCTGGCCCAAGGGCTATCTTGTACAGGGCCTGTGTCTTGTTGCTTTCTGGTCCCGCATTCCGTCGCATCGCGACCTGACCGAGCGTCAGATCAACGCCATCCTTAAGGATGGTGAAGTCTTTGGAGATCACGTGCTGTTACGGCGGTCCTTGATCGATCACGGCCTGATGCGCCGTTCAAATGACGGCTCGGTCTACAGGCGGGTTGAACGAAAACCATCCACGGCGGAACGGTTCATGATCCGCGCGCTGTCAGAACGATGGTCGGCGCACGCAACCCGCGACTGGGAGGTGAAGGCCTAGCGGCCTTCATACTCCGCCGGGCGCTTTTCCAGGAATGCCATAACACCTTCGCGGAAGTCGCGCGTCTTGCCGCATTTGCCCTGAAGTTTCGCCTCGGTCAGCAATTGTTCTTCCAACGACGCGCCATAAGACCCACGGATGGCTTCCTTGGCGTAGCCATAGGTCAGGGTTGGTCCGGCGGCGAGTTTCGCAGCCCGGCCCCGCCAATGCGCGTCGAACTGATCATCGGCCACCGCTTCCCAGATCATACCCCAATCAACCGCCTGTTTGGCCGTTACCGGCTCGGCAAAAAGAGCGGCCCCCATCGCCCGGGCAAACCCCACCTGGCGCGGCAACCAATAGGTGCCACCAGCATCAGGGATCAGGCCAATGCGGGCAAACGCCTGTAAAAACACAGCGCGATCCGCCGCAATGACGACATCCGCTGCCAACGCAAGGTTGGCCCCTGCCCCTGCCGCTGCACCGTTAACCGCCGCGATTGTTGGCACCGGACAGTCGAAAATCGCGCGCAACAGCGGCACATATTCATCGCGAAGGGTCCGCTCGAGGTTGACGCTTGCAATCGATTTGGCGTCGCTCAGATCCTGTCCCGAACAGAACGCATCACCGACACCGGTATAGACAATCGCCCGCGCCTCGCGTGCTTCGGCTTTGAAAGCGTGCAAAAGCTCGGCCCGCATCTGGGTATTCAGCGCGTTCTTCACCTCGGGACGGTTCAGCGCGATGACGGCATAGCCGTCCTGGCGGGAAACTTGCAGGGTTTGATAGTCCATGGAATGCGTTCCTCTCCGGCATCAGGAAACACATAAGTGAACTGATCCGTTCAGGAAAGACCAACGCAGCGTCTTTCCGTGTTCAATCGTCCAGCAAGGCGGCAAGACGCGCTTTTTCGCTGTCCGTCAGGGTCTCGGGCACAGCTTGTTTGCGCTGTCCTCGCAAATAGACAAAGGCAATCCCTAGCCCGCCCAGGAACAGAATGGGGGCCGCCCACCACAAGATCAGGTTGGCCCCTGTGGCCCGCGGCGTCAAAAGAACATATTCACCATAGCGCGCCACAAGATAGTCGATCACCTGCGTATCGCTGTCGCCTTCCACAAGCCGTTCGCGCACAAGCAATCGCAGGTCGCGGGCCAGTTCCGCGTTGCTTTCGTCAATGGATTCGTTGCGGCAAACCAGGCAGCGAATACCCTTGGACAGCTCGCGCGCCCGTTCCTCAAGGGCTGGATCCTGAAGAATTTCATCCGGCTCGACCGCGAAAGCCGCAGTGGCAAGCACCAACCAAAGGACAAGGGCGCGGATCATTCGGCCGCCACCGGTCGTGGCGCCTTGGCCGCGCCGGGTGCAACCCGGAACCGGCGGTCGGTCAAAGACAGAAGCCCACCCAACGACATGATGATGGCACCCGCCCAAATCCAGTTGGCGAACGGTTTGATAAAGGTCCGGATCGCCCAGCTGCCATCCGCCTGCTCATCACCGATCACTGCATAGAGATCGCGAAAAACACCATTTGAAATTGCGGCCTCGGTCGTAGGCATACCCGCCACTGGATAGTACCGGCTTTCTGGCATCAGGACCGCCGTCGTGGCGCCCTTGGTCAGTTGGATCTCGGCCATGGTCGATTGATAGTTCGGGCCAACCACATCGCGCACGTCCAAAAGCGTGACCTGATACCCGCCGACTTCGAATGTGTCGCCGATCTGTGCCGTGCGGACGTCTTCGATCTCCCAGGCCAAAAGGGCCGCAATGCCGAAAATCGTGATCCCAAAGCCGGAATGCGCAACCACGCGTCCCCAATCTGCACGCGGCAAACGCAGGGCTCGGCGCAGCTTCTCACGCGG
>JBCCCA010000071.1:0-13820 GCA_039033735.1 Pseudomonadota bacterium
CGAAGGTTGGGTTCCTGGATATTCAGGAAAACGAAGGCGCAGCGCTTGCCAAGGAAACAGGCGCGATCTTCGAGCGATGCGATATCACGGACATCCCAGCACTTGGGGCGGCAATCAAGCAGATCGAAGATCAGATCGGTCCGATCCATTGCCTGGTGAACAATGCCGCGAATGATCAACGGGTCGCAACGGACAAGATCAGGGTCGCTGACTGGGATCAAAGCCACGCTGTGAACCTCCGCGCACAGTTCTTTGCAGCACAAGCCGTCCGGACGTCTATGACCGAGGCGGGCGGCGGTGCTATTATAAACGTCTCTTCGATCGTGTGGCGGCTCGATGGGGGCGACATGGTCCCCTATGCCACCGCCAAAGCCGGTGTGCTGGGGCTGACAAAATCGCTAGCCCATGCCTTTGGCCATGACAATATCCGCGTCAACGCGATCGAGCCGGGCGCTGTTTTCACGCCGCGCCAACGCGCGCTTTGGTATCCAACCGACGCGGATGTCGACGCGCTGGTGTCCCGTCAGGTTTTGAAACGCGCCATGGATGGCAGCGAGATTGCTCGCATGGCGCTATTTCTGGCCTCTGACGATGCGCGCATGATCACCAAGCAAAGCTTCGTGGTGGATGCTGGGCTGCTGTAGGCCGCGTGTCAGCCCTCTTCAAACATGGTTGGGTGATCGGCCTGCCACTGCCCAAGCTCGGCCAATTCCTGCGATAAATGCGCAGTCATCGCTGCCGCGGCCCCGTCGGGATCACCCGCCTCGATACGCTGAAGAACGTCTTGATGTTCGGAGTGGATCCGGGCGACGTGTTCAGGCGTCGGGGCCTGTAGCGCACGGCACCGGTCAAGGGGTGCCAGCAAAGGAAGGGTTGCGTCGAACAATTCCGTCATACCGACCCGCCGGAACAGACCACGGTGAAACAACCTATCGGTCCCGGCCAACTCATCAGCCGAGGCATTCTGCGGCGGCGTGTGGCGCAGGTCGCCCAAGTCGACGGCATTGTTGCGCCGAGCCAGTCGGCGCACCACGTTTTGCTCAAGACTGCGGCGTAGAAAGGCAGCCTGATGAACAGACGAAACGGAAATGGGCGCCACCACCGTCGCCGCTTGAGGCTTGACGCGGATGAAACCCTCGCGCTCCAGACGCAAAAGTGCTTCGCGCACCGGTGTTTGGCTGGTGCCCAACTCGGTCGCCAAGACGGACCGCGACAGCACATCGCCCGGGCGACGCTGGCGCGCGATGATCGAGCGCCGCAGGGCTTGATACGCTCGTTCTGAGGCGGTGTCCGTCATGATGCCGTCATAGACCATCCCGTCAGCCCTTCCTAGAACGGGGTTCCCTGTGGTGGACGATGATGGTCAAGTGGGCACCGGACCACAAAGGGAGGCGACATCATGGGCCACAAGAAACGTGCCGAAGACCTGCGGTCAGCCCGGTGGTTCGCGCCTGACGATCTGCGGTCGATGGGGCATCGAAGCCGCGCCATGCAGATGGGCCTTTCGGACGAAGACTGGAGCGGGAAACCGATCATCGCCATTCTGAACACATGGTCCGATCTGTCGCCCTGCCATCACCACTTGCGCGACCGGGCCGATTGGGTGAAGCGTGGCGTCTTACAAGCAGGTGGTACGCCCGTCGAACTTCCTGTGCCGGACTTTGCCGAGCAGTTCCTGAAGCCGACCTCGATGCTCTATCGCAATCTGGGTGCCATCGAGGTCGAAGAGGCTTTGCGCTCGCATCCTGTCGACGGCGCCGTCCTGATGGGTGGGTGCGACAAGTCCACGCCGGCACTCATCATGGGCGCCTTGTCAATGGGCTTACCGTTCATCTTTCTGCCCGCCGGTGCGATGTTGCGTGGCAACTTCGCGGGCGAAACACTCGGCTCTGGTACGGATGTCTGGAAGTACTGGGACGAAAGGAGAGCGGGAAATATAACGAAGGATCAGTGGCTTGGCGTGCAAGGCGGCATCGCGCGCAGCTATGGCACCTGTATGACGATGGGAACCGCATCGACCATGATGTCGATTGCGGAAGGCTTCGGTCTGACCCTGCCCGGCGCCTCGGCCATTCCTGCGCCTGATGCCGCGCATAAACGGATGTCGGCTGCCTGCGGGCGCCGCATCGTCCAAATGGTTTGGGACGACCTGACACCCGACAAGATTGTTACCGAGGCTGCTACGCGCAATGCAACAACTGTCGCTATGGCGACCGGCTGTTCAACGAACGCTATCATTCATCTTATTGCCATGGCGCGCCGGGCGAGCATTGAGTGGGGACTGGATGATCTGGATGCAATCGGGCGCACCACACCCATGATCGCCAACATCCGGCCGTCGGGGTCCGACTATCTGATGGAGGACTTCTTCTATGCCGGTGGCCTTCCCGCCTTGATGCGGGAACTTGGCGACAAACTGGACCTGAGCGTGCGCACGGTCAGCGGCAAGACGCTGGGCGACGATATTGCGGGCGCCGAGACTTATAACTCCGATGTCATTCGTCCACTTAGCAATCCGGTCTATCACGAGGGATCGTTGGCTGTACTGCGCGGCAATCTTGCGCCAAACGGTGCCGTCATCAAGCCAGCTGCCTGTGACCCCAAGTTTCATGTCCATGAAGGCCCCGCTATCGTCGCCGACAGTTATGCCGATATGAAGGCAATTATCGACGATGAGAACTATCCCATGACCCCGGATCACGTTCTGGTTCTGCGCAATGCAGGTCCGCAAGGGGGACCCGGAATGCCAGAATGGGGCATGATCCCGATGCCGAAGGCGCTTCTCAAACAAGGGCACCGCGACATGGTACGCCTGTCGGACGCGCGCATGTCCGGCACCTCGTACGGGGCGTGCGTGCTGCATGTCGCGCCCGAAGCTTATATCGGTGGCCCTTTGGCGTTGTTACAGACCGGCGACATCATCCGACTTGATGTGCCGAACAGAGTTCTGGAAATGAACGTTTCGGCCGATGTCCTGGCAGCACGGCAAGCCGAATGGCGTGCACCTGCGCCCCGGTTTGAACGCGGCTATGGCTGGATGTACACCAAGCACATTGAACAGGCGGACAAGGGCTGCGACTTCGATTTCCTGAGGACAGATTTCGGACCGCCCATCGGTGAGCCCGAGATCAATTGATCAAACGCGGACAGACCGCCGCGACGATGCCACTTTAGTCCGGAAAGCCAAGCCGCTTCAATGCTGTGCGTGCATGTTCTGAACGTGGGTTGTCCTTCGCCAGTGCTGCTTCGTTGAGGTTGGCGACGACCAGATGAAGATCCCTGCGTCGAAGATGATCCCGGAAGAACTTGTCGAGTTCTTCTTTTTGAAGGCCGGTGATCTGCGCTGCAATCTCAGCGCCACGCTTTGAGGTCGAATCCCACTCCATGCCGTCATCTAGAAGGGCTAAACTCGATTCGGCAAGCGTCTTAGAGTTATCCCCCGCTTATCCCCAAGCTTTGTTTCAAATCCTCCTAAAATCACAGCTGTCCGCCAGAATTTTCGCGTGATCTTTGATTGCAACACCCATGCGGCATTGACGACTTGCGATACCAAGCCGCAAACTCAGAAACATGGATGAAAGTCTTCACGGAACACGGGATCGACGCGGCCATTATGTGCCCAACGCACATCTGAAGATCGCCCCGCTTTATCCGCCGCGCCTTCGCGCCGTGCTGGCATGGCTTCCCAGCTATTTCCTGCCATGGAATGTGTTTTACGCTGCATCCGCGGTTGTGTATTGGGTCTATTTGATCCCGCCGATTGAGACCATGCAAATCCTGTCGTTCGATTGGGTCCTTCGGCTTTACGGGATCAATGTGGCGGCGGTCACCTTGTTCTACGGCGCGTTTGAATTTCGCCTGTATGTCATGCGCGCGCAGGAGGACAGGTTCAAGTTCAACCCGCGCTTTCCCTCTGAGACGCAAAGCAAGCAGTTCTGGTTCCGAAGCCAGAACATCGAAAATATGTTGCGCACCTTGCTTTACGGGGTGTCCGTCTGGACGCTATGCGCCGCGATCATGCTGTGGGCCTATGCCAACAGTTGGGGCAACTGGTTGGGGCTGGCAGACGCGCCCATCTATCTGGCCGTCGTGGCGCTTTTGGTTTCCTTCATCCATCAGGCGCATTTCTATGCCATTCACCGGCTGATCCACCTGCCCTGGCTTTATAAGCATGTCCATTCGATTCACCATAAATCGGTCAATCCGTCGCCGTGGTCTTCGCTCGCAATGCACCCGGCGGAACATGTCCTATATTTCGCGTCCGTTTTCTATCACGTGCTGTTGCCTTCGCATCCGATGATCGCGCTTTATCAGCTCCATAAAGCCGGGTTCGGGGCGATCCCCGGCCATATCGGATTCGAGAAACTGGAAGTCGGCGAGGATAAGGTCATCGATGCGCATGCCTATGGGCATTATCTGCACCACAAGTTTTTCGAGGTGAACTACGGCGACGGCCTGGTCCCGTTCGACAAACTCTTTGGAACCTTTCATGACGGCTCTGACGAGGCGGACGCGGCCATGCGTGCGCGATTGAAGAAGATGCGCTCGGGGGGTCAACCATCCTAAAACGACCGATTAAAGACACCGGCATTGACGTTACTCCACTTTGCTTCGGGACGTCTGGTTTGGGCGACATGCCCGACACATACGGCTATGAAGTCCCCGAGGCGCGCGCGCGTGAAACGCTTGACGCGATCTTCGCAGGGCCCGTCAACATGCTGGACACATCGAACAATTACGGGATGGGACGCAGCGAGGCCCGCGTCGGGGACGCCATACGCGCCCATGGCGGCTTGCCCAAGGGGTTCGCGGTATCGACCAAGCTTGATCGCGATATCGAAACACTTGCCTTCGACGCTGATCGGGCCCGGCGATCGCTCGAGGAAAGCCTAACGCGTCTTGGGCTGGACCGCGTTCAGGTCCTGCATCTGCACGACCCCGAACATGCCGGAGATCTGTCCGAGATCACGCGTCCGGGCGGTGCGATGGACACATTGTTTAAGATGAAAGAGGAAGGTCTTGCAGATGCGGTCGGTCTTGCCATGGGCAAGAACGAGTTGATGTTCCAACTTTTGCAGGACTGGCCGTTCGATACGTTGATCAGTCATAATCGTTGGACCTTGCTGAACCGTTCGGCCGAACAGATCTTTGCCTATGCGGCCAGCGAAGGCATGGCGATCTTGAATGCTGCCCCCTATGCCGGTGGTGTTCTGGCCAAAGGCAGCGCTGTCATGCCGCGCATTACTTACTCGCCCGCGGATGACATCGCGCTGGAGCCGGTGCGGCGGATCGAGAAAATCTGCGCCGATTTCAACATTGCCCCGGGCGCCGCGGCCCTTCAGTTTTCGACACGCGATCCGCGCGTGACATCGACAGTTGTGGGCGTGACCAAGCCCGAGCGGGTCAAAGAGACACTGGATTGGCTGACCGCCGAGATACCGGCCGAGGCATGGGAAGCCCTGACCGCACTGCCCTTCGACATATCCGACCCCGAAGCGCACCGCGTTTACAAACCTGGCTAGCGTGTCAGGCCGCCTGTCGCGCCTGCACGGCATCCAGCGCGGCGATCACCAGTTCCGGACCTGCGTCATCACGGCTGGCCCCCTCGGACAGAATACGCCGCCACGCCCGCGCGCCCGGTCGTCCGCTGAACAAGCCCAACATATGGCGGGTCACGTTATGAAGCCGCCCCCCTTGGCTTAGATGCGCTTCGATGTAGGGCACCATTTGCATCGCGGCCTCAAACGGCGTGGCGCATGGGTTCGCGCCCCCGAATATCCGACGATCGGCGTCACCCAGAATATCCCAGGGCGCATGATAGGCCGCCCGTCCAATCATCACGCCATCGATCCCGGCCTCCAGAAACGCCTCAGCCGCATCCAGGCTTTCAACGCCGCCATTGATCGAGACATGCAGGTCGGGGAAAGACGCTTTCATCTGGTGGACCAACGGATAATCAAGCGGTGGGATGTCGCGGTTTTCCTTGGGGCTTAGTCCTTTCAGCCAGGCTTTGCGGGCATGTATGGCGACGCGCGTGACACCAGCGCCGCGCAGTTTCTCAAGAAAGTCCGGCAACACTTCGCCCGGGATTTGATCATCGACGCCGATGCGACATTTGACCGTGATCGGCACCTCGACCGCGTCCCGCATGGCGCTGACGCAATCGGCAACAAGCCCCGGCGTTCTCATCAGGACAGCTCCGAATGTGCCTGACTGCACACGGTCCGACGGGCAACCGACATTCAGGTTAACCTCGTCATACCCCTCGGACGCGCCCATTTTCGCGGCCTCGGCCAGTTCGGCCGGATCAGAGCCCCCAAGTTGCAACGCAATCGGATGCTCGACGCTATCAAAGGACAAAAGATGCCGCGCGCCCCCACGCACAAGCGCCGGTGCCGTGATCATTTCCGTATAGAGCAACGTGTCCTTCGACAGGATACGGTGCAAATACCGGCAATGCCGATCTGTCCAATCCATCATCGGAGCCACGCTAAGGCGGGCGTTATGATCGGGCTTCGTGGCCATGGCTTGCCATAACAAGACGGGCCGAGCAGGTCGATACCCACGCTTCCAACGAATGGCCGCTTTGAGCCCATTGTGTCGGTCATTGAGCAATGCAAGCAAGCTTTCTATGATTACGCTATTCGCTTCGGGGCCAGCAGCAGATGGACGCAATCGTATTCGAAGTTTTAGGTGAGTTCTCGGCCAATTGGCCGAGCGGAAAAGGTAAAGAAGTTGGCTCTGTTTATGGCTCCGCAAAATCGATTTCAGGTCATTTGAGGCAGCCGTTCGTTTTCAGCCATGGGCACTTGTTCGCTTTTATCTCATTGAACGGCTTCGGGATTTGTATGCTTCACACTGAAATGAGCGCAGTGGGCTTCCTACCAGACAGCTTGTCTGATTTGCCTCGGAAATTCTTTGAGACGGAGACTTTTTATGCGGTGCATGTGGACAAGGCCCACGCAACCAAAACTTTTCCCGTTGATGAGCTGAAAAGTCTCTTAGGCGAAGATAGGATCGACATTTTTTAAGACGGATAGTCAGATACGCTCTAAAGTCGAAAGCTCACTTCGTCCGCACAGCCGCCGTTCTGCGGCAAGGCGGCTTGGTTTTCTGAAATTTATCAAATCAAGTAACACTCCCTGTTGTAACCAACTGTTTTAGATCACCAATTTTCAATTCAGACACCACCCTTGATCGGCGCAATCGAGAGGGGTGCCCTGCTGCATGGATTATATGGCTTGCTATCAGACACTTAATGGACCTCTACGCCGACCGGCCAGCAGTTTGAGTTGTTCGTGCGCAACCAGGCCAGCGACATTGGTGTTGGGTTGGGTTGGGACCTTACCGCATTTTGGGGTCTCTATAAGCCGCCCTTACCATGATGATGGCATTGTGAATTGATAAATGTGCCCACGCGATCATAGGCTCGAGATGGTTCAAACCGTGGCAGAGAGGATACGCATTTTGACCCATGTCGTGCGAATGTCGTGTGTGTTTCTGCTGGCGTTCGCCTTTGGATCAGTACCGCTTGTCGCCCAAGACCGCCCTGAACTGCCCGAATACATTCTCACGGAATTCGGGGCACCGCCGCCGATCCCGGACGGCCCTTTGGAGGATGGTCTGGCGCAAGCGGTTCAAAGCGCGTTCTATGGTGCGATTGCCCCGGTGGGGTCCGTGTCGCGCACCACATGGGGTGAAGCCAACGCGCTGGCGCTGGAAGCCCTGGTGGCGGCAGGCGATCCACGTGTTGTGTGGAGCATCAGCGATCTAATGCGCTTCGTATGGCAACGAGACGTATACGAAGAGTTGGCCGCGGCCGGCGCCGATTTGCTTGGCATAACCTTCGATGCCCAACCCCAGGATCGCTGGGCGCGGATTACAGACCATCTTATCGCGTGGGACATTCCCGCCTATCCGTCCTATCTGGATACAAAGCGGGCCATCTATACCAACGCCGTGCATGGCTGGGATGGCCTGTTCGTCGAAGGCGAGATTGATTGGCGTATGGTGTCATGGGGCGGTGTGCCGATCGACGCACGGGCCTATAACACGACAGACAGTCCTTGCGCCTGCATTCCGGCGGTGGACAACCCCAAGGTGACAACCGCCGAAGACGCGTCTTGGCTTAAAGACAGCGACATCATCTTTGGGATCGAGATCAACGGAGACGCGCGCGCCTATCCCCGCCGCATCATGGAAGTGCGTGAGATGGTGAATGATACGCTGGGCGGGCGCGATCTGGGCATTCCGTATTGTACCCTATGCGGTGCCGCGCAGGCCTATTTCACCGATGACCTGCCCATGGATGTAGAACGCCCAATTTTACGCACGACCGGGCTTTTGATCCGCTCGAACAAGGTGATGTATGACGTCCGGACCATGTCACTTTTTGATACGTTTCTGGGTCACGCGGTCACCGGGCCGTTGGCTGAGATTGGCGTGACATTAGCCCAAGCGACCGTGATCACCACCGATTGGGGAACGTGGAAAACGGCCCATCCAGACACCACGGTGCTGTCCGAGAACTTGGCTTTGGGGCGGGATTTCGATCTGCGCAACACCCGGGATGCCAACGGGCCGATCTTTCCTATCGGCAATGTAGACCCCAGATTGCCCGTACAGGAAGATGTGATCGGTGCGATGACGGCCTCGGGCGTTCCCGTGGCCTTTCCTAGGGGCGCGGCTTTCCTGGCGCTACAGGCTGGCCAAGTCGTCGCGTTCGAGAATATCGAACTGGTTCTGAACGCTGGCGGGTTGAGCGCTGTCGACGAGAACGGCGGCGATGTGCCAAGCCATCAAGCGTTCTGGTTTGCCTGGTCGCAGTTCTATCCGAAGACGGAACTGTGGTCGGGATAGCCGCCGACCTTTAATAGGTCGCTCGGCCGCCTGACAGATCAAAGGCGGCGCCAGTGGTAAAGCTGTTTTCCTTGGAACACAGCCAACCGATCATATGCGCAACCTCGGTAACATCGACAAAGCGGCCACGCGGGATCTTGGACAGCATGAAGTCGATGTGTTCCTGGCTCATCTGATCGAAAATGCGGGTGCGCGCCGCAGCGGGCGTCACGCAATTGACTGCGATATCAAGGCTGGCACATTCCTTGCCCGCCGACTTGGTCAGACCGATCACCCCCGCCTTTGAGGCCGAATAGGCCGACGCGTTCGGGTTGCCTTCCTTGCCGGCAACGGATGCAATCAGGACAACGCGACCGTAGCCACGGGCTTTCATCCCCGGCAAAATCGCCCTTAGAACATGAAACGAGCCCGTCAGGTTGACCGAGACAATCTGGTTCCAATCGTCAAGCGGGTAGTTTTCGATCACGGTATTGGGCCCGGCAATTCCCGCTGAATTGATTGTTTGGGTGATCCCACCCAACGCGCTTTCCGTTTTTTCCACGGCGACGCTGACACTGTCCCAATCGGCGATGTCGACCTGGCAGGTCACGGTATCATCGCCCAACTTGGCCTTAGCCTCTGCCAACGCGTCGGTGTCCATATCCCACAAGGCGATCTTGCTGCCTTTTGATTTAAGTTCGGTGGCGCAGGCAAATCCGATCCCCTGCGCACCACCTGTGACAACTGCAACCTGATCCATAATCTCTCGTTAGCTCAATGCCGCTATGACGGCGTCTGTTTGCGTTACTGTTGCAACGTTCTGCATGGCGAAATCAATCGACGCCCGGTGCCATATGTCGTTCATCGTTGAACAGGCATCCTCGGGAACAATCATGTGAAAGCCTTTGTCTGCGCCTGTGCGCGCCGTGTGTTCGACGCTCATATTGGTCCAGCTTCCGCAATTGATGATCGTATCACGCCCCCCGTGGTGCAGATAGGATTCCAGACGCGATGTCTCCCAAGCGCTCATCGACATTTTCTCGACGACCAAATCGCCTTGCTGCGGCTCAAGCCCCGGCGCCGGGGCCACCCCCCATGTCCCGCGCACAAGCGCGTTTTCCCCTTTCAGGCCCTGCATCAGCGCGGCATGTTGTGCAAGATACGGATGACCGGGTTCACAGACCATCCAGACATGGATCACCATCACACCTTTGGCTCGTGCGACCTGGGCGAGACGCATCGCATTGGCAACCACGTTCTGGGATTTCGCATGTTGCGGGCTGCCCGTTTCGGCAAACGCCCCCCCTTCAATCATCACATCGTTTTGCAGGTCTTGAAGGATGAGCGCCGTGCGCTGCGGATCAATGCGCCCAATCTGGTCTTTGATCTGCAAGGCATTGGCTGGGGCCGTAGGCGCTTGTGTTCCTTGCGCCGTTGTTGGTGCGTGAGGGGTCATGAACGCCTCGGATCGGCCGGTCGTCCTGGTTTGCATCGAATAGACTGAGGTTTCCGCGCATATATAAAGCGTGCTCCAATCCGGCCCACCCCAATGCAGGTTCGCGGCCATCTCGGGCAAAATGATCTCGCCCAGCTTGAGCCCATGGAAATCATAAACCCAAATCCCGCCGGGGGCCGTGACATAGATATTTCCGGCCTGGTCGGCTTTCATACCGTCCGGCACGCCCTTGCGCAGCGGTTCCTTGATACCCGAGGCAAAGATGCGCGCGTTGCGCAACATTCCCTCTTCGCCGACATCGAACATCCGGATATTGGCCTGATCCGTATCGTTCACCCACATGAATTTTTCGCAAGGGCTCAGGCACAGCCCGTTGGGTTGCGTGAACATGTAGCGGTCAGAGACCAGCACAGGTTCCTGTCCGGGCTGATGCCCGGGTGGCAACATATAGACGCCCTGAAACCCCATCTGCAAAGGGCGCGGAATGCCAAACCCCTCCATCCGCCCATAGGTCGGATCAGTAAAGAAAATCGCGCCGTCCCGCCGCACGATGATGTCGTTCGGCGAGTTCAGCTCGCGCCCTTCGAAATGGGTGCACAACACTTCGCGCGTGCCGTCCCGGCGGATGCGCACGACGGACGATGTGGAATGCTCGCAAATCAAGAGGTTCAGATCGGCATCATACGTCATGCCGTTGCCCTTGTTTGAGGGCTTGGCGATCTCGGTCACGCCTTGTCCGGGCACAAATTTGCGCCGCGTGTCACCGGGCATGTCAGAGAAGATCAGATGTTGCTCGACCGGGTGCCACAAAGGCCCTTCGGTGAACATGTATCCCGTGCCAATCTGGCGCACTGGTTCATGCTCGGCAATCAGGCTGCCGAAACGGTCATCCTTGGCGATATGGCCCATTGTCTCTCCCCCTTTTTGGTCGTCAAAGCCCCGGGATCAGACCGGGAACCAATCGCGACTTGGCAGTGTTTCGACCAGCGGCCCAGGGACAACCATGCCGGTGCGCCCGACAACTTGGCCGCGCTCGACCTTTGCGCCCTTATCATGGGTCGGCAGTATCCAAGTGTAGTTGTTTATCAACTTCTTGACCGCCGCTTTCTCGGCTCGTTTCGAGCCCGAATGGTTGCCCGTCGTCTGCGGCTCCATGTAGTTGTTGACCCGCACGTGGTTGACGATCTGATCGTTGAAGTCATAGACCACATCGCCGCAGATACAGGCCAACCCTTCGGCCGTTTCGACAATCACGTTCATCGACCCTTCGGTGTGCGCGCCCGCGGCCTCGCACCAGACACCGGGCATAACTTCTTCCGCGCCGCTCAGTTCAAGGTCCATGAAACGTATGGCCTCAGGTTCGTAGATTCGGTCGACAAGGTGCTTGATGTCGGGTTTTGGGTATTGCGGATACATGATCCCCGAAACCGAGAATTCCATTTCGCGACGGTTCAGAATGACAGTCGTGTTCATCGGGAACAGATCATCCATACCAGCGTGGTCGATGTGCAGATGGGTGTGTAGCACATAGCGGATGTCCCCCAGCTTCAACCCGTGTTTGGCAAGCTGGTTTTCCATCCGGTTCTCGTGGAACTGAAGGCCGCGCATGCCCAAACTTTCCATGATGGCGTTGTCGCGATAACCGGTATCGACAAGGACCGGATACTCCCCCCCGGTGATGAGAAAGCCATAGACCGGAACCCGCCGCGTTCGTCCGCATTCGTGTCCCAGCACGAGGAACGAGGTTTCCAGTTCGATATCGCCGTAGTCCAGAACATGAATTTGCAGAGCCATGTTGTTACTCCCTATTTTCAAATGGCCAGCCGATAGATCCGGGCTGCTGTTTTGGTGAAGACTTGAGTACGGTGCGCCTTGGGCACGGCATCTTGGTAGGCGGCCCAGAGGTCACTGTAGGATGTCCAGAGTTTTTCGATCGGATAGTTCGAGCCATAAAGGCAGCGGTCCGGACCAAAGAGTTTGAGGGCCGTTTTGACTTGATCCTTGATATGCTCGGGATCATTTCTGTGGATGAACGTGCCAAGGCCTGACAGCTTGCAGGTGACGTTCTTGCACGCGGCCAGCGCGCTTAAACCGTCAAGCCACGCCTTACGCCCGGCCTCGCTTTGGTCCTCAAGCATGCCAGCATGTTGCAGAATAAAGGTTACATCGGGGCACGCCTTTGCCAAACGCGCAGCTCCGGCCATTTGCCCGGAAAATACCTGCAAATCAAAGCTGAACCCGTGCCTTGCAAGCCGCGCCACGTTGTCCTGCACCAATGTGTCGTCACACAGATCATCGCGCGCCGCAAAACGGTAAAGCGGGTTTTCATGCCAGTGGAACTGGTGCCTGATCCCGACGACGCCGGGGATGTCGGCCAGCTTGTCGAGTTGCTCGGCACAGTCGAAACGGGTCATGTCCGCGTAAGCCACGATTGCCATCGGCCAGCCCACACGCGCCGCTTCGGCGGCAACCCACGCCGCCTCGTCCAGTGCCCAGTTCGGGGCCCAGTTGGCCTGCACATAAACCGAGCCCGTAATGCCTGTGCCTTCCAGATCGCTTAGATACTCTTCGATCATATAGTCGCGTTTGATGGCCGCGTAGGGGCCGAATATGCGCGGCTGTTCGGGCCCAAGAAGCCAGGGCAAATCAGCCTGCCGCCAGATATGGTGATGCGCGTCAATCATGCTGCCCTCGCAATCCCTAGTACGTGCTCGCAAATGGCGCTGACGCTGCCGCCGTCGCCCAGATCGTCCAGCCACGGCAAAATACCCAGCATGCCGGCTGTTTGGGGTGCATAGTCGGCGTCGGCTGCCAAGGGCGTCAGCCAGTGCAACCGCCATGCCATCCGCGCCAGACGCGCCGTCGCAAGCGTCATGGCCCCGGGATCACCGCGTTCAAGCCCGTCTGACAACACCAGAACCAAAGCCCCGCGGGCAAATCCTGCATAGCGCGGCACAGCAAGATAGGCCTCCAGCGCATCTCCGATCCGCGTCCCACCATCAAGGTCGGCGACCGCGCTGCTGACCCGCGACAATGCTGCGTCGCGGTCTGCAATCTGCAAAGCGCTCGTGATCCGGGTCAGCCGCGTGCCCAGGGTGAAAACCTCTGCTCGTTCGGCACTTTGCATCAGACGGTGTGCAAACCCCAACAGCGCGTCTGAACGGTCCTTCATCGACCCAGAGATATCGACAAGACACACGATCCGGCGTTGCCGTTGCTTCCGCCGTGTGCGTGGCAGAGTGATCACATCGCCGTCCTGCCGCGCCGCCTCGCGCAGCGCGCGGCGCAGATCGATCCGGTCACCATGCTTCGCGCGTTTGCGCCGATAGGTCAGACGTTGAGGCAGGCGCGCATCCGCCAGCCGCGCAAACCGGGCCAGCGCAACATCATTCCGGCTGATCAGCGGTCGGTCTGCCAGCCGTTCCGCCGCGGTAGCTTCGGCCCCCGAAGGCTCTTCGCCCTCTTCCAGTTCGACCTCGATGCTTGCGTCGTCCGGCTCGTAGGCGTCGGTTTCGTCATCCTCTCC